>JAITJI010000089.1 GCA_031279015.1 Spirochaetaceae bacterium
CCGCACCTATCACCCCCATGGGTTTTGCCAAAACAGCGATCCCCTCCACAGGATCATACTCCAGGATCCCCACGGATTTTTTCCCCTTGAGCCCGTGCCAGAGGATCCGGGCCTTTCCCTTGTTTTTATTGATCTTGTCCTCATAGACCCCCATCCGGGACTCCTCCGCGGCCATCTTAGCCAGGGGCTCCGCATTATGGTACACCACCCGGGCCAGGGTCTTTACAACCGCATCGATCTTTTCCTGGGAGTACCCCGCAATCACCTGCTGGGCCGCCCTTGATCGTGCAACTAATTTTTCAATATCCATGGTAATCCTCCTACCTAATCTAAAAGGTCCTCTAAGGAGTAAACAACTGAATTGGTAATACCATCATACAAATCAATCCTACCAATGTCAAGAATTTTTAGGATTTTTTTATGTAATTAGGAGAAATATCCACCCGCGGACATGAAAACGTTTTTAATGAACCCGGCCGAACGGCTAAACCGCCGGATACGGCAGATGTAGAGGATCGAGCTTTCATCATACCCCGGACTATTGACTTAATGTTTACTTCAACATTTATTATTAGCCCCAACAAAAGAATTGGAGGGATTGGTATGGCATCAAATGTTTATTTTTCCGACATGGCCTACACTGCCTATGAAGCGGATCAGACCCTGCCCCGCAAGCTGGACCGTCAGCTTGCCGCTTCCGGGCTTGGGGAGAAGGTAAAGGATAAAAATGTGGCTATCAAGATCCACGTGGGGGCGGAGATCGGATATTCCACCATTCCACCGGTATTCCTGCGGATCCTTGCGGGTTTTGTGAAAGACCATGGCGGCAACTGTTTTTTTGTGGATCACTATATCGCCGCCCGGCATCCCGAACACCGGGGTTATACCCAGGATAGCCTTGGCGCTCCGGTGCTGGAAGCCGCAGGTCATCTGGGAAAATACCTGTACACCGTAGACGTAGACTACAAGAGCTTTAAGCATGTGGACATCGCCGGGCTTGTCTACGATGCGGATTTCCTTATCAATTTTGCCCACGTAAAGGGTCACGGCTGCTGCGCCTATGGGGGAGCGGTAAAGAATATCGCCATGGGTTGCGTCAGTGATCGTACCCGCAGGGAACAGCATGGCCTGGAGGGGGGACTCAAGTGGGAAGCCAAAGACTGTATTCACTGTAATGCATGCGTGGAAAGTTGTAATCATCAGGCAAACAGCTTCAACGACAAGGGGGAATACGAGGTGAATTTTCATAACTGTACCCTCTGCCAGCACTGCCTTAAAGTGTGTCCCGCCGGCGCCATAATCAGCACCGGTTCCAGTTATCTTGATTTCCAGCAGGGCCTTGCCCTCTGTACCAAAACCGTACTGGACAGCTTTGAGCCGGGGAATGTGTTCTACATCAACCTTCTCATCTCCATCACTGCCATGTGCGATTGCTGGGGTATGACCACCCCTTCCCTGGTGCCGGATATTGGCCTCATGTCCTCCTGGGACCTGGCGGCGATTGAAAGCGCCAGCCTCGATCAGATACGGTACGAACGGTTGAACCCCGAGGGGGTGCCTACAGGCATAACCCTGGGGGAAAAGGGGCATCTCTTTGAACGGCTCCACGGCAAGGACCCCTACGCACAGATCCGTTTCATTGAGGATTTTAGTCTGGGCAGCAGGGACTATGCCCTTGAAAAGATCAACTAGGCCGGGTTTTTCCCAGGGTAAAGCGGATCAGGGCTATGGCCCAGCGCATCCAGACCGGTTCCATGCGGTTCCGGACGGTTTCCAGAGAACGGATGATGGGGATGTGCTGGGGACAGTGTTTCTCGCATTTGCCGCACTTAACGCACAGCCCGGGGCCGCTCATCCGTTCCGAGGTAGGGGCGGTACTGGTAACGTACTGCTGCATCCCCTGGATAAAGCCCATGGCGAAGGAGCTGTTGTAGGCGGCGAAACAACCGGGGATGTTGACGTTTTGAGGACAGGGCATGCAGTAATTACAGCCGGTACAGCGGATCCGGTAGGAACGGTTGAAAATCCCGAGTACCCTGCGGTACACTTCCGCCTCTTCCGGCCCAACGCAGCCGGGCAGGGCGGTCTCCGCTGCGGCTAGATTCTCCTTCAACTGCCGGCCTTCATTCATCCCTGACAGGACGACCGTCGCCTCTTGCTGGTTCCACACCCAGCGGAAGGCCCAGGCAGCAGGGGACAAGGCGGGGTTAGCCCGTTTGAAGGTCTCCTCTGCCTCCCGGGGGAGGCCCCGGGCGAGTTTCCCCCCCAGCAGGGGTTCCATGATGATCACCGGAAGTCCCTTTGCCGCTGCCTTCCGCAGCCCCGTGATCCCGGCCTGAAAATTTTCGTCCGAGTAGTTGTACTGGATCTGTACAAATTCCCAATCGTACATATCCAGGACCCGGATGAATTCATCCCGGCTGCCGTGAAAGGAAAAACCCACCCGCCGGATCTGGCCGGCCTTCTTTTTTTCCGCCAGCCAGCCCTCGATTCCCCAGGACTGGAATTTCTTCCAGAGGTCCCCACCGGTGATCATGTGCATCAGGTAGTAATCAACGTAACCGGTACGGAGCCGTTCCAACTCCTTATTGAAGAATCGGTCGAAGTCTCCGGGGCCGTGGCAGATAACCAGGGGGAGTTTGGCGGCAATATAGACCCTGTCCCGGACCCGGTTTTTTTCCAGGATGCTCCCCAGGGTTTCTTCGCTGCCGGGGTATATGTAGGCGGTGTCAAAATAGTTGACTCCGCCCCGGATGGCTTCCATGACGAGGTTTTCCGTTTTCTGCATATCGATGACCCCGAAATTCCTGGGGAAGCGCATACAGCCAAACCCCAAAACGGATAGCCTGTTCCCGGATATTTTATCTTCTCTAAATTGCATCAAATTCTCCCTCTCTTCCCTGCCGATATTCCCGCGCCAGGCTATACCCGCAAAGTCCAAGGCTTCAACGGCGGCATACCCCCGGGCAAACCGCAAGGACCCTGCCCCGGCGGCAAAGATCTCCACCCCGGTTTTGGGCAGAGTTCCCCGAAGTCTGAATCCAGCAGGAGTAAAACCGCCTGCGTTTCGGGATCATCAAGGCGTACATTGTACTCAAGAAGATAGCAACAATTACCCCGTACCATGAGGCCGAAGAAGCTGAAGCCGCCATAGTCCGGGCCTTACGCCGGCCGCGGCCAGGGACCCCTCAGAACCCGCCGCCGTGGGATCTATCCCCTCCCGCCGGGCCTACACCACTTCATACCCTGCATCAACAACCGCCGCCGTCATGGTGTCAAGGGATACCCCATCCTCATGGTTCACCTCGGCGGAGTTTGTATTGAGACTCACCTGGGCGGATTTTACCCCGGCGATTCCTTCCAGCGCATCTTTGACATGCCGCACGCAATGATCGCAGCTCATCCCGTCAATCTTTAGTGTCGTTTTCATACACCACTCCTGCAATTTAATCTTTATCAGTAGTCTTACTCTCTGGTCTTGCCGCCTCTTTTCGCCGTTTGCGGAAGGCTTCCAGACATTCCCGTTTGAAGATCGCCACCGAAAGGCCCCGGTACTCGATCTCCTTCCGCAGCCGGACCGTATTTTCACCGATACGTTGTTTTTTTGCCTCCAGTTCGACCAGATGCTCCGGTTTCACCCCGATCCCCAGGATGATATCCCGCAGCCGGGAAGAGGAGACCATGGGTTCCTGACAGCCCGTCATGGCTACCGTGGAGTTATCCAGAATAATCAGAGTCATGGGGGTATCGGCGGCCACGGCGTCGATGAGTCCGGTTATCCCCGAGTGGAGAAAGGTGGAGTCTCCGATGACCCCCAGGGCATAGACGATCCCCCCATCGGCAGCGCCCTTAGCCATACCTACCGAGGCGCCCATGCAGACGATGCTCTCCGGGACGGCGTAGGGGGGCATGGCTCCCAGGGAGTAACAGCCAATATCCGCATTTATGGACAGGGGAGAGAGGCCTTTGACAGCTTCCCTAATGGTTTCATAACTATCCCCGTGGGGACAGCCCTGGCAAAGCTGTGGCGGCCTGCCGGGTAATTTTGGGATATCGATGGCCCGGTACTGTATCGACGCGTCGGTAACCGTGACCCCTACATTGATAATCGAAGGCCGGGGCTCTAATCCCAGGCTGCTGCGTACCGTGTCCGGGTCCAGTTCTCCGCTGCGATTAACCGTACCGTCCAGCTTCCCGTTTATGATGAGACCCTGGGGAAGGATGCCCCGGAGCCGTTCCTCGATGAAGGGCTGACCTTCCTCAATAATGATAGCCCGTTTGGCCTTTTCACAGAGCAGGCGCAGGGATTCCAGGGGAATAGGATAAGCCCCAATGTGGAGCCTGGCCGGGACCTTGTTACCCCTGACCACAACAAAGTCGTCCAGGTTTTCTTCGTAGTAGTTCCCCCCCAAGCCTGCGGTTATGATGGCAAGACTCCTGTCCCTGCCTTCAAGTTCCAAAGAGTTGGCCGGGTGCATCGCCGACCAGTCCTGCAGATTCTGCTGTTTTTCGATAAGGGAAAGATAGTTCCGCCGGGCGTAAACCGGGAGGAGTGTCCACCGGGTCCTGTCCTCCGCCTTGGCAAGAGGATTCTGTTTCCGGGCCGCACTCAGGGTGACCGGCGCCCGGGCGTGGGCAAGCCTGGTGGTCATCCGGAGCAGTACCGGTATCCGGAACCGCTCGGAAACATCAAAGGCTTCCCGGGTCATGTCGTAGGCTTCCTGCTGATTTCGGGGCTCCAGGCAGGGAACCATGGCAAAGGCGGCATAGTAACGGGAATCCTGCTCATTCTGGGAACTGTGCATGCCCGGATCGTCCGCCACCGCGATGACCAGCCCCCCCTTTATCTCCAGAAGGGCGGCGTTGACAAAGGGATCGGAGGCCACGTTCAATCCCACATGCTTCATGGTGACCAGAGCCCGCTTTCCCGCAAAAGATATCCCCAGAGCTGCCTCCAGGGCGGTTTTTTCGTTGGTACACCACCGGGCTATCGGACCGCCCCGCTCATATTCGGCCAGAAGATATTCCAGAATTTCCGTAGAGGGGGTACCGGGGTACCCATAGGAGGCGCTTACCCCTCCGTGAATACTCCCCAGGGCTATCGCCTCATCCCCCAGCAGGGCTATTGTTTGTCCGGAATTGAGATCACTCATAAAATACTCCGCGTATGAACATAATAGATTCCCTCTACAGTCCTTCAAAGGCCCTGTCCAGCAGGACCTTCTCCGGCGCCTTTGTCCACAGGGATACCAGGGGTACCACGATGAAGGGGATCACAATGGCGAAGGATGCGGCCAGGGGTGAATTGGCGGGACCCAGGACAAAAAACAGGAGGATCTCCGTGATCAGTCCCGCAATAAGTCCGCTGTAGGCCCCCGCCTTGGTTACCCGTTTCCAGTAAAGGCCGTAGATATAGGGAGCAGCGAAGGAGCCTGAAACCGCCCCCCAGCTCAGGGACATGAGGGTGACGATAATACTGATCTGAAAACGGGATATAAAATAGGAAACGATGATGAAGATTGCCGAAAGAAACCGCATCATCGCCACGGATCGGTCCTTACCGGTTTTGGCATCAACCCGGGAAGGGTAGAGGTCTATGGCCACCGAAGAAGAGGACACCAGCACCAGGGAGGAAAGGGTGGACATGGATGCGGATAACACCAGGAGCAGAATCAGCGCCAAAAGCAGTTGGGGCAGATGGCCGGTCAGGAGGGCAGGGACGATGAGGTCGTACTGAATGGCCCCGGCGGCATTTTTCGGTATGGTATCAAGATCGAAGAAAACGTGGGCCGAAGCGCCGGTGAGGTAGGCGGAAAACCCTATCATCAGGGCGAATATGGTCGTCACAATAGCGGCCTTGGGTATCACCGCCTCATTCTTGATGGCGTAGAATTTCTGGGTCATCTGGGGAAGGCCCCAGGTACCGAAACTGGTCATAAACACCAGGGAGATCACCGTCACTACCGAAGGCTGCCGGGCGGGGGGAATGTGGAGGCTGTAGTTTTCACTGATCCTGCCGATGATCCCGGGGACTCCCCCCTCCCCGGCGGTGAGGACGAGGATCATGACGGCAGCCCCAAAGAACATGATGATGCCCTGGATAAAATCAGTGATGGCGATGGCAAAGTAGCCCCCCAAGATAAGGTAGATCCCCGTAAAGGCGATCATAATAAGGAGAGCGATATCGTAGGGAATCCCAAAAACCGCCTCAAAGAGGTGCCCCAGGCCCTTAAAGACTGAAGCCGAATAGGGGAGGAGGAAGAAGAAGATAACCGAAGCCGCCACGGGCTTCAGATGTCTTGCCCCGTACCGTTCCTGAAGGTACTCCGGCATGGTCATGGCGTCCAGGTTTTGGGTCTGCCGCCGGGTCCGCCGGGCCAGAATAACCCAGGCCGCCAGGGCGCCGATAACGGCGTTCCCCAGGGCAATCCACAGGGCGTTAAGGCCGAACTGCCAGCCCTGGGTCCCGGCAAAACCGATGAAGATCACCGCCGAAAAATAGGATGTTCCATAGGCCACCGCAGAAACCCAGGGCCCCAGGGACCGGCCCCCCAGAAAAAAATCCCCCAGAGTCTTGGTTTTCCGCATCCCCCAGATCCCGATTCCCGTCATCAGGGCCAAAAACACTACCAGAAAAACGATGCCGATGTTGACCATGTTGTCTTCCTTGTCTGTATCTGTACTGTATCCCCACAAAGCATTTTATCAGCAATTTACGGAACAGTATAGTATTCGGCTGACAAATGTCATATAGGGAGAGGCTGTTCCATCTAAGTTGAAAAAAGCCGAAAAAAACGGGTCTACCAGCCGTACTATGATGCCGTAGTCGCGGACACACTCGAATGGTTGTGGAAAAACTTCAACGGCCTTTCATCCAATGGCCCGCGGAAAATTGTTCGTCCTCTTCCTCATGTTGAACCTTGACTGCTCCGGACCGCTCTCATGAACAGGACGTCAGCCCGGGTACTCAGGGCCCCGGACACGGCCCCCGCCCTGCTCCCTGGGGGGCCGAAGGGTATCCATTCCGATACCGGCAGCGAATTCATCAACAAACCGGCCGGTCTCCGGTACCAAAGAATTATGCCGCCGGCCGCTAAAAATCTGAAAATTTATATTGCAGAATATTACGAAATATGGTAGAATATTTACAGGAAATTAATATAATGCCCAAAGGATCTCTAGAAGTTTCATCCGTAACTCCTGTTAAGGATATTTCCAAGTGTGAGCCGAAACCCCTAAAAGGCATCTCTCTCTTAATTGCGTATATCCAAGGCACCGGATTGAATAGCTATAAATCTATTAATGATTATTTACGAAAGAAGCTTATACTTAACGAATCCGCCAAGAAAAAAATGAAAAACGATATTATTCAAATACGCCAATTAATGAAAAGACATGAAGGTGCGTTGTTGGTATATCGGGGTATGCAAATACCTGATGTTGCTATTAATAAGTGGAAAAGGGATTGTGAAGAACTCAGAAAAAATCATACGTTCACCTTTATTGATAAAGGTTTTGTTTCAACCAGTAAATCACATGTTTCGGCCTATAATTTTATGAAGTCAAATGACAGTGTAATGATGATTATTTTGATTAACGGGATAGAACTAATAGATTTTGAACAAAAAAACATATATATCTATACAAGACATAAAGATGAACGTGAGGTTCTGCTCCGTGATGGTATAACATTTTCTTTTGTGGGAGTAGTAACGAAAGCAGATTGTGATAAGGGTGCTGCAATGACTTTAAAAGCTGAAAGATACACTGCAGTAAAGATATTTGAAGAATTTACAAAAAAATCTTCTTCGAGAGATATAATAGACGTAGCCAAAGATTTTCTCGGGGTAAGATTTGATATGATATTAAAAAATGGAACGAATTATATTTTATTTGCAAAGGCCGGGCCTTAGAGATAGAAAATGAAGCCTTAATAAAAAAGGATGAGACATGGCAATAAAATTGAATGACCTGTTGGAAATGATAAGTGCTGCCGTGCAGCAGTCACAGAAAATATTGGAGCAAAATAGTATAGAGTATTTTTTAAAATATTTTGAAGGCGAGAAAGAACTTACGCCGATAACAAAAACTATTTATATTCCAACCAGGGAAGACAAAAAAAGCAAAGTAATTGTATCGCTTCCCGCTCTAATCCATCATAATTCCCTGCAATTAAGTCAGGTGACAATTAACATAAAAGCAAGAGTGAACAATAGTCCCGATGGATTAATGGTTGAACTTGCCCCGCAAAAAGAAACCGATGATACGGAACCATTGACCGATATGAAATTGGTATTTGACTCCGGTGTTCCATCCGAAGGATTGTCTCGCGTAGTAGACCGTATGGTCGAAAATATATAACTTTTAAGGAGCAGAATATGTCAGATGAAGCAACTGTACTGCCTCCGGCGTCAGGAGATGAACCGCCGATCAGGGAGGGGGAAGATGTTGTCGAACAATTTAGAGACTTGCCAATAGGGATGCTGTTGTGCGAACCGGTATTAGAAACAGCGCGGGGGCAAGCGGCACTGTGCGATGTATATTTGGAAAATGTAAAAAAAATCGCCTATAAGAATTATGACCCATCTAAACCGGATGATAAGTATGAAACAAATATCATCAGCTTTTCGTATGAAAAACCGATAACGGATAAAGTTACCGGTAAGGTAACGAAGCAAAAATTTGAGCTGGATGCACCGCTCATCTCGCTGATTCCACTGCCGGCTTTTTTGATGGAAGAATTAACGGTAGCTTTTACTATGGAAGTTCATGTAACTACCGGGGCAACTGAGGAGAAAAAAGAATCACTGGATAGTACCGCTTCTTTTAGTTTCTGGGGATGCAGTGCTTCAGTGCACGGTTCAGTATCATCGGATACAACTCATACACGAAACACAGATAACAGTGCCAAGTATGAACTGCATCTGCGTGCAGCGCAGCAGCCTCCGGCGGAGGGAATGGCAAAACTTACCAGTCTATTTGCACAGTCGATGGAACCAATACAAATGGACAAATAGTATATTGCCGCGGTATAGGACGCTGGGGAGGCAGAGCCTTCCATGATGTCCTTTTTTCTGTACAACTATGGTAATTACCTGACACCCTGTCGATAATCCCTGGTATTTCTATCGGGGATTTGAGAGGGTTGTTTGACGGATCTCCTCAGCAGCCAAGATTCCTTCTGGATTCCTCCAATTCAGAGTAGGATCGCTCCGCATTGTTGTGCTATACTTATAGTAATATAAAAGTGGTACTTTATTATGAAGGTAAGTATTGTTATTCCTGCGTTAAACGAGGAGCAGATGCTGCCCCGGCTTCTGGACAGCATCAAGGCTCAGGATTTTGATGATTATGAGGTGATCGTTGCCGACGCCCACTCCCGGGATCGTACCCGGGAGATCGCCGCCGGTTACGGCTGCCAGGTGGTGGACGGCGGGCTTCCCGCGGCGGGGAGGAACGCCGGGGCAGCCGTGGCCCGGGGAGAATTCCTCTTTTTCCTGGACGCCGATGTTATCATCCCTCCGGGTTTTATCCGGAATGTCTATGACGAGATGCAGGACCGGTATATCGATCTGGCAACCTGTGAGATCCGTCCCCTGTCGGATTACCGGCTGGACCGGATCCTCCACCGGATGATCAACCTGGCGGTCCTGCTCAACCTCTGGATCGATCCCAAGGCCTTTGGGTTCTGTATCTTTGTAACCCGGCGGCTGTACCGGCGGATCAACGGGTTTGACGAAACTATCTATG
>JAITJI010000119.1 GCA_031279015.1 Spirochaetaceae bacterium
TCGGGAGCGGCGGAAAGTACCTTCCAGGGAGTCTGGGATTTGAGTAAATCCATTTTTGATGCCAATGGAGTGGTGGCAACCTGGTTCAGGACTACCTTTATGGATAACATCGCCGCCTACATTCCCTTCCAGTTTTTCCAGTTAATGGTCGTCCTGGTGGAAATTCTTATCGGTTTGGCGATGATAGGCGGCTTCTTTACCTGGTGGGCGGCGGCGGTTTCTATAGTCATGTGCCTGGTATTTACCCTTTCGGGGATGTTTGCCTGGAATCAGGTTTGGTTCCTCTTTGCGGGATTCCTCCTGCTCGGCGGCGCGGGGAGGGCCTTCGGGCTGGACTGCTGGGTGGTTCCCCTTTTCAAGAAATGGTGGAACGGAACCAGGCTTGCCCGCCGGCGTCACTGGTATCTCGACGGGCCGTCAAAATAAGTGTCTGTAAAGCCGATGACCTCTTATTGGAATGATTTTTCCGGAATACCGGAGGCCCTGGAAAAGGTTTCCGGTATTATACAGGGCGTATCGGCCTCAGAAAATCCAATTATTTCCAGCGGATTGACCGTTCTTTTTGATGGAAAGGGCAAACTGCTCCGGCCCGGTTTATTTCTCATGGCTGCTCAATTTGGTAAACTCCAGGAGAAGCACTACAAACTTGCGGCCGCCCTGGAAATGCTCCACATAGCCACCCTGATCCATGATGATGTGATCGACGATTCCCCCCTGCGCCGGGGGTTTCCCACGGTGCATACCCGTTTTGGAAAACGGGATGCGGTTCTTATCGGAGATTACCTCCTCTCCCGCTGTTTTCTTATTACTGCGGAGTATACCTCTCCTCAAAACGCCGTCAATCTGGCGCGGCTTATTTCAATTATCTGTACTATGGAAATTGAACAGAACAACGACCGGTTCAGGAGCAATCTTTCCCTGCGGAGTTATCTGCGGAAAATTATGGGGAAATCGGCCTTGCTTTTTTCCCTGGCCTGTTATGCCGGAGCCTATGAGGCAAAGGCCCCCCAGGAGGTATGCCGGCGGCTCAGGCGGATAGGCTATAACATCGGCATTGCCTTCCAGATTATCGACGATATTCTGGATTATACGGGAAATCAGGATCTGGTACGGAAACCTCTGGGGAACGATGTCACCGCAGGACTCATTACCCTGCCGGTGCTCTGCGCCCTGCCGCTGGACAATTCCGGGACCCTGCGGGATATTTTTTCCCGGGCGGCCTTTACCGCTGAAGAAGGGGCCCGTATCTTTAACCTGGTACGCCAATCCGGGGGGGCCGAGGCGGCGGGCAGGTATGCGGAAAACTATACCAGCCGGGCGCTTCGGGAAATCGCTGCCCTGCCGCCGGGGAAGAACCGGGATATGCTGGAAATCCTGACCCGGCGGCTCCTGATCCGGGAACAATAGGGGGATTGTATCCCTATGCAGACAATTGAATGGTCCCAATTTCTTAAAGACGGATTGCCCCTGGGAGGGAAACAGGCCTCCATGACTATTGGCGTATTTGACGGGGTGCACCGGGGGCATCGGGTTCTGATTGACCGCATAGTCCGCCATGACGATCTCTCCATGCCGGTGATCATCACCTTCAAGCGGAACCATAAAAAGGCCCGCAGGGGACAGGATTACACGGGGGATATTTCCAGTTTCCGGCAGAAAAGCGCCCTTATAGAGAGCCTGGGGGTGCCGCTTATCCTGATCATTGATTTTTCGGAATCTTTCCGGCGCCTGCCGGGGCTGGAATTTATCCGGCTCCTGGAGGAGCACGGAAACATGGGTTTCTTTGCGGTGGGAAGCGACTTCCGTTGCGGCTACCACTTGGACACCGACGCGCAGGCGATTCAGAGGGCAAACGCCCTGCGGGGCATCCCTACGGATATTGCGGAAGCCCTGATGGAGGGCCCATACCCTATAAGCTCCAGCCGCATTCGCCGTGCTATCGCCGGGGGAAAGCTCCGGGAAGCCGCCGCTATGCTCGGCTGTAATTATACCGCCGATGTTTTCGGCGTCCCTTCCGGCGGCCCTGACCTTAGCTGGGATCTGGCATCCCTGGGGCGGGTCCTGCCGCCGCCGGGCAGATACCCGGCGCTGCTTCGCGGAAAGAACGGTTCCGATGGCCGCAGCCAAAGTTCCCTGCAGGCGGAAGTCCTGATAGAGGGGGGAACGATCCGCATCCCCGCCTCATTCGTCCAAAACGGCAGCGGCGCGGACTGGGAATATGTTGAGTTTCTTTCTATTTAAAATTAAAATTGAAAATAGCTGGAAGGGGGTTTTCCCTTCGATTCCGGGAGTAGAGGCTGTACTCCGCCGGTCTTTACCCGGACCCCCCGCCTTGATGCCTTGCATAACTTTTTTTCATTCGGTAGAATGAAATATAATTATAGCGTGGAGATGTTATACATGGGTGTACTGGGTGTTTTATTGCTGATTTTTTTCGTGATTGCGGCGGTATTGCTGATCCTGATAGTTTTAATTCAAAATGAAGAGGGGGATAGTATTGGCGGTATCTTTGCCGGGGGCAGCGGTTCAGCCTTTGGGTCCCGTTCGGGGAATGTGTTGACCAGAACCACCTCTATACTGGGGGCTGTGTTTCTGATTCTCAGTTTCAGTTTGGCCCTGATCAACCGGACTCCCGGCGCTACGGGGGTGGAAGCTGCGGGACGGCAGTCATCTGCCGGAACGGACAACGACTGGTGGCAGGAGGATGCCGGAGCATCCCCGGATGGAGCGGTGGCAGACGAAGTCTCTGCGGATCTCGTTCCGGAAGCCGGTGGTCCTTCCGATAGTTCTTCTAATGGTTCGTCCGACGGTTCATCCGGGGAATCCGGTTTGCCGGAGTAAAACGGCGCTGTATGCAGGTAAAGCGATTGTATCGGGGCAAAGACCGTCTGGTTGTTATTCCGGCACGGGGGGTATTTTTCAATGTATCTGAGTGAGATTTTTCAGCCCGATTTCATCAAAGTCGGTTTGGAAGCGGAGGATAAGGACGAGGTTTTTGAGGAGCTGGCGGATCAGTTTTGCCACGGGGCAAAGAGCAATGCCCGGGATTATATCCTCAATGCCCTGCGGGAGCGGGAGGCGAAGATGTCTACGGGGATCCGTCAGGGCATCGCCATTCCCCACGGGAAAACAAATGCGGTTTCCCGGGTCTGCGGTGTTTTAGGGGTATCAAAGAAGGGGATAGACTATGACGCGCTGGATGGTAAGCCCGTATACCTCCTCTTTATGATTCTGGCCCCCGAACTGGAAGCGGAGAAGCATTTATGGGTGTTAAAGCGCCTGGCAGAACTTCTGGATAACCCTCAGTTCTATACGGAACTGCTGGCCCAGCGTGATGCACAGAGCGCCTATGGGATTATCAAAAAGTATGAAGATTTTCTCACTGCCCTGAACTGAGCAGGTGTTTAAATGGATCAACAGGACATCCTGCAGCATTTATTACAGATCGAATCTTCCGCTTCGGAGCTGGTGAATGATGCCCGGGTTGAGGCGGACAGGCGTCTTTCAGAGAGCGAAAAGCGGGGCCGCGCCCTGTACGATGAACAGTACGGCCAGGCGATCCTCGATCTGGAAGCCTGGCATGCGGAGGAGATGGCTGCGGTTACCGAAAAGATTCGTCTGCAGCTTGAATCTTACCGGGAGGAACTCCGTAACTTACCGGTTGATCGGGATGCTTTCTTCAGATGTCTTGATACATGGTTTGTGAAGGCGCAGTGATGCAGGGCATGGGGGAGCGGGCATATATGTATGCCAAGGCCTGCGGAATCATCGGCAAATCCTTTGTCGGTAAAGGCATGGCGAGGCTCACCCCGGTAACCAGACTTTCCGAACTTGACCGGCTGGTTTTTCCCCATGACCCCCGGGAGCTTCCCGAGCGGGAACTCCTTAAGGATTTGGAGTCCCGTCTGGAGAGCAGGGCCGCCGGACGGATAGTATCGGTGCTCAACTCCTTTTCCAAACCCCCGGATTTTCTGATTCGTCTCCTCCGTGCTTATGAGTATGCCGATGTAAAGAACTGTCTTGCCGCCATCGTCGCCGGGGAGTCCGGGGGGCCGGCCCATACCGATCTGGGTCAGTTTGGGGTGGTCAACTTTGCCGCCTATCCGGATCTCCGGGGGATGTTCCGCTCCTCCGAATTCTCCTGGATCTGCGGGGAGACCCTGTCGGAGTCCACGGTGGAAAGGATCCTCTCCGGGCTGGATCAGCGGTATTACCGTGGTCTCTGGGATGCCATGGGAAAGCTGGTAAAAAAGGATCGGACCGCCATTGAAGGGATCCTCCGTGAGGAAATTTCCCTGCAAAATGCCGCCTGGGCCCTGCGGTTGCGGACCTATTACCGCATGGATGCGGATTCGATCCGGAAACGGCTTATATCCATAGAGGCCCCGGACGCCGGGCCCTCCGTGGAGGCGCTGGCCCTTTCTTCCCTCTCCCTGGCCCTGGACAGCCGGGAGGATTGGCAGAAATGGAAAGCCGCGGGAATGCTTAATCCGGAACTGCCCGGTATGCCCTGGAAGGCGGATCCGCGATATTTTCAGAACGCCGCGGCGGTACACCTCTACCGGATGTGCCGGCATGCCCTCCGCCGCCGGCCCTTCTCCATGGATACCGCTGCCTGCTTTATCAAACTGATGTTTTTTGAAGAGGATTACCTTACCAGCGTGGCCGAAGGTCTGAGTCTGGGACTGGCCGTGCCGGATGTTTTTGCCATCCTGGAGGCTCAGCCATGATACGACCCCGGAAGATGAAGCAGGTTGAATTAACGGTTCTTGACCGGGATGTGGATCAGGTCATTGAATTCCTGGGCCGCACGGCGGTTATGCACCTCTCCGAAGATCGGCCGCAGGAATCGGGAAACAGGGCCGAAGCGGCTATTCACTCCCTGGATGAGGCCAGCCGGAAGCATATTCTTGACACTCTGGAGAAGCTAAAGACCGCCGCTGCGGGAATTGGGGTGGAACTGCCTGGGGAACCGGAGGAGTCGAGCCGCCTTCCGGGGCCCGAGGAGGAGGAACTGACCGATAAGATGACCGGCGGCATCGCCCTCCTGATTGAGCGGGAGAAGGGCTTGATTCAGGAAAAGGAAAAGGTGGAGGAGACCCTGAACGAGGCCAAGGCTTTTGCGAATCTCAACGCCCCCTTCTCGGACTTGGATCAGCTTTCCTACCTGACCCTTCGGATTGGCCGGCTGGACCCCGGCAGGCAGGAGGATCTGCGGAATACCCTGGCGGACAGGGCGGTGATCATCCCCCTGGGTTCAGGAGCTTCCGGCGACCGGGTTCTGGCGGCGGCTTCCCGGAAGGGCCGTTTTGCCCTGGATTCGGAACTGAAGCGGCAGTCCTTTATTCCCATCGCCGTACCGGAGGGTTACAAGGGGATCCCGGGGGAACTCCTCTCCGGCCTGGAGGATCGGATGAAAAGGGTGGAAGGGGAACTGGGAACCATCACTACCGATAAGGCCCGGCTCCGGGCAGAATACGGGCCCCGGCTCCGGGCCCTTACCGGGTCTTACCTGATGGCCGCGATTGTGGAACAGCTTAAGGTCAACCTCGTCGCCACCAAGAGCGTCTACGTCCTTACGGGATGGGTACCTGCGGACATGGTGGGGTTCCTGGTGTCGGAACTGGAGGAGCGAACCGGCGGCAGGATAGCGGTCCGGACTTTTAACCCTGAAGAGCTTATCAAAGTTAAGGAGGGACGGGAAAAGGTCCCGGTGTCCCTGGAACACGGGGCTTTTGTGAAGGGTTTTGAGGGGATAGTGTTCTCCTACGGCGCCCCCCTCTACGACACCATCGATCCGACTCCCTTTGTGGCCCTTTTTTTTACGATCCTCTTTGGGATCATGTTTGGCGACGTGGGCCAGGGTTTTGTGCTGTTACTGGCGGGACTCCTCACGGGGAAGCGGGGTCCCAGGGTCCTGGCCTCATTCCGGCATTACTCCGTACCTCTTGTAGCGGTGGGGGTATCGTCCATGGTTATGGGGCTTTTGAACGGCGCGGTCTTTACCAATGAAAACCTCCTCATCGGGCCGACCCGGGCCATAAGCGGGCTGCTTACGGGCCATCCGGTAGACCGGGTTCTCACCCTGATGCCTCTGACCGAAAAGGGGGGAAGCGTCATCAAGCTCTTCTACTTTTTCGGTTTTACCATTGCGGTGGGGGTGCTCCTCAATTCCATCGGGCTTCTGGTCAATATTGTAAACCAGTGTTCCCTTAAGTCTTACGAGAGGGCATTCTTTTCAAAAACAGGCCTGGCAGGGCTGGTTTTGTTCTGGTACGCCATCTCCATCGCCATCCGGTATCTTCTTGGGGACTATTTCCGCTGGTTTGATCTGCCCTGCCTCTTTGTTCCGGCCCTGTGTATCTTCTTTGGCCCTCTCCTTTGGCGGCTTATCATCCGGGAGCGGCCCTATCTGGAGCATGGGATACTGGTTTTTATTATGGAAGGTTTTGTGGAGGTCCTGGAAACTGCCTCCACCTATGTTTCAAATACGGTCAGTTTTCTCCGGGTGGGGGCCTTTGCCCTTTCCCACGCGGTGCTCTCCTTTATCATATTTAAGCTTTCCGAGATGGTGCTGGACTTTGCCGGCGGGCCCGCCGGTTCCGTTTTTTCCTTCCTCATCATGATCTTTGGGAATACGGTGATCATCATCCTGGAAGGAATGATCGTGGCTATCCAGGTAGTGCGTTTGCAGTACTATGAATTTTTTAGCAAATTTTTTACTGAAACCGGGGTGGAATTTACCCCCTTCCGGTTTCGTAAAGCGAAGATGCCTGAACCTGTCCACCGGCCGGATAAGGCAAATACGTTGAATTGAAATCATTGAGGAGAAGGTTTATGAAAGGTCGAGTTGTTTTTTTTGTCTGCGTCTTACTGGCCCTGTCGGCGCCCCTTTTTGGCCAGGAGGCGGCGGCAGAAGCCGGAGAAGGGTCGTCTGCCGGGACAGGGAATACCGCAATATGGAAGTATTTTGCCGCCGCAGCGGCGGTAGGAATCTCCTGCATCGCCGGGGGTATTGCGGTTGGTCAAATCGGCGCCGCTGCCATGGGAGCGATGAGTGAAAATTCGGAACTCTCCGGAAAGGCCCTGCCCTATGCGGGTCTTGCTGAAGGGATATGTCTCTGGGGCTTTCTTGTTGCCCTGCTTATCCTGATATTGTAAACATTTGTGGATTATTTTTTTATTGGGGATTCTGAGCTGGTTACGGCTTTCCGTTTTGTGGGTATTGACGGAAAGGCGGCGGTAAATCCTGAAGAGACCCGTTCAATATTTAACCGGATTACCAGAAACTGGAATGACACCGCCGGGATGGTGCTGCCCGGAGTGGAGGGCTGCCGGATTCTCATCCTGACCGAGGAGGCCGCCGATTGGCTGGGGGACGATCTGACTCAGTGGCAGCTTTCCGGCCGTTATCCCCTGGTGGTGGAGATCCCTGGTACCCTGGGCAGGCTGGAGGGCCGTAAAACCCTGGTGGATTCTATCCGGGAAGCTGTCGGCATCCACGTCTAAGGAATTGTTATGGAAGAATTACGATCAACCGAGGTCCTGGACAAGGAGATTCTGGAGGATGCCCGCCGGAAAGCCCAGCGGATCCTCAAGGCGGCGGATGATGCCGCAGTTCAGGCTGCCGCCACATGGGAAAAGAAGACCAAGGCGGTTATCGCCAAGGCAAAAAAACGTTATGCCACAAAACTGGAGGAGAACCGGAACGAGATCATGGCCCGGTTTCCCCTGGACAAATGGCGTTGCCGCCTTGCCCAAATTGAAACCTTCCTCAACACCGCCATGGATGATTATATCGCCGGTCTTAGCCGGGACAGGCTCCTGAGTATCCTTGAGAAAGAACTGGCAATACGGATACAATATTGTCCCGAAATCGCCCTGGCCCCCTTTACCGTATATGCCCGGGGTCTTGAAAAGGATGAATTGGAGGGGCTCTTAAAGAGGCTTGTGCCCCGGCAGACCTGGACCATCGGGGAAGAGCCGGATCTCCGGACCGTACCGGGCAGGTTTCCTGCGGTTGTCCTCGATTCGGAGAAACTGCGGATCACTGCATCGGTTGATGGCGCGGCCCTGACCCTTCTCAAGGATAAACGTTTTGAGTTGGCAACCGCCCTTCTGGGTGAAGCCGCCCTGGCAGACCCGATCCGGCAGGAGGTTCCCCATGGCTGAAGGACGGGTTAAACGGATCTCCGGCCCCATCATCCGCGCCGTCGGGCTGAAGGGCGCCGGGCTTTTTGACGTGGTGGAAGTGGGAGAGAAACGTATCATCGGTGAAGTGGTGCGGCTTGAAGGGGATGAGGCGATGATCCAGGTTTATGAGGATGAAACGGGGCTTGAGGTGGGGGCCTTTGCCTCCTCCACCGGACGCCCCCTTTCCGCCCGGCTCGGCCCCGGGCTGATCGGCACTATCTACGACGGGATACAGCGACCCCTGGAGTCCCTCTACAGGCAGAAGGGTGTCTTCATGATCCCCGGCGCCCGGGGGGAACCCCTGGATTCCGCCAAATCCTGGCCCTTTGTTCCGGACCCCGGTTTGGCGGAGAAGCTGACAAAAGGAGAGGCCGTCCCGGTACGGCCCGGCATGATCCTGGGCACGATACGGGAAACCGAAAGCATCATCTGCAGGATCATGGCGCCCCCCAACACCCTGGGGGGGAATCTGAAGGAATTGGCAGAGGCCGGGGACTATTCCTGTAACGCCGTGGCGGCCCGGACCGACCGGGGGGAGGAGATACCCTTTGCCCAGTGGTGGCCCGTGCGGATCCCCCGGCCTCAGGCGGAACGGCTCTCCCCGGATCAGCCCCTGGTTACGGGGCAGCGGGTCATCGACGTATTCTTCCCCCTTTCCCGGGGGGGGACCGCGGCGATTCCCGGAGGTTTCGGTACCGGTAAGACCATGACCCAGCATGCGGTGGCCAAGTGGTGTGATGCCGACGTGATCATCTACATCGGCTGCGGGGAACGGGGTAACGAGATGACCGACGTACTCACCGAATTTCCCCGGCTTACGGATCCCCGGAGCGGCCGGTCCCTCATGGAGCGGACCATCCTCATTGCCAATACCTCCAACATGCCCGTGGCCGCCCGGGAGGTATCGATATACACCGGGGTTACCCTGGCGGAATTCTACCGGGACATGGGTTACCATGTGGCGATCATGGCGGATTCCACAAGCCGCTGGGCCGAGGCTCTGCGGGAACTTTCAGGCCGCATGGAGGAGATGCCCGCGGAGGAGGGTTTTCCCGCCTACCTCCCCACCAGGCTTGCTGAATTTTACGAGCGGGCCGGCCGGGTCCGTACCCTCAACGGGATGGAAGGTTCGGTGAGCATCATCGGCGCCGTTTCCCCCCCGGGAGGGGACTTCTCCGAACCGGTGACCCAGCATACCAAGCGGTTTATCCGCTGTTTCTGGGCCCTGGACCGGGATCTGGCAAATGCCCGGCATTATCCCGCCATCAGCTGGATAGACAGCTATTCCGAATACGCCGGGGAGGTAAGACCCTGGTGGGAAAAGGTCGATCCCCTCTGGGTCCGGGTCCGTCAGGCGGCCATGGATCTCCTGAAAAAGGAGCAGCGCCTCTCGGAGATAGTCCGGCTTATCGGCCCCGATGCCCTGCCCGACGATCAGCGGCTTATCCTGGTCACTGCGGAGATCCTCAAGGACGGCTTTTTGCAGCAGAATTCTTTTGATGAGGTGGATACGTACTGCGTACCGGCCAAGCAGGTACGCCTCCTTGCCCTGATCATGCGCTTCCATGAACGGGCGGAGGTCTGCATAAAACTGGGGGCGCCCCTCATGAAGATCACCGGTCTTTCGGGGGGCGATTCCTCCTCTCCCATTCGGGAACGGCTTTCCCGGCTTAAGAGCGAGATTAGGAATGAGGATACCGATGGCTTCCGGGAATTTGAACTGGAGATGGAAAACGCCATGGAAGATCTGGAGCGGAGCTACCGGGGTGATGGCGACGATATTTCCTTTAGCGGAGCTCATGTATGAGGGGTATAGAGTACCGGGGTTTGTCCCGGATTGAAGGGCCTGTGGTTATCACCAGCCGGAGCCGGAATGTGGGGTTTAACGAGGTTGTAGCGGTCTATGACCGGGAGGAGGGGAAACGCCTTGGCCGGGTGGTGGATATGAGCGAGGATTGGACCGCCATCCAGATCTTTGGCAGCAACACGGGACTTTCCGCCGGGGAAAGCCGGGTGGAATTTCTGGGAAAGCCCATGGAACTGCGGGTCGGACCGGATCTTTTGGGCCGTATTTTCAACGGTCTGGGGGAACCCATTGACGGCTACGGCGACATCATCTCCTCCACAAGCTTTGATATAAACGGCCTTCCCATCAACCCCTATGCCCGGACCTACCCCCGGGACTTTATTCAGACCGGTATTTCCGCCATTGACGGGATGAATACCCTGATCCGGGGCCAGAAACTCCCCATCTTTTCCGGAAACGGATTGCCCCATAACCATCTGGCCGCACAGATCGTCCGGCAGGCGAAGATTCTGGACAAGCATGAGGCCTCCGCCGGCGGCGCCGGGGATGAGTCCTTTGTGGTGGTGTTCTGCGCCATGGGGGTCAAATACGACGTGGCCCGTTTTTTTCTGGATGATTTTGAGCGTACCGGGGTACTGTCCAAGGTGGTGGTTTTTTTGTCGCTGGCGGACGCCCCCTCTCTGGAACGGCTTGTAGCCCCCCGCTGCGCCCTGACCGCGGCGGAGTATCTGGCCTACGAGCGGAACATGCACGTCCTTGTGGTGGTGACCGATATGACCAACTACTGCGAGGCCCTCCGGGAGGTTTCCTCTATCCGGGGTGAGGTTCCCAGCCGCAAGGGTTACCCGGGCTACCTCTATTCGGATCTGGCCAGTCTCTACGAGCGGGCGGGGAAGGTTGCCGGCTCCTCCGGTTCCATCACCCAGATACCTATTCTCACCATGCCAAACGATGACATCAGCCATCCCATTCCGGATCTTTCGGGGTACATCACCGAAGGGCAGATAGTGCTGGACCGGGAACTCACCCAGCGGGGCATTTATCCGCCGGTAGCAGGTCTCCCCAGCCTCTCCCGGCTCATGAAGGACGGCATTGGGGAGGGCATGACCCGGGAGGATCACAAGGATGTGGCAAGCCAGCTTTTCGCCGCCTATTCCCGGGTCAAGGCGGTACGGAATCTGGCGTCGATCATCGGGGAGGAGGAACTCTCCGAGGCAGACAAGCGGTACCTCAGGTTTGGGGAACGGTTTGAGCAGGATTTCCTCACCCAGGGGGAATTTGAAAACCGGAGCATAGAGCAGACCCTGGATATGGGATGGGCGATCCTCCGGTACCTGCCCCGGGAAGATCTGCTGCGGATAAATAAAACCTACATCGAAAAGTATATGGGGGAAGTTATCGGATCGTAACGAGCCTTCCTTCCGATTGTACAGATCCGGCAGGTCTGTTAGTTGTTTTGTATGCGGATCGTCAGATTGGGAAGTCCCCCGGCGCCGGTTTCAGCAGCGTCGATGAATTTTTGCAGAAGGCTGCTCATCTGTTCCCCCGGCATGGGCATGTCGTGTTTCATCCAGTCAAGGATCATCCGCAGGGAGCCGCCGACATGAAATTTTATCGTGTAACGGAACAGGAGTCTTTCGGCCCGGGATACTTTATTTTTGCCAAAATCTATCACGTAATCCTCCCATTTTTGGGTATAGGCGAGGATCAGGCGTTCGGTGTCATCCCGCTGCAATTTTGCCAGTTTTTCCTTATGTTCAATAAAACCCCTGAACGACAAGGTTATCGCCAGCACATTCCGGCCTTTTTCATCCCGGACATTTTTCATCTTTAAAAAGTTATTGTTAAAAATACTGTCCAGATACTGCAGGGCAATATCATCCTTGCCCGCATAGTTACGGTAAAAGGTCTGGCGCGCTACCCCCGCCTTTTCGGTAATGTCCGAGATGGTGATTTTATCGTAGGGCATTTCGTCCATCAGCAGAAGCAGGGCGTCCAGCATCCAGCTTTTTGAACGTTGTACCTGACGGTTGACTTTGTGCGTATTTTGCAACACTTTATCTCCTTTTGTCCATTTTTGCGTCCTTTGATTGACATTCATCCACTGTCATTATATATAATACAAATGCCTTATTTGTTGCAAGTGTAACATTTTGCTTCCGGCAAATTGCCGCGGAAAGTCTTCCGGGGAGGACAAGTGGAAAAATTTTTTAAGCGTCCAAAGGTAATTGTTTTGGTAATTGCGGTAATAACCGTTTTTTTTGCCGCCCAGCTTCCGAAGGCGGAACTGGACAACAACAATCTCAACATGATCCCCAAAAACGATCCCGCCAGAATTACTTCGGATTACATCGATGAAACCTTTGGAAGTTCCCTTTTTGTCATGGTAGGGCTGGAGCGGAAGTATGGCACGGTTTTTGATGCGGAATTTCTGGAGCGCATAGGGGACTTTGTTGACCGGGTCAGTGAGATACCGGTGGTGGACGCCGGGGGCGTAAGTTCCATCATCACTGTTGACTATATCAGTGCCGACGGGGATTCCATCGTGGTGGACAAGCTGGTGGGGGATGATTTCAGCGGGACACCGGAAGAGATAGGGATTCTGAAACAGAAATTACTTTCCTGGGATCTGTACCGGGGTTCGTTTTTTTCGGATGATTTTTCCGCCACCCAGGTAATTGTCCCGCTGAATGTTATGCTTGAAGACGCCGGGGGCGTTGTGGCGACGGAAAACGCTACGAAGATCCGCGATATTGCCCAGGAGATGTTCGCCGGTCTTGCGGAGGTGTATGTTGCGGGTGTTCCCGTCCTCAGCGGGACCGTAAACGAGGCCATTGGGGCGGATATCATCATGCTGGTTCCCCTGGTTATAGTTATTGTCCTGGGGGTGTTGTTTTTCTCCTTCCGATGTATATCCGGGGTGGTGCTGCCCCTCCTCACGGTGTTAATCGCCACCATCTGGTCTCTGGGGGCGATGCCCTTCTTTGGCGTCAAACTCACGATAGTCTCCGCGCTCCTGCCGGTGATCCTTGTGGCGGTGGGCAGTGCCTACGGGATTCACGTGGTTACCCACTACAGAAGCCATATTAATTCGGGGGAACCCCTTGACCGGGAACGGCACCGGGAGATTGTTTATGCCCTGGTACGGAAGATCCGGAAGCCAGTGTTCCTTGCGGCCCTTACCACCCTTGCGGGGTTCATGTCCCTCTGCTTTACCACCCTTGCGCCGATACGGCATTTTGGACTCTTTTCCGGTTTCGGCGTAATGGCAGCCTTTGCCATTTCACTCACCCTGATCCCCGCGCTGTTCCTCATCCGCGGGCCCAAACCGCCCCGCTTATCCGCCACAGGACAACCGGCGCGGGCAGGCCATCCCCGGAAGGATGCGGCTGCGGATGGGTTGGACAGGGGCATAGCCGGTGTTTTTTATGCCGTCAGCCGCAGACGTTTTCTTGTCCTGGGAGCGGCCGCAATCATTGTGCTGATCGGTATATACGGCATGTCAAGAATCATCGTTGATAACGTGATGGTGGAGATGTTCAGGGCTGACTCGGACGTAGCAAAATCGGATCGTTTTGTACGCGAAAAATTCGGCGGCTCAAAGGTGGTGAGTGTGGTCATGCAAGCTGACAGCGCGGAAACCCTGCTGCACCCGGCAAGCCTCGGCGCAATGGACAATTTGAATACCTACCTCAGCGAAAAGGTCCCCGGCGTCGGCAAGGTGATGGGTTTTACCGATATGATCAAGCGGATCAATCAGCTGTTTAACGCCGATGAGAGTCCTGAAGGCTTACGGGCGGGGGAGAATATAAATTCCGAAGCCGGCTTTGGCGATGATGCCGGCGGTTTCGGCTTTGGCGATGATGCCGGCGGTTTTGGTGATTTTGGATTTGAAGGCGGAGAGGAGGGAGGGGCCGCCCCTGCCGGAGGACAATCGGGAGATTCCTACCGCCCCCAGGCGGAGGAACTGATCGCCCTGCTTGACAAGGCATCGGGGGAGAGCGGAGAGGCCCGGGCTTTTGTGGGGGAATTGAAGAAGCTCGTGAATTACCAGGGGGCCTCCTATTACGAGGTCCCCCAATCCCCCGGGCGTTACGGAAAACAGCGGCCGGAGGAACTACAGGTTCTGGTGTCTAATTACCTGGTGCTCCTTTCCGGGGACATAGGTGAATATGCGAATGATCCCCTGGAACCAACGGCGATCAAGACGACGGTTCAGTTCAGAACTGCGGGACAGGATGAAACCGATGCGGCAGTTGGGGAAATTTACAATTATATCGAGGCAAACTTTCCCGATAATGTGAAGACCCTGGTGGGAGGCAGCGCCCTCATTGAAGGGTCCGTCAACACACAGATTGTGCGTTCCCAGCTTATATCGGTTTTTGTTTCGATAGTGATAGTGTTCCTGATTGTGGCCTTCTCAAACCGATCCGTAATTGCCGGTCTTATCGGCAGCCTGCCGCTGTCGGTTTCGATCCTCATCGATTTTGCCGTCATGGGATTTACGGGAATCAAACTCAACCTGGGGACGGCGATGGTGGCGAGCCTTTCCATCGGCATCGGCATTGATTACACGATCCATTTTATTGAGGCCTATAAACGGGAGTACCGGGCTGCGGAGGGCAGGGGAGACTTCCTTCGCAACGCCTTTGCCACATCGGGTAAGGCGATACTTATCAACGCCGCCTCCGTGGGTTTTGGTTTTGCGGTACTGGCCTTGTCCCGGTTTACTATCCTGGCGGAACTGGGCGTCCTGATAGCCCTCACCATGCTGACCAGCGCCATGGTGAGTCTTACCGTTGTTCCCGTTTTGTTGACCCTAATAAAACCAAAATTCATATACAGAGGTGTTTAGGATGAAGAAATGGTTGTTTTTCATTGTGCCAATGATCATTTGCCTTGCCGGACGGGCAGGGGCGCAAAATGCCGCATCCGGTTCCGCACCTGACGCCGCCGCGATTGTTGCAGAATCCCGGAACCACGTCAAGGCCGACACGGTTTCTATCCGGAGCCGCATGGTGATTCAGGCAAAGGATGGCAGGCCCAGTGAACGGATCATCGATCAGTATTCAAAGGACGATTCAAATGGCAGGGCCCGTACCCTGGTTGTATTTCAACAGCCCGCATCGGTACGGAACACCCGTTTTCTGACGATGGAAAATCCCGGAGGTGTCGATGACCGCTGGATCTTCCTGCCCTCTCTGGGGAAGGTCCGTCGTGTCGCCGCATCTGAAGGGGGCGGTAGTTTTATGGGAACGGATTTTTCCTACGATGATATGTCCCTGCAGAACCGGGATACCAGTGTGGACAGTCACCGGTTCCTGCGGGAAGAAACCGCAAACGGAAAGGCCTGTTATGTGATTGAGTCCGGCGTGAAGGATTCTGGCTTTGCCTATTCAAAGCTTGTGCAGTGGATAGACAAGGATCTCAAAATCCCCTGGAAGGCGGAGTTGTATGATCGGCGGGGTAATTTGATAAAACTGACGGAAGTGCTTGAGGTAAAGGAAGTACAGGGACAGCTAACAACGAGCATTACAAAAATGACGACCCTTGCCGAAGGTACGTCGACGACGGTTTACATGGATATCATCAAGTACAACGATCCGATTCCCGAAGGCGTGTTTACCACAAATTATCTTGAGACCGGACGAGTAAGGTAGGAATCCGGAACCGGAGGGAGGAAATGATGAAAGGCGGTATGTCAACACGGTTTGTTTTGGTTTTGGCTTTAGGGACACTGTTGTTTTTTCCGGGCATAGCGCCGCCGCTGGCGGCTCAGGATGATTTTGGGTTTGGGTTTAGTGACGAAGAGGCGGAAAAGGATTCCGGTTCCGGGGGCGCATTGTCCGGCGCGTCCTTTGGCACGGTGAGTATCGGCGGCGAGGTATCGGCGTCCTTTACCGGTTTTGTCAGTGATTTTTCCGATGCGGCAAAGGTTCATTTGGGAGACCTGCTTGAGGCGGGGATCAACTTCAGCGCCTCCGGCAATAATGCGGATGCTGTTATCAATCTGAAATTTGCGCCGGTTTTTGACGGCTCATCATTCCCCGTAGCCATTGATGAGGCTTACCTCCGCGCGTATTTCGGCGGCTTTGATATTGAAGGCGGATTACGCAAACTCACCTGGGGCAAGGCTGATGCGCTAGGGCCCCTTGACGTGATAAACCCGCTGGATTTTTCCGATTATACCAGGATGAACGATGTGGCGGATATGAAAATTGCCCGCCCCCTGATACACGCCTCCTTCCGTCTGGGTTCCTTTACCAAACTGGAAGGGGTTTTTGTGCCGGTCTTTCAGGGCCACAATTTTGACACGGAAGGCCGCTGGAAAGACGCCCGGATGGATGAGTTGCAGAATTATCCCTCGGTCAGCATGAACTATGCCGACACACAATCCATGCGCTACGCCCAGGCAGGGTTGAGGTTCACCACCAGCATCGGCAAGACGGACGTGGGTGCTCAGTATTTCTACGGCAATCTCTTTCAGCCGGCCCATACGATCAATCTGATCTGGGATCCCTTTTCTGCGGATGTACGTCTTGACTACAACCGGTATCATCAGATTGGCGTCGATTATGCCCGGGTGGCGGCGGGGTTCAACATACGCGCCGAGGCCGCGGCGAACATCACGGAGGATCTTGAAGGGGACGATGGAGCGGTGTACAATCCCTCTCTCGCATGGTCCCTCGGGTTTGACCGCGATCTGCCGTGGGGCATCAACCTCAATGTGGAAGGTCTCGGCAGCCTGCGGCTTTTGGATGATAAGGTCGGCGACTTTCCCTTTGACATCGAAGGGGACGCCGATATGACGGCCACCCGGATCATCATAAGCCTGACAAAGAGTTTTCTGCGGGATACCCTGGAGTTCCGTGCCTCGGGTATATGGGAGATCGAGGAGAAGGGCTGTATCCTCATGCCCTCGATCACCTGGACAAAGGGTGACGTGGCGCTTGTTCTGTCGGCGGGGATCTTTGCCGGCGACAAGGAGGGCCAGTTCGGTCAGTACCACGGCAACAGTTTTCTCAAGGCGGGGATAAGCTATACATTTTAATGCGGATGAATCACATCTGCGCCGTATTTGCGCCGCAATAGAATGGGAAGCCCAAAAGGTCCTGAATTTAAACATCTTTCGTTTTTTGTATTGTTAAAAACCACAAATTAGTTTACATTATTATCCATGGAGGAAAGGAGTGTCCCGTGAACAGGTTGCCCCCACCAAGAGCAACCTCTTCCGGGTTAAGGAACGGCTTGCCATCGCCCAGGAGGGATACGATCTCCTGGAGCAGAAGCGGGAGATCCTGGTCATGGAGCTGATGCAGAAGGTGGAGCAGGTGAAGCTCCTGGAACGGGATCTTGACGTCCGGGTGTCCACCGCCTACCCCGCCCTCAAGCGGATGCTCGTCGTGGCGGGCCGGGAACGGGCGGAGAAGCTCTCCCGGAATATCCGGTACCGGTTTGACCTTCGGGAAAAACGGGTTCTGGTGGCGGGCATGAATCTGCCGGGGCTGGAGGTTCACCTGCCGGAGATGGAATTAAAGTATTCCGAGGCGAATTCATTTGCAGAATGTGATGAAACTGTGTTAGAATTCTTTGAGCTTTTAAAGATCCTTACCGAACTGGCTGCGGTGAGGACCATAGCCTGGCGTCTTGCCCGGGAGGTCCGGAAAACCCAGCGGCGGGTAAATGCCCTGGAAAAAATGGTTATTCCTACCGCCAGGGAAACAAAGGTCTATATTGAAGCTTCCCTTGAGGAAAAGGATCGGGATGCCTTTTTCTCAAGCAAGTTGTTAAAAAGGAAAGGAGTTGGGTCAAACCTTTCGGTTGATCCGGCATCCGGGGACAGGGAATGATAAAACCGCTTTTTTCTCATATCGTTGTCGTGATCACCGGGTCCGATGCTTCTATTTTGGCGGCCAAGTATGCGATAATCATGGCGCGGCAGTACCACTGCCGGCTTTCGGCCGTCTACGTAGTGGATACCGCAACGATTCGCCAGCTTACCCTGAGCAAAATTTTCATCCAGGAGGAGAGTCAGGAGTACGAGCGGGGCCTTGAGGCCAACGGCGAACGGTACCTTTCCTTTGTGGAAGAGCTGGCCCGGGCCAAGGGAGTCAGGGTGGAACGGGAGATCCGCCGGGGAGCGGTGTACACGGAGATCCTCAAGGCGGCGGATGAAAAAAAGGCGGATGTTATCGTTCTGGGCGGCTGGGAGAAGGATCGAAGCGCCCGGGATATCATTTCCCATTCACACCGGGAGATCATGGTAAATGCGAAATGTTCGGTGCTCTTGGTCAAAGAGGCGAATATCGATCAACTGTATAAGCAGGCATAAGATGAGAATTGCGATTATCAGCGCTCCGGCACAGCGGCGCCCTCCCCCAGATTACGTAAGCGCCCTGGCCAAAGGGATGGAATCCATGGGGCACCGGGTGGATACACTGGACGCGTGGACTGAAGACGGGTTTCGTTTGCCCGGTTACGAGTATATCGTAGTAACAGCGGAGTCCATGTCCGTCTTCGGCGGCAAGATGCCCGAAGCGGTAGCCAGGATTCTCGCCTCCGGGGGCGGTCTTGGGGGGCGGAAGGGCGCCGCCTTCCTGAAAAAAACCGGCCCCTTTACCGCAAAAGCCATGGCGAACCTGATGCGGGCCATGGAAAGGGAGGGGATGATCGTCAACTGGAGCGATATCCTGTTGAACGCAGCCCATGCGGAATCCCTGGGAAAGCGGATCGGCGCCTAGTTAATTATGGAATGGAAAACTATTACACCCTCCTTGGATTAACAGAAAACGCCACTGCCAAGGATATAAAAAGGGCCTTTCGGGAGCATGCGAAGAAACTGCATCCGGATATTGCCGGTAACGCCGCCGGCGGGGCCATGCGGAAGTTGCTCTGCGCCTATGAGATCCTCTCTGATCCGGATCGGCGTTATAAGTATGACCGGGCCTATGCCCGGTTTGTAACCCGGGGCGCCTTTGACTACCGGACCTGGCTTAAGGAAGATCCTGAGGACCCTGTCCGTCAGGCAAAGCTGGTGTTCTTTCATCTTCTCCACCTGGAAGAGGAGGAGGCCCTTGCCGTGTGGCGGGCCCGGGGTGGGCTTGATTTTCCGCTGGAGAAGTATCTGGACCGGGAAGACTGGATGGACTGTGTCTTTATCCTGGCGGAAGAACTGGAGAAGCGGCAGTGCTACTATGAGGCCTTTGTGCTTCTGGCGGCCCTTATCCGGGAGGAACGGCGGCGACCCTATTTTCGGCATTTTACCGCCGATGTGGAGTTTGCCCTGAAAGAACTGGTCCGGCTCCGGCTTAAATCTGCGGTGGACGGCGAAACCTATGTGGAATGTCTTGAGACCCTGCTGGAATTGGGATTCCCCCCCAAGGATGAGGCCCGGTGGATGTGTTTTATTGCGGAAACCCTGATGCGGATGGGGGAACTGGGCGGTGCGGAGGCGGTTTTCCGTGAGGCTCTAAAGCGGGACCCCGGTGTGAGGAGTACGGTTTCCCTTCGCCGTAAGCTTAACCTGCAAAAGTTAGCTGACTAATATGGAGCAGCTATGATACGATTAAAAAATGAAAAGCAGATCGCCGGGATACGTTCATCCTGCCGTCTTCTCAGTGCCATGTATGAGGAACTCATCCCCCGGGTTGTGCCGGGGGTTGAAACCATCGAACTGGACAGATGGGTTCAAAGGTGGATAAAGAAGGCCGGGGGAAGGCCCGCCTTTATGGGCTATGGTCCCGGATCAAACCCCTTCCCGGCGGCCCTCTGTATTTCCATCAACAATGAGGTGATCCACGGCATACCCACCCGGCGGCGGATAGCCGAAGGGGACCTTGTATCCCTGGACTGCGGTATCGATCTGGAGGGTTTTATCAGCGACAGGGCGGTTACGGTGGAGGCGGGGCGGGTGAGCGATGCCGCCCGGCAGCTCAACCGGGTTACCCGGGAGTGCCTCTACAAGGGCATTGAGGCGGCCCGGGCAGGGGACAGGCTCCTCCGGATCGCCCGGTCCATCAGCGCCCATGCGGCAGAGTACGGTTACGGGGTGGTGCATCAGTTCTGTGGTCACGGGGTAGGCTTTGATGTCCATGAGGACCCCGTAGTTCCCAACCATCCCCATGGCGCCAATCCAAAGATGAGCGCGGGGCTGGTTATCGCCATAGAGCCCATGATCAACCTGGGTACCGGAGATGTAGAGATCCTCGATGACGGCTGGACCGTGGTTACTGCGGACAATAAGCTTTCCGCCCATTGGGAGCATACGGTGGCGATATTTCCGGATCATACGGAAATATTGACGGAATAGGCTTTTTCCGGGGAGATGGAGATGTAACTATTGTTAAAAAATAGTATTATATAATATAGGAATTGACAAAAGCGCGCGTTGTTTTGTATCTATCAATTATAATTACAGGAGAGTGTTATGAATCTCACCCGAAAATTGTCTTTAAAAAATTTCTTTGTCTTTAACCTGGTTCTTATCGGGGTAATCTTTGGGTTTTCCCTGGCTTTTCTTTCCTTTTCCTGCTCAACTCCCCAGGCACGGGCCGAGGCTAGTCCCGGGAATACGGTGGTTATCCCCTCGGACGCCCTGTTGGTGGCGGAGAGCCTTCAGACTACCCTCAATTCTGTGGCAGATAAGGTGCTTCCCTCGGTGGTGGAGCTTAAAACCGTTTCCATCCGCAGGCAGCAGATCCCCAATTTTAACGGGATCCCCTGGGAATTTTTCTTTGGTCCTCCGGAGGAAACCCCCGACGGCCGTGGTCAGGAACGGGAATTCCGGTCTCAGGGGCTGGGTTCGGGGATCATCGTCCGCCAGGAGAAGGATGTCTATTACGTGTTGACCAACAATCACGTGGTTGGGGAGGCCAACGAGATCTCCGTGGCCACCAATGACGGTAAGGAGTACCCCGCAGAGCTTGTTGGTAAGGATGAGCGAAAGGATCTGGCCATGGTATCCTTTAAGACCGGTGACTTCTACCCTCTGGCGATCCTGGGGGATTCGGACAAGCTCAAGGTGGGGGACTGGGCCATTGCCGTGGGGAACCCTCTGGGTTTTATGTCCTCGGTGACCATGGGGATTGTCAGCGCCCTGGGCCGTACCGGCGGACCGGCGAACAACATCAATGACTTTATTCAAACCGATACCTCCATCAACCAGGGGAATTCCGGGGGCGCCCTGGTGAATATCCGGGGAGAGGTGGTGGGGATCAACACCTGGATTGCCAGCGGTTCCGGAGGCGGTTCTGTGGGGCTGGGTTTTGCCATTCCCATCAACAATGCCAAACGGTCAATCGATGAGTTTATCAGTTCCGGAGAGATCAGCTATGGCTGGCTTGGGGTATCCCTTATAGACCCGGACAGGGAGGCCCTCCGGATACTTGGAGTGGAGGACAAACGGGGCGCCCTGGCTTCTCAGGTGTTCCTCGATTCGCCGGCAAACAAGGGGGGGATAGAGCCGGGTGATTTCATCACCCACCTTAACGGCAAGGAGGTCCGGGGGGTGAACGCCCTGACCCTGGCCGTGGGGGATCTCAAACCCGGTGAACGGGCCACCTTTACGGTGATCCGGGACCGCGTCCCCCGGGATATTACGGTTCGAATCGAAGCCCGGAATGAGACGGTGACGGCGGAGAATAAGAAACTCTGGCCCGGTGTGGTCGCTGTCTCCCTGACCGATGATCTGCGGAGCCGGCTCAAGCTGGACAAGAATGCCGTGGGGGTCATCGTCGCCCAGGTTGTGGCGGATAGCCCCGCGGCGATCATCGGGATTCAGCGGGAGGATAGGATTGTCGGTATAAACGGCGAACCGGTCCGGGATCTGGCGGCCTTCTTCCGGCTGTTGCGGGAAAAGGCGGGCAGGGAACTCTGGTTTGAGGTAGTCCGGGGCGAATCTACCCTGGAAACGCTAAAATTTAAACGGTAGGGTATCTATGGGCGGCGACGATAGGCAAAACGAAACCAAGAGTGAAGGGGAACTCCTCCGGGAAAAACTCTTTGTCAACAAGAAGAATTCCTGGGAGGAGGCGGAGCCGGAAGAGCTTGAAGGGATTCACCGGTTTGCGGAGGATTACAAGGATTTTCTTAACCGGGGAAAGACCGAACGGGAGTGTACCTCCCGGGCGGAGGAGCTGCTCCGGGCCCGGGGATTTTCGGATATCGATACCCTGAAGGGTCCCCTGAGTCCGGGGGCAAAGCTGTACCGGAATAACCGGGGTAAATCCCTGGTGGCCGCGGTGATCGGCAGAGCCCCTCTTTCCGGCGGGGTGAATATCGTCGGCGCCCATATCGATTCCCCCCGGATCGATCTCAAGGACAATCCCCTCTACGAAGAGGGGGAATTTGCCCTCCTGGATACCCATTACTACGGGGGCATTAAAAACTATCAGTGGACCACCATCCCCCTGGCTCTCCACGGAGTTCTGATAGGCCCGGAGGGTAAGGTTATCGAGATTCGGGTAGGGGAAGAGGAGGGGGATCCGGTTTTTACCGTCACCGATCTCCTGCCCCACCTGGCACGGGAGCAGATGCAGAAAAAGGTCTCCGAATTTCTTACCGGTGAAGATCTGGATATCCTGGCGGGTTCCCGGCCTTTTCGGGACTCCAAGGTAAAGGAGAAGGTAAAACTTAACCTGTTGAACCTCCTCTATGAACGGTATGGAATCGTTGAACAGGACTTTGCCGGGGGGGAACTTGAATTTGTTCCCGCCCACAAGGCCCGGGATGTGGGGTTTGACCGGAGCATGATAGGGGCCTATGGTCACGATGACCGTTCCTGCGCGTGGGCCGCCCTGCAGGCGATTCTGGAGATTGCCCTGCCGGGAGCCATCCCCCCGGGCAGCGCGGGGAAGGCGCCCTCAGACGGCGCTGCGGTCCCGGAAAAGACGGTGATATGCTTCCTCTCCGATAAGGAGGAGATCGGGTCTGCGGGAAACACCGGCGCCCAGTCCCGGATGCTTGAAAACTGTATCGCCCAGATCTGCGAATCTGCGGGGGAGGGCGCTTCGGAATTGGCCCTTCGCCGGGTACTGGACCGTTCCGCCATGCTTTCCGCAGATGTCAATTCCGCCTATGACCCCAACTACGATTCGGTTTACGATAAGAAAAACGCGTCCTTCTTTGGCAAGGGGCTGGTGCTGAGTAAGGCTACCGGTTCGGGGGGAAAATTCGGCGGCAGCGAAGCCAATGCGGAATTTTACCGGAAGCTGCGGGATATCCTGGACAGGAACCGGATCCCCTGGCAGTACGGTGATCTGGGAAAAGTTGACAAGGGCGGGGGTGGTACCATTGCCAAATACCCGGCCAACCTCGGCATCGAGGTCCTTGACTGCGGCATCCCGGTGCTCTCCATGCACTCCCCCTTTGAGGTGATAAGCAAGATAGACCTCTACTCCACCTGGCGGGCCTACCTTGCCTTTTTGCGGGAAGCCTGAACAGCGGCGGCCTCCAGGATCTCCCGGCACTGCGCCGGGTTGCCGCCGTGTTCGGTGACGATGGCGCTTACCTGGTCGTAGCCCAGCATGGGTACGTAGGCGGCGGCGAAAACGCAGGAGGATTCCAGCAGCGCTGCACAGCGTTGCCGGTTGGGGACAAGGCCCTCAAGTCCCTTGGTACGAAAGAGTTCTACCGTGCGGCTCATAAGGGAAAGGCTCTCCAGGAGGGCGTCGGCGATGAGGGGAAGAAAGCTGTTGAGTTCAAATTCCCCCCGGGATGCCGCCAGGGTAATAGCCTGGTCGTTGGCGATAACCCGTATGGCGGCCTGAATCGTCATCTCCGGGATAACGGGGTTTACCTTTCCCGGCATGATGGTGCTCCCCGCCTGGAGGGGGGCAAGCCGCAGTTCCCCCAGGCCCCCGCCGGGACCGGAGTTCATGAGGCGCAGGTCTCCGGCTATCTTCATAAGGTTTACCGCCAGGGCCTTGAGGAGCCCTGAGACTTCCACAAAGACATCGTTGTTCTGGGTGATGTCCATGGGGTATTCCGATATGGCGAGGCCCATGCCGGTGAGTTCCCGCAGGGTTTCGATGACGGCATAGCGGTAGCGCCGTTCGGCGTTGTTTCCCAGGCCCACGGCGGTGCCTCCCAGGTTTACCTGCCGCAACCGTTCCTCCGCTTTGTAAAGCCGCCACCGGTCCCGTCCTATGGCCTGGGCATAGGCGCCGAATTCTTCCCCCAGGGTGACGGATACCGCGTCCATCAGTTCGGTACGGCCCGTTTTTTTTATGTCCCCAAATTCATTTTCCCGTTTCTGCAGGGCTTCCTGCAGTTTAGCGCAATCCTCACTGAGTTCCCGCAGCAAACCTATGGCGGCTATACGGAGGGCCGTGGGATATACGTCGTTGGTGGACTGGCCCCGGTTCACATCGTCCAGAGGATGGATGTACTCGTATTGACCATAGTTCCTGCCGCAGATGGACAGGGCGATGTTGGCAATCACCTCGTTGACGTTCATGTTGGTCGATGTTCCGGCCCCGCCCTGGAGGGCGTCAACGATGAACATATCCGCCGCCTCACCGGCCAGTATCCGGTCACAGGCAGCGGCGATGGCCCGGAACTTTTCCCGATCCCCTATGACACGGCCTTCTTCGGCGTTTCCGGTCCCGGCATCACCGGCGCCTGATAGATCGCTGCCCGGTAATGGATCGCCCCGTGATGCGGCGATTCCCTCATAGCTCAGGGCGGCGGCTTTCTTGATCAGTACCATGGCCCGGATGAGCCTGGGGTCTGTTTTCTTGTAATCCAGGGCGAAGTTTTCCCGGGCCCGGAAACTTTGGAGCCCGTAGGAGGCGTCGCCGGGGATCTCCCGTTCACCCAGGGCATCCTTTTCAATCCGGATCATGGCGCTCCTCAAGTTCCGCAAGAACATGGGGAAACATGGCGATACTCCGTTTCAGGATCCCCTGCATTTGGGCGATCACGATGCCGTAGTTGGTAAAGGGGACGTCTTCATCCGCCGCGCATTTTTGACGGTACCGCATTTCCCGTTCGGTAAGCATACAAGCCCCGCAGTGGATCACCACCCGGTAGCCCGAAAGATCCTCCGGGAATTCAGCCCCGGAAGTGAAGGTAAAATCCGGTTCTACACCGCTGTAGTTCCGAATCCACCGGGGGAGTTTTACCGTGCCGATATCGTCGCACTGCCGGTGATGGGTACAACCTTCCGCAATCAGAATCCTCTCTCCCTCCCGGAGTTCGTCGATGGTCCTGACTCCCCGCACCGCCCCGGAGAGGGTTCCCTTGTACCGGGAAAAGAGGATGGAAAAGGATGTGAGGGGGATGTCCGGGGGGGTGTCTGCGGACACCTTGGCAAAGACCTGACTGTCGGTGACCACCAGGCGCGGTTTTTTTCCCAGATGCGCCAGGGTTTCCCGGAGTTCAAATTCCTTTACCACAATAGCCGCAGCGTCCCCTTCCAGGATGTCCCGGATGGTCTGCTGCTGGGGCAGGATCAGCCGGCCCTTGGGAGCCGCCTTGTCGATGGGAGTCACCAGGACCACAAAATCCCCGGGTTCGATAAGGTCCCCCAAAATCCGGAACTTTGGCTCTTCCGTTACCGCCAGTACGGCGATCCGCTCCTTGAGGGCATCGATGTTGAACTTCTCCCTGGCGCTGATAAAGAGCTCATCCCCGGAGGCCCCCGGGGGAGACGCCGCTGCGCCTTTTCCGCCGGGGAGGAGATCGCTTTTGTTGTAGGCCACCAGGTATTTAACCGATTTCTCCCGGAACAGGCGGATGAGATCCTCATCCGCGGCGGTTTTCCCTGCAAGGGCGTCCACCACCAGTACCGCCGCATCGGCCTTGTTCAGCACCTGTTTGGCTTTCCGGACCCGCAGTTCCCCCAGGGCCCCCTCATCGTCGATTCCCGGGGTGTCGATGATCACCACCGGCCCCAGGGGGAGGAGTTCCATGGCCTTGTACACCGGGTCGGTAGTGGTTCCCTTCAGCTCCGAAACAATGGCCGTTTCCTGACCGGTGACGGCGTTTACCACGCTTGATTTCCCCGCGTTACGGCGGCCAAAAAAGCCGATATGCACCCGTCCTGCAGAAGGAGTGTCATTGAGTCCCATGTTTATACTATAAAAAAAATAGCATCGGCCTGCTACCAGTCGATGCTTACCCGGGCCGATGTCTGCTGCCCGGCGTTTGGCCTGCAAGTCAATCCGCTTGCAGGCCTGTTATCCTCCGGATCTCTCCAAAGATGAGGAAGGGTCAGGTCTCCCTTTTCAAGATAGCCCGAAGGTTAAGGGCAATACCAATGGCCGGCAGCATCCCGCCGATTACACCGGGGCCGGCGAAGAACCAGCTGCCGCTGAAGTTTGCCAGCAGCGCTCCTGCCCCGGCGGCGCCATAGTAGCAGCCGATTGAAGCAACAATATCACGTATTTTAATTCCTGCATTCCCCCTATAGTTCACGGATACGTTTACGCATCTCCGGAATAAGGGACGGGGCAACCGAGAGCTCTTCATAACCCATATCGATAAACTGTCTTGTCATCTCCGGATCTGCCGCCAGTTCTCCGCAGATTCCCACCCGGATTCCCGCCCGGGCAGCCCCTTCGGCCGTCATGGCCAGCAGCCGGAGGATCGCGGGGTGGTGTGTATCCATGAATGGTTCAAGCCGGGGATTCTGCCGATCCATCGCCAGGGTGTACTGGGTAAGATCGTTGGTGCCGACAGAGAAGAAATCCGCCTCCCGGGCAAGCTCTTCCGCACAGAGGGCTGCGGCAGGGGTTTCTATCATGATCCCCATCTCCACCTCCCCCGGGGTGAGGCCCTGTTCCACCAGTTCCGCCCGGGCCTCTGCAGCAAATTCCCTGCATTTTCGCAGTTCCCGGATCGAGGCGATCATGGGGAACAGTATGGCGATATTTCCCCAGGCCGAGGCCCGGTAAATTGCACGAAGTTGGGTTTTGAACACCTTGGGCTGCAGGAAACACACCCGCACGGCCCGGAGCCCCAGGGCGGGGTTTTCCTCCTTTTTGAGGCCAAAGTAGGGGGCCTGTTTGTCCGCTCCTATATCCAGGGTCCTTACAACAACCCGCCGTCCCTTCATCACCACCGCAGCGGCACGGTAAACTTCAAACTGCTCATCTTCACCCGGATAATCCTGCCTCCCTAAAAAGAGAAATTCACTGCGAAAAAGGCCTATACTCTCGGCGCCATTGTCCAGGACCGCATCAAGATCCGCTATGCCGCTGATATTGGCGGCAAGTTCGATCCTCCGGCCATCCCGGGTAACGGCGGATATTCCCCGCAGGGATTCCAAGGCCGCCCGCTCCGCATCATGTTTCCGCTGTTCTTCCTCCAGAAGGGCCTCTGTTTCCGCATCCGGCTCCAGATAGATGACGCCGTTGTAACCGTCCACGACGGCATATTGACCGTCCAGACGCCGATCCAGGGGTATATTGGTCTGCACAATCAAGGGGATGTTGAGGATCCGGGCAAGGATAGCGGTGTGAGAATTGAGGGAACCTCCGCAGGTAACAAAGGCCCGGATCAGCTTCCGATCCAGGGTAAGGATATCGCCGGGACTCAGGTCTTCGGCGATGAGTATGGCCGGCTCGGTAAGGGAAAAATCCGTTTCCGCCGCCAGGAGTATGGCGGTAAGCCGCCGGAAAACATCGGCAATATCCGGAGCCCGGGCCCTCATATAGGCATCGTCCATGGATGCAAATAATTCGTAGAATTGTTTCCCCGCCTGATCTACGGCATGGGCGGCCCGGGCCGCATCCCTTTGGATCATCCTCTCAACCGCTTCAAGGAAGTCTCCGTCTTCCAGCATCATCCGCTGGATACCGACGATCATCGCCTTTTCTTCCCCCAACTCTGTCCTGGTTTTTTCAAAGAGGATCCCAAGTTGGGTGTCCGCCTCCCTAACCGCCTGCTGAAAAGCCTGCCATTCGGCATCCGGATTGGAAGAGGGGCTTGAGTCTACCTGTAGATCCGGTTTGGTGAAGAGGAGGGCCTTGCCAAATACGATACCAGGAAATACCGCTTTGCCGGAAAATTGTTCCATCAAAACAATAATACCCCAAATAATCGGAAGAATTCAAGGAAAAAAGCGGCGAATCTAGAGCCGCCGTACCGCCCGGAAGAGTTCTTCCCGGCTTATCTCAACCCAGACCGGCCGGCCATGGGGACAACGGGGAATGGGGAGGGAAAGAGCCTCGGTTGCCAGGGCCAGGGCGGCATCCTCATCCAGATAGTCCCCATCCCGTACAGCGCTGTGACAACAGAGCGTCGCCGCCCATCGTTCGGCGATGTTTTCACCGGCATCCCGCAGATTGAGGATCTCCCGTACCGTTTCGGCATCCCCCTGCCGCCAGTTTACCGGCAGGGCTTCAATATACCAGGAACCGTCCTCCCCGGTAATGCCAATACCCAGTTCCGCAAGGGTCTCCCGGTTGTTCTCCAGGAAGCGGTCATCGGTATCGCTGTCGGTATGAAAGGGGATGGGTATCAGGAGTTCCTGCCTGGGGATAGGATTCGCCAGGAACTGGTTGTAGAGGATCCGTTCGTGGGCGGCGTGCTGATCGATGATGAAAAGCCGGTCTTCCCGTTCAACCAGCAAAAAGAGGCCGAAGACCCGGCCTGCAAACCGGATACTTCCCTCCGGGGCCTTCTCCTCGTAGGGATGGCCTCCTTCACAGACCGAGTTAGCGGCGTCCCATCCCCGTCCCGGGAGAGGGGCAAAGGAGGGAGGGTGTTCCAGCAGGGCCTCCATGGCCAGGGATGCGGTGGCTTTGCCGCCGGCCTTACCGGCGGTATTGTTGAAGGCTTTGCCGCCGGCTTTGTCGTCAAGGCTGCCGACGGAACGGTTGGTTTTACCGGCAAGAAAAACGGCGTCAAAGGCCGGGTTGTCCCCGGTTGTATGGCGGTCACTCCCGGCATAACCATGGTGCCGGGTAAAATTCTCCAGGGCTGAGCTGATACTGTGGTGGATGGCGCCGGGGTCCCGGAAACGGACCTCCCGTTTGGCCGGATGGATGTTGAAGTCCGCCAGGCTCGGATCGATATCGATAAAGATCGCCCCTACCGGGTGGACACCGTTGGGAAACCAGCCCCGGACCCCGTATTCCAGGGCCTGGAGTAGTGAAAAATCGTTGATCCGCCGGCCATTGGCAAAGACGTACTCCTGCCGGCGGTCCTGCCGGTATAATTCCGGGCCGCCAACCACCACCACCGCAGAGAAACCCTGCCCCCGGGCGCTTATCTCATGGAGAAAAGCCCCCTCGTCCGGGGAGAGCAGAGCCAGGACATACCGCTCCTTCAACGAAGCTGCGGGGGGAAAGAAGTGTTTGAGTTTACCCTGCTGAATAAAGCGGAAGGCGATACCCGGAAAGGCCAGGGCCTTATCGATGAAAGCCTGACGGCAGAGCCCTGCCTCGGCGCCTTCCCGTTTTAAAAACCGTTTCCGTGCGGGGATCGTATCAAACAGGCCCAGGGCGCGGACGCTGGTGCCCCGGGTCCTGCGTCCCCGGGAGATCCGCATGCCGCCGGGACTGTCCTGCATTCCTGCACCGGTTTCCAGGAGCCATGCCTCCCCGTCACCGGTACAGGAGAGGATCTCCAGCCGGGAAACCGCCGCCGCTGCCGCCAGGGCTTCTCCGCGGAAACCCAGGGTTTCCGCGGCGTTGAGATCGTCAATTGACCGGATTTTGCTGGTGGCATGGGTATACCAGCACAGGGCAAGGTCTTCCCGGCCCATCCCGAGGCCGTCATCGATCACCTCGATCCGGCGGATTCCTCCTCCTTCGATGGCAACCTCGATGAAGGCGCTTCCCGCATCGATGGCGTTATCCAGGAATTCCCGTACCAGCGCCGCAGGCCGGTCGATCACCTCCCCGGCGGCGATCTTCCGGGCTTCTTCCGGCGGTAACACCCGGATTCTTCCCGTTTCCGGAGCCGATTCAATCATCCCTCAGGAACCTCTCAAGCTTCACCGTCAAACAAACCCAGGTCCGGAGCCTCTTCGGCCCTGGCCTCCGGGGTGTTCATCAGGATCTCAATACGGCTTTCAACCTTTTCCAGGTCTTTTTCCAGGGAACGGGCCAGCTTGATCCCCTCCTCAAAGGCTTTAAGGGCCTCATCCAGGGGAATATCCGGTTTCCGGATCTGTTCCCCCAGGGTTTCCAGCCGTTCAAGCCGTTCCTCAAAATTCTTCATGGTTCCTCCGGTGTTTTTCACGATCTGTTCTCCTTCATTTCCCCCTGTCCGTCCTCAGTGGAGACCGACTCGGTTACGGCGGCGATAAGTCCCGAAAGGGGGCGGATTATCAGGGGATCCCCGGCTTTTACATCCCTGCCGTCCCGGATAAGGGCCCCCGTTCTCCCGTGGGTCACCACAGAAAAACCCCGCTCCATGATGGCCAGGGGGCTTCCCCCCTCCAGGGCGGTACGGGCAAGTTCCATCCGCCGGCGCAGTTCCCCTATCCGCTGTGACAGGGCGGAGAGGAGTTCCTCCTTTGCATCGTCAAACCGGACCAGCCGGGGCTGCAGGATGGCCCGGAACCGGTACTCCAGATCGGCAAGGCTGAAGGGTTTTATCAGAAGCCGGGCCCGATCTATCCGGCTCTGCATGGTTTCAACGATGGATTCCTCCAGAGCCCGTATTCCCTCCCGGATTGCAAGATGGTTTTCACTGACCAGTTCCGCCGCCGCCGATGGGGTAGGGGCCCGGAGATCCGCTGCGTAATCGGAGATGGCCCAGTCTATCTCATGGCCCACCGCGCTTACCACGGGGATTTTTGAAGCGGCAATCGCCCGTACCACCGCCTCATTGGAGAAGGGGAGCATGTCTTCCAGAGACCCGCCCCCCCGGCCAACAATAAGCACGTCGGCAAGGCGCCACCGGTTGGCCTGTTCTATCCGCCGGGCGATGATCGGCGCCGCCTCGTCCCCCTGTACCGGGGTGGGGAGGATGATCACCCTGATGCCCGCAGCCCGGCGCCGCAGGATATTGAGGATGTCCCGGACCGCCGCCCCGGTGGGAGAGCTTACCACCGCCACCGTCTCCGGGAAACGGGGGAGGGGTTTCTTCCGGTCCTCATCGAACAGGCCCTCGGCGGCAAGATCCCGTTTCCGCTTTTCCAGGAGGGCAAGGATCTCCCCGGTCCCCGCCTGCTCCATCTCCTCACAGATGATCTGATAGGTCCCCCGCTGGGGATAGACCGAAATATGCCCCCTGACCCGGAGAAGCATCCCATCCCTGGGCTCAAAGTTGAGGTACCGGAGCTGGTTTTTGAACATCACCGCCGAAATCGCTGCCCCCGCATCCTTCAGGGTAAAGTAGAGGTGTCCCGTACTGCTGGGCCGGCAGTTGGAGAGTTCCCCCTCCACAATTACCGACCCAAAGGCCCCCTCCAGGCTCCGGCGTATCAGCTCGGTAAGTTCAGAAACCGAAAGCTTGTTCCCTGCGTTCATCTTTTCAGTATACAGGGAAACCGCCCGCCGGGGAAGCGCAAGAAGAACGGGGTAAGGTCTTGATAAATCAAAATTACTGGGGTAAATTTGATTTGTAAGGGCTTTTAAAAGCGCTCAATTGAAGGTATTTTTGTGATCCGTGTTTTTCCCGGGCATGGTTGTTGGGAGGGTTGTGGCGTCTGTGCTTGCGCTTAAAGAACATGAGGAACGCTTAGTCGGGGAGGTGGAAGCTTATCTTAGCGCCCGTTATCCCGGGGAATGTGTTCTTGTAAAGGAACGTTTTGACTCTCTCAGGGCTTTGGGCGAATCCATTTCCCGGTTTCCCTCGGTACGGGATGTCCAGATGATACGGGGGGAACTGCGGGACGAGGAAATGCTGATAGAATCCCTCTGTAGCTTTGCCCCGTCTTCCCATTTGCTCCACATCCCTACCCGGATCGTGGCGGCCCGGAGTTTTCAAGTCGCCAAATGCCATGCCTTTTCACTGCTTTCCATCCTGACTCATGAGGCAGGAGAGCTGTACGCCTCCATACGGAAGGTGATATTCTCCGTTATTTGCACCCTGATGGCTGAAGAGGTATATTTCTCCTGTCTGGAGGATCCACAGTTTCCCGAACAGATCAAATACCAACTGGCGGATGATCTCCTCTCCCTCTGGGAAAGCGGCGCCGATCCCCGGCAGGTGAATCATCTGCCCGCCCTGGAAGCCCTCTGGGTCGCCCGGGACAGATCTCCCCCCAGCTTTGGTACCATGGATGGCACCAGTGAACTCCTGCGGCTCTCTATCGATTTGGGAGCGGACTGGGAGGAATTTCTCAAGGTCCGGGGAAATGGCAACGAAATCCGCTGGGCCCTGGAAGAATTTCTCTTTGGCCTATCCTTTGAGGAGATCGGCGATGTCCGTTCCCGGTTGAGCCGTTTTGGTATCCTCGCCGTGGGGGGTGATGAGGTCCGGTCCTACCTGGGAAGCCGTCCCGCCTATACCATCGTGCGGGACTCCGATCCACGGGCAATTTATGATTTTTATATCGACAGAAAGGATGCGGCGGCCTTCCGGGAGCGCACCTCCGTACCGGGCCCCCGGAAAACCCTGGAGGAAATGTACCTGCAATTCCGGATTGCCCAGAGCTAGTATCCCGGTACTCCCTGGCCGGGCTGTCAGGGCCGGCCCTCCCCCCCCTCATACTGCTGGATTTCATCGTAGATATACTCCAGCCGTATTCCCGCCTTTTGGAACATGGCCTCGGAATCGGCGGCATCCTGGTAGCGCCGCTGGCACACCACCCGCAGGATCCCGCAGTTGATGATAAGCATGGCGCAGGTCCGGCAGGGGGTCATCCGGCAGTAGAGGGTGGCCCCTTCAATGGCGATACCCCGCCTGGCCGCCTGACAGATGGCGTTTTGTTCGGCGTGTACGGTTCTGACACAGTGGATCGTTTCGCTGCCGTCCTCGTGGATCATCTTTTTTAGCTGATGCCCCACCTCGTCACAGTGGGGCAGTCCCGCAGGGGCTCCCACATAGCCTGTCACAAGGAGTTGATTGTCCTTTGCGATAACACATCCCGCGCGGCCCCGGCCGCAGGTCGCCCGTTTTGCTATGGCATCGCAGACTTCCATAAAATATTCGTCCCAGCTTGGCCGTTTGTATACGGTCTCCAAAGCATCCTCCCCCCTGGCACTCTGCCCAACGGTATTACCCTACAGTATGCTTGTATTGTTCGCTTTACTCAATATAATGAAGGCGGAGGCGCCGGTGGATTCCCGATCCTTTCTTTCGGTTTGTATGAGCCCAACCCTGCAGAAGATCCTCTGCTTTGACGAGGTTATGATGGACAGGGTGAACCGGACCGCCAAACATCGTCTGGATGTGGCTGGAAAGGGGGTGAATATCACCCGGGTCCTGACCCAGTTAGGGAAAAAAGCCCTGCACCTTACCCAGTTGGGAGGCCGGCTGCGTCCCCTCTTCCTGGATCTCTGCGCTGCCGAAGCGCTGCCCCTCCACTGGGTGGAGAGTTCCAGCCCCATCCGCTTTTGCTACACCCTGATCACCGGGCCCTCCCGGGATTCCCCGGGGACCATAACGGAGCTGGTAGAGGAAGCCTCCCCGGTGGAACCGGGAACCGAAGACCGGCTTACGGAAGCCTACCGCCGGGTCCTCCCGGACCATAGCGTTGTTATCATTGCGGGCTCAAAAGCGGCCGGCTTTTCCGATGCCCTGGTTCCCCGGATGGTCCGGGAGGCCAAGGCCCTGGGCCGGATGGTCATCCTGGATATCCGGGGCCCGGATCTGCTGAACAGCCTGAAGTTCTGTCCCGATGTGATCAAGCCGAACCTCCTTGAATTTGCCCAGACCTTTGCGCCGGAACTGGTGGCTAAAAATGCCCTGACGGGCGATCCGGTGATGATGAAAAACCGGATCCGGGAGATCTGCCGGGATCTTTGCGGGGAATACAGGACCCGTATCGTCCTTACCCGGGGCGAAGAAGCCCTCTGGTATGCGGATCTCCGGGGTTTTTCCGAATTCACGCCCAAACCGGTAAAGCCCGTCAACACCACCGGTTCCGGCGACGCCTTTACCGCCGGTTTTGCCGCCGCCCTGGAGGAAGGCGCTTCTCCTGAAGAGGCTGTCGCCCTGGGGATCCGCTGCGGCGGCCTCAATGCGGGTCTCTTACAGGTGGGCACAATCCGGTGAAACACCGGATACGCCGTGTCTTTACATTTGATTAGCTATTTTGTATAGTAAAATTATGATTTTCCCTCTGGAAGAATTAATCGAATACGATGGTAACATGTATGAAATTACCAGCGCTGCATCCCGGCGTTCCTTTCAGCTTTCCATGGTCAAGGACCCGGACATTGAATTCAACGACGGCAAGGTGGTATCCCTGGCTGCCCGGCAGATATTTACCGGTCAGATCGAATTCCGCCTGGAAGATTAGCGCCGGCCGCGAAGTTTCAGGTCTCTGGTGGAAAGAGCCGGGCCGCAGGCTTCCCGGGGAGTGGGTTCCGGATTGATTCCGGTGTTGGTGTTTTTTGGCCCCACCGCTTCGGGGAAAACTGAAATTCTGGGAGATCTATTCGGCGGCGGGGATTCGCTTTGTGCCGCGGAAGTGGTTTCCGCCGACTCTATGCAGGTGTACCGGGGTATGGATATCGGTACCGCAAAACCGTCCCCTTCCTTCAGGGCCCTTCTTCCCCACCATCTTATTGATATTCGTAATCCCGATGAGCAGTTTAATGCCGGAGAATTTGTCCGGCTTGCCGGCGAGGCGGTACGGGATATAGCGGGCAGGGGGAAACTGCCGGTGGTCTCCGGAGGAACGGGGTTTTACCTCCTCAACTTTGTGCTGGGGCTTCCCGAAGCGCCTCCCTCGGATCCGGGCATTCGGGAGACTCTGCGGGGGGAACTGCGGGAGCGGGGGGCTGCCGCCCTGGCGGAGGAACTGGCCGCCTGCGATCCCCTGAGCGCCGGCCGGATCCACATCAACGACGAGTACCGGCTTCTCCGGGCCCTGGAGGTGTTTCGCCTTTCCGGCCGGCCCCTGAGCAGTTTTTCCCGGCAAGGTGTGAACCCGGGGGAGGAAACCCCGGAAGGTTCCCGGAACAGCTTTCGGTTCCTCCTCATCCGCCTGGAACGGGACCGGGAGGAGGTGTACCGCCGTATCGATGCACGCTGCGCCCGGATGTTCCGGGAGGGGCTTCCCGGAGAAGTGCGGAGGCTTTGGGAAGCAGGTTATGGACCCGCGGATCCGGGAATGAGGGCCATCGGGTACCGGGAATTTTTTGTCCCCACCGGAGATGCTTCCTTCCGTCTCTGTGAGGATCCGGCTGGTGTCGAAGTCCTGGTTGCCCGGAATAGCCGCCGCTACGCCAAGAGGCAGCTCACCTATTTCGCTTCTATCCCGGGGCTTATCCGGCTTGAGGCTGCGGACGATCCGGTCAGACGAATCAGGCAGGAATTGGCGGTTTTTTTGGATTCTACAGGGTAAGAAACCGCCTGATTGGCGATTTTTTGAGGTCCCGCCTTCAATAACTAAGCGCAACAGGCTGCTAGTCGTTGATCCCCTTTATCCGCTTCATTCGGCCCCGGGAAAAGACGGAGGAACCGTGCCGGGCGTCAATTTCCTTTTGCATGATCTCCCGTACCTCCCGGGCAAAGACCTTAACCGATTCGGGGCTTATCTCCCCCCGTTCATCCCGTTTGATATACTGGTCGGGATACACCGCATCAAGGGCCACGATAGTTTCCCGGGGAACCGAACGGCCCAGGAGTGAGTATGGCTTGAAGGGCCCTTCGGAGAAGATCGTTACCAGGGGGATCACCGGAATGCCGAGTTCCGCGGCAAAGCGGAAGGCTCCGGATTTGAATTCCCGGATCTGCTGGTTGTAGAGAAAACATTCCCCCTCGGGGTAAAAGTGGATAAAGCGCCGGTACGTAAAGGCGTTTTCGGCGGATTCCAGCAGTTTTCTGAACCCCTCCCTCCCCCGGGGTATGGGGATTCCTCCCAGCAGCCGGGTAAAGGTTCCCAGGAAGGGGGCTTCCACCGTGGCTTCCAGCAAAGTCTGCCAGGTACGATAGGGCAGGACCATGCCGCTCACGATAACCGGGTCCAGGAAGGTGACGTGGTTTGACACCAGGATCGCCCGGGAAAACCCCCGGAGTTTCCGCCGGTTTTCAAACCTTGTGGAAAGATGCAGCCAGTTTGCCAGTTGGGCGATGGGCCAAACCGTGTAGAAGGTCATGGCTGTGGCGATACGGAAGGGGAGGGAACTGTCGATGATGGGACGTCCATGTCTGTAGGGCACTGGTGTATCCTTTCAAGTAACTACGCGATCCTTCCAACGAAAGCCGCGGCCGGAAATGGTTCTGAACCAGGACCACCCCGCCATATAGAGAAGGTTTATGAACATTAAAGGCCAGAGGAACGCGTAATACCAGGTGATCCTGCAGCCGACAAAGAGCATGAGCCATGTAAGGGTGTAGAGGATGTTTACGATTGCAAGCTGCAACAGATGGGGGCTTTTGCTGATAAGGGCATAGAAAAACAGGGGAAAGGGAAAAAGCAGGAAGAAAAATACCGCCAGCGCGGCAAAAAGCAGGAGAAACGTGTTTTTTCCCAAAAAATCAAAGATGTTTTTTCCGATACCCTCCAACGCCGCCCGGTATCCGCTGTACATGCGGCAGCAAACTTCTCCGGTTATATCCAGAAACATGGTACTGTAACCCTGGCGTTTGACATGCCGGGCCATATAGATGTCTTCACTGGTTTTTTTCTTGAAGGCCTCACAGCCTCCGATCTTATTAAAGACCTCACGTTTTATGGCGATATACTGGCCTACGGCGGAGGAAAAGAAGCTTAATTTGGTATACCGGTTCATGAACAGGGGAATAACAAAACCGGTAAGGAAGAACATCAGGGGAACGGTCATCCGTTCCCCGAAACTCTCCAGGACCTGCCCCACGTAGCCCGAGAGGAGATCCGCCCCGGTTTTGGTAATATTGGTAACTGCCCATGAGAGACTTACGGGGCCATGGATCGTATCCGCATCGGTAAAGAGGAGAATATCCCCCCGGGCCTCCCGGGCCAGTTGATGCAGGGCAAAAGGCTTGCCGTACCAGTCCTCCGGCAGGGGTTTCCCGTTGAAGACCCGGACCCGGGGATTCGTCCGGGCAATCCGGTTGATAATGGCCCAGGTAGCATCGGTGGAGTTGTCGTTGATCACCAGGATCTCGTAGTTTTTATAATTCTGCCGGCAGAGGGAATCCAGGCATTTTTTGATGTTCTGTTCCTCATTTCGGGCGGGTATCAGTACCGAGACCAGGGGGCCGTCCAGCAGTTCTCCAGGGACCGTATGGAGCCACATTTCGTAGTGGTTGGCCAGGGACAGAAAAAAGAAGTAACAGGCCAAAACAAGGAGAACAGGAAAATAACAGGCTTCAACGATACTTAAAATACTCTGCACGACTCTATCCTTTACACATTTTCCTGCGCTTTATTGCTTTTCAAGCAGAGTCCGCACGTATTTATTGGTGGGATACACGGCAAGGGCCGCTTCAAGCCAGGATTTGGCTTCAACGTATTTTTTTTGCTGTACATAGGCATATCCGATTGCGGAACACGCGTTGAAACGATCATCCCTTTGAACATTCCAGCGGGGGTTGTTCACTACATCCTCCATCATGGCTATTCCCCGTTTAAAGTTGTTAAAAGGCGCCGGGGCGTACACCCACCGGGCCGCCAGCATGATCTGTGCTGCGGCGTTTTGGGAATCCAGCGCCAGGGCCTCCTTTGCATATTTTTCAACCTTGAGTCCGTTTGCCATGGCATAGGACACGGACTTTACCGCACAGGCCTGGGAGAGATTCTCCGCCAGCATCTGCCATGCCTCCGTTCTGCCGATCAGTTCCAGGGCTTTTTCCGCCCAGTCCATCCCTGCCTCATAGCGGACCGCCGCTTCCGCCTTGCGTTCCTCGTACTGATAGACCCTGCCCATCATGTATTCACACCGGGAGAGCATGATGTACCGGTCCGCTCCCTCAAGGGAATCCTCTGCCCTGGCGACCGCCTCCCGGTATACCGGCAGAATCCCGGCGGAGGAGAGCCGCTGTTCGTATACCGCCTCCCGCAGGGGGATAAACCAGTCCGGCAGCAGAGTCCTTCCCGAATCAGCCCGCAGGGATTCTACAGATACTATAACACCAAAGGCAATACAGAATATTCCAAAAAACATTTTTTCTGTCGACAGTTTCATTATAGTTATAGTATAGTATTTTTGTTTCTGATAATCCAGACGATATCCCTCAATTTGTCTAAATAATATACACAGCTATAAAAAAAGTCAGGCAAATTGACTCTTGATCCGGGCAAAGAAGTCTTCCGCTTCCGCCGCATCCAGGGCCTTCTCCGGTTCATGGTATTCCACCAGGTGGCCGGGGATCTCGGCGAGGAAAGGGGAGAGACGGCTGTCCGCAACAGGTTCGTCACCGGCCTGCTTTTGGAACTGGGCCCGCCGGCGCCGGAGGCAGCTGGTGATAAAAAGCTTGTCCCGGGCCCGGGTTATGGCCACATAAAAGAGCCGCCGTTCCTCCTCGATATTTCCATCCCCCTCCTCAAGACTCCGGGCATGGGGGATGATCCCGTCCTCTGCCCCGGCGATAAACACTACCGGGAATTCAAGACCCTTGGCAGCGTGGATGGTCATCAGGTTTACCTTCCCCCGGGCTCCCTCATCGGGCCCCTCGTCCGGGCCGTCTCCGGAGGTGATAAGGCTGATGCGGTTGAGGTAGGGGTAGAGGGTTGGGTTCAGGTTATCGGGGTTGCTTTCCCAGGTTTCTATAGACCGGATAAGGCTTTCAATGTTGAGGAATTTCCAGTGGGCGATCTTTTCGTTTTTGCTGTACTCACTCATCAGATAGGACCAGTAATCGATGTTGTCCGTCAGGGATCGTACCTGTTGGGAGAGATGCCAGCCCTTCCGGTTTTGGGATCCCAGAATCTCATTCCTGTAGAATTCGATGAGGTTCATAAAGTGATCGATCTCGGCCCGGCCTTTGGCCGCATCGGGGAACAGGGTGTCCGGGGCGTAGCGGAGCCGGCCCATGGCGTCCCAGAGGCTGCTGTGGTTTTTCCGGGCCAGATCCGTGATGACGCTTATCATGGTCTTGCCGATCCCCCGCCGGGGGGTATTGATGATCCGCAGAAGATTTACATCGTCATCGGCATTACCAATTACCCGGAGATAGCTGAGGATATCCTTGATCTCCTTCCGCTGAAAAAAACTGGTTCCCCCGGAAACCTGGTAGGGAAGATTCTCCGCCAAAAACGCCTCTTCAATGGCCCGGGTCATGGAATTGGTCCGGATCAGTACCCCAAAGTCATCGTAGTTACGCCGTTCCCGCAGGCAGAGTTCCCGGATTCGCCTGGCGATAAAATCCGCCTCATCACTTTCGGTTTGGGGATGGAAAAGCTCGATGGGCTTTCCTCCGGTATTTCCGGACCAAAGGGTTTTTCCCTTCCGGTTTGTGTTGTTGGAAATGACTCCGTTGGCCGCTTCCAGGATGGTAGTGGTGGAACGGTAATTCTGTTCCAGCTTGATCTCCCGCACGCCGGGGAAATCCCGCTCGAACATGAGGATGTTTTCGTAGTTTGCCCCCCGCCAGGAGTATATCGACTGGTCATCATCCCCCACCACACAGATATTGCAATTCCCTCCGGGGGAATCCGCCTCTGCCAGGAGCCGCATCAGCCGGTATTGAATAAGGCTGGTATCCTGGAACTCATCTACCATAATATACCGGTACCGGGTCCGGTATTTTCCCCGGATTTCCGGATGCTCCTCAAAGAGCTGAATCGGCAAGACAAGCAGATCGTCAAAATCCAGGGCGTTATACACCTTAAGGCCGTTTTGGTACTCCCCATAGACCCGCTCAAAGCCGCTGTCCGCCCCTTCTCCCCAGCGCAGGCGGCCGATCTTGACGTTGGAGAAGATCTGTCCCAGCTTGTAGAGATCTACCCCATCCACGGAAAGCCGGCATTCCCGGAGGCTGTCCCTGATAAGCTGGTTCCGGTCTGTTTCGTCATATATGGAAAAATTCTTCCGGTACCCGAGCTTTTCTATCTCTTCCCGAAGGATCCGCACTCCAAAGGAGTGGAAAGTGCTGACCGTAAGGCTTTGCAGTTTTTTTCCTGAAAGTTCCCTTACCCGGCTTTCCATTTCCCGGGCCGCCTTGTTGGTAAAGGTCAGGGCGAGGATTGCCGACTGGGGGATACCCTTTTCCAGCATGTAGGCGATGCGGTAAGCTATCACCCGGGTTTTCCCCGAACCCGCCCCGGCAATGATCAGCACCGGCCCTTCCAGGGCGCTTACCGCTTCAAGCTGCGGGCCGTTTAATTCTGCCTCAATGTTGAGTCTTGACATTCTGGTGTATCAGTATAGTGGTTTTAGCGGTTCCTGGTATACTGGGGTATCCTCATCCAGGTCTTTCGTAATGCAGCCGTGTACAATTTGCGGCCCAAGGGTTTACCCCAAAATTTTTCGCAGTTCATCCTTCCAGTTGCCGGATTTCAGGATATTTGCCCTGACTCCCAGGGCGTTCAGGCGTTTAGCCTGGGCCGCCTCGTCGTTGGATGTTACGGTAATAACCGGTATGGGGTGGGAAGAGGCGATGATCCGCTTGATAAGTTCTTCTCCGCTCATGTCCGCCAGGGCAAGGCCGGTAATGACAAAGGATGCTTCACCGGTATTTATCACATTAATGACATCCTCTCCCCGCTCAAAACTTTCGGATTCCAGGCCCAGTTCCGAAAGGAAATTTTTCATCAGTTTACGGAAAAACTCGCTGTTATCCGCGTGAATTACCCTGCTCATACTACACCCCTCTTTTTAGTCTAGGTGTATACAGCGGATTATACAAGTAGTTTTGCTATGGCTCGTCCCGCTTTGCCCCGGTGGCTGAGGCTGTTTTTCAGCGTCCCCGGCAGTTCCGCCACGGTACAGCCCTTTTCAGGGATGTAGAGGACGGGATCGTAGCCGAAACCTCCGGAACCGCGGGCGTCCGAAAGGTTCCGGACGATTTCTCCTTCCATGGTCTCCTGGACGATACAGAAACGGTTCTGGCTGTAGAGGAGTACCATGGCGCAGATGAAGCGGGCGGTCCGATCTCCGGCGTCCCCCAGTTCTTCCAGGAGCAGGGCGTTACGCCGGGCATCGTCGATGGGGGCCGCCGTCTCTCCGGCGCCGTCTCTGCCCCGGTACCGGGAGGAGTAGATCCCCGGCCGGCCCCCCAGGGCATCCACACAGAGCCCCGAATCATCGGCAAGTACCGGCTCCCGGAAACCCCGTTCCGCCAGCAGCCGGTGGAGAGCCCGGGCCTTGATAAGGGCGTTTTCCCGGAAGCTCGCCCCGGTTTCTTCCGGATCAAAGGGGATATCCGCCGCTGAGGGGATCCTGACGCCGATATTTTCCGGGGAAGCGGCCCGGAGAATAGCCTCAAGTTCCGTTCTTTTATGGGCATTACCCGTTGCAAACCAGATGGTCATGGGATCAGTATACCCGGAAAACCGGACCGTGCGGAAGTCCGGCGTACCCTGTTCCGGAGTTACCCGCCGAACCGCCGGTTTGATTGGAAGGCCGGATTGCCAATTGACTGTCATGGACCTTCGCCCCGCTTACAAACGCGCTTACGGGAAAACCCGTATCACTGACATTAAGATGCAATTTGTAACCAGTCCAAAACCGGGTAACCCCGTGACTGTTTTTCTTGCCGCCATGAGCGCACGCCCTATGAATTGTGTGGTTGTATCAATACAGCATGAAACATACCAATAGGGGTATAGGCAAAATTGGGATCGTCTTTATACCGTATCCACTGGTCCACAATGGTAAAGCGTGATGTAAGGCTTGGCGCCTTTCTCTCCCTTCGGCCGGCGGGGACTTCGGCAAAAAGCCCTCCCCTTAAACCGGGGGAAAACAAAGACGCCCCGTGCAAGCTGGCTCTTGGTCTGGGGTCATGGCGGGGTTTCCTCCGTCCTCTATCATCTCAGCTTGGAGGTTTTTATGCTTTGTTATCAGGTAATGGCGCAGTTTGTTTTTGGAGTTTCCGTCCGCCCGGGAGCAGGCGCTGGCTGCGCTGATTTCCCGTGCCGATGCGGCCCTGTACGAAGCAAAGCCGGGGGGCCGTAACCGGGTGGTATCGGCGTCCGGCAGCCGCCCCAAGGCTATTCTCCGGAAAAGACTTGTTACCACTCCCGGGGAATAAAACCCTCCGGCACCGCCAGCACCGCCGTATCCCCCGATTGTTCTATCACGAAAAATCCCTTTT
>JAITJI010000125.1 GCA_031279015.1 Spirochaetaceae bacterium
CACGGTCAGAGGCCGGGAGAATTCGCCGTGCCCCCGGGTCATGGTAAGGCAATGCTCCAGAGTCAGGGCCCTGAGCCGGGGGGAAGGATCCGGGACGCGATCCGGAAAGGCATCGATGATCCGGTCCTCCAGGGAGAGGAGGCCCTCGTCAACGGCCATGCCCGCGGCGATGGCGGTAAAACTCTTGCTCACGGAAAACACGTTCCGCTTCGCCTCGGGAATCCAGCGGTGGCGGGCGATTTCCCGGCCCCGCCGCAAAACAATGACACCCTCCACCTTAAGCTTTTGGGCATCGATGGCTTTGATATAATCGTCCAGATCCATAAGAATCCTCCTGCAAGTGTACAGGCTCCTAACCCTGCCGCGCGGTACGGATGATATGCCGGTCCCGGGTCCAGTGCTTCTCATACCAGGAACAGCACTCAAAGGTATCGTTGATCTCCCCCATGGCGGCCAGCATGTTGTCCCGCAAATCCTCTTTTATCCCGGCAAAGGCAGGATCGGCGGCAAGGTTTTTCATTTGCAGGGGATCGGCGTGGTTGTCGAAGAGGAGTTCCCTCTTGTCCGCCCGGTAGACCGCGTAGGTATAACGTTTGCTCCTGAAGGCCCGCCACTCATGGCCGTCCTCGAATATGGCCGTGGCGCCGGTACCCATCATCAGGGCGCCCTCGGGCTCACTGGCGCCGGGCACACCCAGGAGGGCATCCTTAAGGTCGCGCCCCTCAACCTCATCCGGCACAGGGAGCCCCATCAGGGAAAGCAGGGTAGGCATGATGTCCACCGTGTTGAGACAGAGATCTGCGGAACCTCCCCCGGTAAAACGGCCCTTCCAGCGCAGGAGGAAGGGAACCCGTACCGCCTCGTCATAAAAAATATTTTTGGCCCGTCTGCCCTGGGCGCCAAAAAGTTCCCCGTGATCCGAGGTAAAGACGATGATGGAGTTATCATACAGCCCCAGCCGTTTGAGGGCATCCATGAGCCGTCCGATGTTGTCGTCCAGGTTGCTTGTCATGGCGTAATAGACCCGCATCCAGGAAACTAATTCGGCCCGTTCCTTTGGGGAAAGCCGGGCCCAGGCGTCGGCATAGGGATCGTTCTCCTCCCGGTAATTGCCCGGCAGGGAAAAGTCCGTACCGCTGAACCGTTCCAGGTATTCACCGGGAACGTTCTCAGGAACCCAGGGATCGTGGGGTGTGCCCAGGGACAAAAAGAAGGCGAAGGGTCTGTCCCCGGCGCCGAGCCGTTCCAGTTCGGCAATGGCCATACCGGTCTGGGCATCGGGCTCGTAACCGGGAGTGTAGATCTTTTCCGGGTTGTCCCGGTGATAGTAAGCCGCGGCGCCGTAGTAGTTGTGATGGAAATTGTAATGGGCGAAGTATCCGTCAAAGCCCAGCCGGTCCGGCCCGGGGGGGACAAAGGAATTTTCCGGGTCGTAGTGGTTCCCCAGTTGGGCGGCCCAGAGGTGCCACTTCCCCAGGTAGGCGCACTCGTAGCCCCCCTCGTTCAGTATATGGGCGAAGCAGCGCCGGTGATGGGCCGGGTTCAGCCGTATCTCGTTGATCACCATGCCGGTACTGGTGGTGTACTTGCCGGTAAAGAGGCTGGCCCGGTAGGGAGCGCAGACCGGATGGCCCGACACGGCGTTGCAGAGGTCCAGGCTATCCCCCCTGAACCGGTCAATACAGGGGGTCCTGGCCAGGGGATCCCCGGCGTAACCCAGGCTTGAGTAACGGAGCTGATCCGCGAAGACGTAGATTAAATTCGGCTGGTCCATAAAACTCCTTTTAGCCCTTGATCCCGGACATGGCGATCCCCTGGGTGATCTGCCGCTCGAAGATCAGGAACACAATGATCGCCGGGATGGAAGCCACCATGTTGGCCGTAGCGGGGATGGTATAATCCACCGTATAGGTATCCATCAGAGTGGGAATCCCCACGGTGAGGGTGAACATCCGCTGGCTCATGGCGCAGAGCAGGGGCCAGAGGAAACTGTTCCAGTTGCCGATAAAGGCGAAGATGCTCACCGTCACCAGCACCGTTTTGGAGAGGGGCAGCATCACCCGGCTGAAAATGGTGAACTCCCGGGCCCCGTCAAGGTGGCAGACCTCAATAAGCTCCTGGGGTATGCCCCTGAAAAAAGTTACCATGATGATCAGGTTCATGGAACCCGCTATCCCCGGCAGAATCATCCCCGCGTAGCTGTCGATGAGGCCCAGGGAGTTAGCCACGATAAACAAAGGCACGATGGTAGCCTCGCCGGGAACCAGAAGGCCCAGGAGGAAGTAAAAGTAGAATTTTCCCCGGCCATAGAAATCGATTTTCGCCAGGGGATAGGCCGCCAATGCGGAAAGCAGCACCGTGAGGAAAGTGGAGGCCGAAGAGATGAAAAGGCTGTTGAGCATCCATCCGGGAACACGGCTGTTGAAAATGATCTGCCGGTAGTTCGAGAAGGTATAAGGCGGGCGGAACCAGTCCAAGACCGACCGGATCGGCGTGCCCTCCCGCTGGATGGACACAAACAGGAACCAGATGATCGGGGTAAGACCGATGAGGGAAATGACAACGGCGATGGCCGTAATAACGATGCTCCCGGCGTTCTGCCGGCGCGCGGCGGTACTCATGCGTTTTCCCCCCGGTTCTGAATTTTAAGCTGCACGAATGCCAGGGAAACCAGGATGATAAAGAGCGCGTAGGACATAGCCGAGGCATAGCCCATGTCGTTCCTGGTAAAGGCGGTCTCATAGATGTACTGGATCAGGGGCAAAGTTTCCCGTCCCGGTCCGCCCCCGGAGATTAAAAACACCTGGCCGAAAATTTTGAAGGAGGTAATAAGCTTTAGCATGAGCACCAGGTAAAACGTGGGGGCCAGGAGCGGCAGGGTGATGCTGAAAAGCTGCCGGGCGCCGGAAGCCCCGTCAATTGCCGCAGCCTCGTAGATCTGGCTGGGAATATCCTGGAGGGCGGAGATAAAGAGCATCATGCTGAACCCCAGAGCCCACCAGACGGAGATGGAATTCACCACCGTCCAGATCAGCGCGGGTTCCATAAGCCATTGTATCTCCTTCCCCGCCGGCAATATCCCCAAACTGTGGAACAGGGTACTGAGGAAGCCCTGATAAGGGGCGGCCATGAGCCGGGCCATGTAGGAGATCACTGTTACCGACAGCACGTTGGGCAGATAGTAGCATACCCGGAAATACTTCTGGAAGTTCCGTCCCAGGGGCCGGTTCGCCAGGAGGGCGCAGACGAGGGAAGCCAGGATCGCCGAGGGGACGTTGATGAGTACATAGAGGGTGGTATGCCAGAGAGAAGACCAGAAAATTTCATCCTTCAGGAACCGGACAAAATTCCGCGTCCCCCGGAATTCCCCTCTGCCCATGAGCCCCCACCGGTGGAGGCTCACGATGAAGCCCTGAATCACCGGCCAGATAACAAAGAGACTGTACAACAGCAGGAAGGGCGCTATAAAACAAAGGGCGGCGAGGGTTTTCCTTCCCTTTTGTTTATAGGATTTTTTCATATTTACCCCCGTAAAAAGATAGCGGAATCCCGCGGAAGGCGGGATTCCGCCGGAACACAGGGTTTCTTATTGGTTATCGATGAGATCCTGGAGTTGCTTGTTAATCCCGTCTACCGCGACCCCCGGATCGTTCTGGCCGTTCCACACCAGGTCCAGGTTCTGGGTCATAATATTGAAAATGAAGTTGGAACCCGGGGTCTTGGGCAGGAACATGATGCTGTCCACAATATCAGCGTAATTCTTGGCAAAGGGCAGGGCCTGGTATTCAGGAGTGCTCCTGACCTGGGCGTTGGCGGGAATCTGTCCAGAATCGGCCCAGATGATCCCTCCCACCGAGGAGGCCCAGTACATAAAATCCACTGCCCCCTGGGAATCCGCCGCGTTCCGGCTTTTCCGTACCGGCATAACCAGGTTGTGGCTGGCCCCCCAATAGGCGGATTTGCCGAACATGATGGGGAAGGGCTGGACCCCGATATTAAGCCCCTGGGTATTTTTAAGGACGCCGACGCTCCAGGTGCCGCCAAAGAAAATCGCCGCCTGGCCGGCCTGGAACAACTTCTGGTGATCCGCCTGGCCCGGCAGGATGTAACCGCCATCGAAAAGGCTCTTGATATAGTTCGCCGCCCGGATGGCGATGGGCTTGTCCATGCTGGCCTTATCAACGGTGATGTAGTTGGGGCCCCCCATCTGGAAGTACACATGGGCGAAAACCCGGAAGGGGTCCATCCCCGTCTGGGTGCAGGCGATCACCGATTCACCCTCCCCCATCACGGGTTTAAGTTTGTCCAGGATAGCCTTGAATTCCTCCGGGGATTTGATACTCACCTGGTTGTTGGTGAGGGGAATCCCCGCGGCCTTGAATTTGTCCACGTTGATGATGAAGAGTTCCGACAAGGTATCCAGGGGGATGGCGAAATGCTTGCCGTCGAAGGTTACCGAGTCGTTGGCCCGGTCGGAATACTTGGACCAGTCGATTTTGGCGCCTGCGGCATAGTCGTCCACCGCGTTGATTATTCCTTCTTTGCGAAGATAAGCAATCTGCCGGTCGTGAACGCTGGCCACATCGGGGCCTTTCCCCGCGGCCACGGCAGTGTAGAGCTTGGTGTAGAAGTCCGTAGGCATGGGGATGATCTGGATTTGTTTGGCCGGGTTAGTGGCGTTGTAAGATTCCACAATTTTGTCCATCCATGCGGCATCGCTGCCCCCGAAAAGATGCCAGTAGACCAGCTTGCCTTTCTCGACGGGGATCTCTTCCCCGGCATCGTTGATGGTGGTGGTAACCGACTGCCCGCCACCGGGAAAGATCCATCCCACCAGGACAAACGCCAGCAGGGGAGCAAAGAAACACGAGTTTACAATTTTCATACAATCCTCCTTCCCCTTGATAAAGGAAAAAAATATACCGGGATTAAAATAACCCTGACATAAGTATCCTAACCCTATAAATTCCAATCTGTCAATATTTAAATACAAAAAAATTGTATTTTTTTGCCGGGTTGTTCTCAGTTTGAAAAAAATTCCCCTGGTTTTCTTGATATATTGTCAAAAAAGCCCCTGGGTACGGACATATATTACAATGTTTTTGTAGCAAATGCCGGCCCGGACAGCGCCTCAGGCCGGCGGCGGAAAAACCCGGCATGGGGGTCAGACCCCTCAGCGAGGCCGGCCCCGAAGCCGTGGGCCGTGTTAATTCTCAACCAAAAGATCCCGTTCCCCCGAAGAAAGGGCGGCCAGGATCCTCCGCTTTACCGCGCCGGAATTGCCGGTAAAACAGGCGATCCGCCCGCGTATGTCCCGGCGCCTGGAA
>JAITJI010000137.1 GCA_031279015.1 Spirochaetaceae bacterium
CCCCGACACTGAAATCCAGGGTTATTTGAACTACGATGAAGAAATCGCCGGCCGTTTATTGGGTAATTTAGCGAATATATACACATCTTGAGAGTGGCGCCTTCTCAAACCGCCGGGTATAGACTTGTCGTTTCAAACGTGGGAGAGGGGGATGAAACAGCCTCCGGTTATCCGAATTTTGAGGCAGATCCAGGATTTTTTCCGTATTTAGCCCTAAATGTGCAATTATTGATTGCTTCCTTGAATCTATTGATGTAATATAGTATTATAGGGGTTCTGTAAAAGTTCTTGTTTAGGGAATGTATGGTGTTTTAAGATTTTAGGGAGTTGTATTGTCAAAGGGATTAACTCAGCGGGCACAGCAGATACTCTATGTTGACGCCCAGGAAGAGGCTCGGCGGTTCAGTTCGGATCAGCTTTTGCCGGAACATATCATCATCGCCCTCCTTAAGGACGGGGGAGGTATCGCTTGTAAAGCCCTGGCCTTTCTCCGTATAGACCTGGTAGAATTCCGGCATGCCATTGAAAACGAAATTCCCCGGCTCTCGGGAACCCTCATCCTGGGAGATGTGCCCCCCTCTAAACGTGCCATTGCCATGCTGGAAAACGCTGCGGAAGAGGCCAGAAGCCTGGGTAATGATTTTATCGGGACGGAGCATATCCTTTTTGCCGCCATGCGGGAGCAGAATTCTCCTGTCCAGGTATATCTGAACCAGCGGGCGGTAGATACGGAAATGCTGCGGGTGGTGGTACAAACCACCTTTAGTTTTGGGGAAGATTCCAAGAGAGAGACGGAATTCCTTGCCGTTGACGGATATCAGTCCTATGTGTTCCATTCCGGTGAATTCCGGGAAGAGGAATCCCGTTCCGCCCGGGAGACCCGGGCTAAGAATGTCCCCTGTTCGGGACAGACTCCGACTCTGGACGAGTATTCCCGGGATCTTACCGCCCTGGCCCGGGAAGGCAAACTGGACCCTGTTGTGGGCCGGCGTAAGGAGATTGACCGGGCGGTTCGGATTCTGAGCCGGCGGACTAAGAACAACCCCATCCTGGTGGGGGAGCCGGGGGTTGGAAAAACTGCCATTGTGGAGGGTCTTGCCTGGTTGTTTGTGGAGGATCGGATCCCCGGGAGCCTGGCGGGACGGCGGCTCTTGACCCTGGACCTGGGTTCTGTTGTGGCGGGAACCAAATACCGGGGGGAATTTGAGGAACGGATCAAAAAGATAATGAAGGAAATTGTCCAGTCCGGAAATGTGATCCTCTTTATTGATGAGATCCATACCATTATCGGGGCCGGGGGCGCTGAGGGGACTATCGATGCGGCGAACATGCTCAAGCCCGCCCTTTCCAGGGGGGATATCCAGTGCATCGGGGCTACCACCCTGCAGGAGTACCGGAAACATTTTGAAAAGGACGCCGCCCTGGAACGCCGTTTCCAGGGGATTATGGTGGAAGAGCCGGGACTCGATGAAACGGTGGAGATCCTCACGGGGCTTCAGAAACGCTATGAGGATCATCACCAGGTACAGTATACCGAAGGGGCAATCCGTGCCGCCGCAAAGCTGGCCCAGCGGTATCTGATTGGCCGTTTCATGCCCGATAAGGCTATCGATGTTCTGGATGAAGCGGGGGCGATGCGGAAGCTGGAATTCAACATGCAGCCCCCTGAGATTTCCGGCATTGAAGAGGAGATAGAGCAGCTTTCCATAGAAAAGGGCGCTCTGGTTTCCACCCAGGATTATGAAAAGGCGGCCCAGATCCGGGACAAGGTGCGGAATCTCCGGGTTCGGCTGGAATCGGTACGGGAAGCATGGCGGCGGGCCGCCCGTATTGAGCGGGCGATGGTAGATGAGGGGGATGTTCGAAGGGTGGTGGCGGAGGCCACCGGAATTCCCCTGACGCATCTGGAGGAACAGGAGGCCGGACGGCTTCTCCGGATAGAAGAGGAACTCCATAAATCGGTTGTCGGTCAGGATGATGCGGTAAAACGGATTGCCGCCTCCGTCCGGCGTTCCCGTACCGGCATATCCTCTCCCCGGCGTCCCCTGGGGTCCTTTATCTTTCTGGGGCCTACGGGGGTGGGGAAAACCCTCCTGGCAAAGCGCCTGGCGGTGTATCTCTTTGGAAATGATGACGCTCTGGTCCGGATCGATATGTCGGACTATATGGAAAAACATAACGCCTCCCGGCTTGTGGGGGCGCCTCCGGGTTACATCGGCTATGAAGAGGGGGGAATCCTGACCGAACGGATCCGCCGTAATCCCTACAGGGTTATTCTGTTTGATGAGATTGAGAAGGCCCACCGGGATGTGTTTAACCTCCTCTTACAGGTATTGGAGGAGGGGGAACTCAAGGACAACCTGGGGCATACGGTGAATTTCCGGAATACGGTGATCATCATGACCAGCAACGCCGGAGTCAGGGAAATTTCCCGGGACGGACGGTTGGGATTCGGCGCCGGCAGGGGCATCATGAGCAACGCCGAGATTCGGGATGCAGCCCTGACGGAGCTCCGGCGCTTCTTCAACCCGGAATTTATCAACCGGGTGGATGAGGTGGTGGTGTTTCAGGCCCTTACGGAAAAGCAGGTGGAAGCTATTCTGGATTTGGAACTGGAGGAACTCTCCCGGCGTCTTGGGGAACAGAACTACTCTCTCCGCATAGCCCCCGCCGCCCGGCGGATTTTAGTTGAGAAAGGCTGGGATCCCAAATACGGCGCCCGGCCTATGCGGAGGACTATACAGAAGGAACTGGAGGATCCCCTCTCAACCCTGATCCTGAAGGGGAACTTCCCCCATGGCGCCCTGATCAGCGCCGACGGACGAAACGGCAAGATCACCCTCCGGCTGAAAAGCCTCCCCGCTGAAGCGGAAGGGGAGGAGAAAGAGACGACCCTGCCCCTCTACAACTCCCCCTATACCCTCCTGCGGCGTTAAGCCGGTCCTAATCGTCTATGGCGGCGTACACGGTTTGGGCAAACCGTTTTGGCAGATCCTCATTGCCCCCGGGTAGCCGCTGGATAAGGAATACCGCCACCAGATCCTCCGCAGGATCCACACAGTACCAGGTACCCAGCATGCCATCCCAGGCCCATTCTCCCACCGAACCGTTCAGGCCCGCTGCGGCGGTATCCAGCATGGTACGCACCCCAAGTCCGTAGCCATAGCCCGCCATCGCAGAAAAGCCGAATTCCCGTATCAGGGCAGGATCCACATGGTTTTGCCGCAGCAGGTCCATGGTCTTGCGGGAGAGGATCCGTTCTTCCTCGGATTTGCCGGACCTAAGGAGCATGAGGCCATATTTTCCCACATCATCCAGGGTAGAGACCAGACCGCCGCCCCCGCTTTCAAAGGACGGCGGGAGGGGGGCGCCGGCATCGGTGACAAGATCGGTAATTTCCGCAAGCCCTGTGCCGGTAAAGGCATAGGGCCTGGTAAGGCGGGATTGTTTTTCCGGGGGGGTGTAAAAACCCGTATCCTTGAGTCCCAGGGGCCTGAAGATGAACTCCTCCAGGTACTGTCCCAGGGTCTTCCCCGAGATAACCTCGATAAGCCGTCCCAGCACATCATGGGAGAACCCGTACATCCAGTAATCCCCCGGATGGAAACAGAGGGGAACCGCCGCCGCAGCGTCTACTATTCGGGCGGTGTTCCAAAAGATTCCCCCTGCGGCATCTGCGGCTATTTTTTTGTTGCCCTCTGCCTGTAGCCGGGCGGAATAACTGTCATCGCCCGGGTAGGGGATGCCGGAGGTCATGGTAAAGAGATTCCAGAAGGTAATAGGCCGCTTTGCCGGGACAATCTGCAGGAGCCCCCGGCTGTCATGTTCCGCCACCTGCATGTTTTTGAAGGCGGGAAGGAATTCCCCTATGGGGTCATGGAGTTTGAAGAGGCCCCGTTCATAGAGGGTCATGGCGGCAACTACCGTAAAGGTTTTACTCATCGAAAATATGCGGTAGATCGAATCATCTTCCATGGGTACATTGTTTTTAATGTCCCGGAGGCCAAAACTCTTTTTATAGGCCCATACTCCGTGGCGGATGATCAGGCCCCCCGCCCCTGAAACCTGTCCCTGGTCAATGATACGCCGGAGATAGGCATCCACATTTTGGAGCCGTTTTGGGCAGAGACCGCTTCCGTTAACCGGTAATTCCATACATATTCCTCCTCATCTTCACTATAAAACAAACAGGATCCGTCTAAAACAACAGGCTTTAAGGATCGGCATCAATGACCCCTCTTGTACAAACAATAAACATACCATACATGATATTGTATGCCTGCGGGGGTCCTAAATAACCGTTCCGGGATAGATAACCGCGTTTTTGGGAATGACGATGATACCGTCCACAATGTAATAGTGACCGTAGTTGCCATCCGTCCGGTTGATATCGTCAATACCGATCCGGCAGCCCTCGCCAATACAGGCGTTTTTATCGATAATCGCCCCCTTGACGATGGCTCCCTTCCCAATGCCCACATTGGGGATACGGGCTTCAGCATTCAGATGTTTTTGGGCCTCCGATTCGTAGTAATCCGCCCCCATGCAGACTACTCCGTTAAGACTGGCCCCGGATTCAATTATGGTTCTAACCCCTACAATGGAATTGGTAATGGAAGCATTGGTGATGATACAGCCCTCCGCGGCGATTGACTGATTCATGTTGCTGAAATTCATCTTTGAGGGGGGCAGATTCCGCATGTGGGTATAGATGGGCATCTCCTCATCGTACACATCAAACTGCGGTTTCAGAGATGTCAGATTCAGATTGGCTTCGTAGAAATTTCTAATGGTCCCGATATCTTCCCAGTAGCCTTCAAACAGGTAGGCGTTGACCTTGAGGTTCCTGATTGCGGTGGGAATAATTTCCTTGCCAAAATCGGTAAATTCGTTGGCAAGGCAGTTTTCCATGGCATCGGCGTTGAATATATATATCCCCATGGAGGCCAGATACTCTCCCCCCCGGTTCTTGTCTTGCCGCAGCTCCGCCGGTATTTTGAAGTCGGAAATGTCCTTGACGGGACCGGGCTTTTCCAGAAATTCGGTGATCCCGTTGTTTTTGTTCACCTGCAGAATCCCCAGCTGGCTGGCATCCTCCCGGGATACGGGCGTACAGGCAATGCTGATGGCCGCCCCGGATTCCTTGTGTTTTTTCAGAAAATCCCGGAGATCCATCCGGTAGAGCTGATCTCCCGAGAGGATCAGGTAGTAGGAGGGATTCTGGGTCCTGAAGTGGATAAAATTTTTCCGCACCGCATCGGCGGTTCCCTCGTACCAACCCGAATGCTCAAAGGTCTGTTCCGCGGCGAGAATTTCAACAAAGCCGTTGGTAAAAGAATCGAATACATAGGTTTGGGCAAGGTGCAGATGGAGGGATGCGGAATTGAACTGGGTTAAGATATATATCTGTCTGAAATTAGCGTTGATACAGTTTGAGATGGGAATATCCACCAATCGGAATTTTCCCCCAAAGGGAACCGCCGGTTTTGCCCGGGCTTGAGTTAAGGGAAACAAACGGGTCCCCTTTCCTCCGCCCAATACGATTGCTAAGACTTCGGACATGGCGTGCCTCCGGTTTGACATTCCTGAAATCCACCCGGGACCTTACAGGCGTCTTTTAAATATAATATTAGTATAAATGGGAATTTACGGTATGTCGATACTTTACGTTTAATCTTTCTTACCGGTAAGATGAAACAATATGAATGATGCCTCCGCCCTGGAGAGGATCCTCTCGGATCCCGCGTTTGCCGCACATATTGTTGAAAACCGGCTGCTCCCCACCCGGGAAGGGAGTTACGTCCCCTTTCCGGCGGGTTTGGATCCCCGGCTCAAAGGCGCCCTGGAGCGGCGGGGGATCAGCAGGCTCTACGCCCACCAGGGAGAGGTGTGGGAGAGAACCCGGGAGGGCCGGCATGTGGTGGTGGTTACCCCTACCGCTTCCGGGAAGACCCTCTGTTACAATCTGCCGGTACTGGAGGCCCTGCTCAGGGACGATAAGGCCCGGGCTCTCTACCTCTTTCCCACCAAGGCCCTCTCCCAGGATCAACAGTCGGAGCTCAACGGCTTGGTCGGCTCCGGCGGGAATGCCGGTGCGGTTGAAGGGGGTCTCCCCATCCGCGTCGCTACCTACGATGGGGACACTCCGGATTCCCTCCGGGTAGCCGCCCGGGATTCGGGGCGTATCATCATCTCAAATCCCGATATGCTCCATGCGGGGATTCTGCCCAACCATCCCCGGTGGATAAAATTCTTCTCCCGGCTGGCCTATGTGGTCATCGATGAGGCCCACGCCTACCGGGGGGTACTGGGGAGTCATGTGGCCAACGTGATCCGCCGGCTCCGGCGGATAGCCGCTTTTTACGGTTCTTCTCCCCGGTTTATCCTCTGTTCCGCTACCATTGCCAACCCCGGGGAACTGGCGGAAACCCTCATCGGGGATGCGGTAACGCTGGCGGACAAAAACGGCGCTCCCCAAGGGGAAAAGCGGATCATCCTTTACAATCCCCCCCTGGTGGATGCGGTTCAGGGGATCCGCCGCAGCGTGGTCACCGAAAGCCGCCGCTGGATGATCGCCTTTTTACGGGGAGGGATCAAAACGATCCTCTTTGCCCATTCCCGGGTCAAAACCGAGGTGGTTGCCGCCTATGTAAACGAGGATCTGGCCAATATCTACACCGATAATTCCCGAATCCGGGTGGAAGCCTACCGGGGGGGACTCCTCCCCAACGAACGGAGGGAGATAGAACGGGGCCTCCGGGATGGGAGCATCCGGGGGGTGGTTTCCACCAACGCCCTGGAACTGGGCATTGACATTGGGGGCCTTGACGCCTCGGTGGTGGCGGGTTTTCCGGGGTCCTTCAACTCCTTCTGGCAGCAGTCCGGCCGGGCGGGGAGGCGGGGGGGTACCTCGGTGGCGGTTTTTGTCGCTTCATCATCGCCTCTGGATCAGTTTATCATGAACGATCCGGAATGGTTCTTCAGGAAGAACGCCGAAGAAGGCCGGCTTGATCCGGACAATCCCTATATCCTCACGGATCATGTCAAGTGCGCCGCCTTTGAGTTGCCCTTTCGGGACGAACTTTTGCAGGAGGGGGGGGATCCTTTCGGCGTTGAAGCGGCGGAGGTACTGTCCCTCCTGGAGGAAGAAGGTATAGTCCGGCATACCGGCGGTTCTCCGGGAGATGCCGGCCCGCTCCCGGGCCGTTGGCACTGGGCGGACCGTTCCTTCCCGGCGGAGGGGATAAGTCTCCGTTCCGCCACGGCGGACAATGTGGTCATCATCGATATTACCCAGGGCCGCAACAGGGTGATAGGTGAGATGGATCGTCCCAGCGCCAAGGAGCTTATATTTGAAAAGGCCGTCTACATACACCGGGGCAGGCAGTACCTGGTAGAAGCCCTGGATATAGAGAACCGGAAATGCCTGGTCCGGGAGGCGGAGGTAAATTACTTTACCGACGGTCTTGTAAAAACCGACATCAAGGTACTGTCGGAGGATGAGTATTTCCGTTACGGAGGGAATCAGGAGGCCGGATCGGGAATCCCCGCTTCCCCGGGAGAAGCCGTAATCCGGGAAACGGCGGCAGGGGATCCTCCCTCGGCGGAGGGCTGCCTGGGGGATGTACTCGTCCGGTCCCAGGTCGCCAAATTCAAGAAAATCCGTTTCCATACCCATGAAAACATCGGGTACGGAGACATCGCCCTCCCCGGGGAGGAGATGCAGACCCGGGCTCTGGCCCTGCTCTTCGGGCCCGGGAGCCGGGGGGGAGCGGTCCTTGCGGGCCTTGATGAAGAAGATGCCGGTTCTGTCTTGTCCGGCGCCGGAACCCTGATAAAACTCATCGCCCCGGTGTTCCTCCTCTGCGACTCCCGGGATATCGGTGTGGCGGAGCGGGTCCGGGATCCCCACTTTGGGGTTCCCGCCCTCTACATCTACGACAAGTACCCCGGGGGTACGGGCCTTGCGGAGGCCCTGGTCCGCCGGACGGAGGAACTCTTCCGTTCCATCCGCAGGGCGGTTGAAGGCTGTCCCTGTAGGGAAGGTTGTCCCTCCTGCGTGGGGCCTGGCGGGAACAAGAAGGGAACCCTGACCTTCCTTGGGGCCCTGTAGGCGCGGCATGGGGCAGAATCTCCGGGCCCGGTTATTGCGGATCCGGGAACAGGGCGGGCGGGCGCCGCCGGCAATTCCGGTAAAGCCCTCTTCCGCAGGGGAGTTGGTCCCGCCGGGCCTGTCCGGCTGGGTTCCCGCCGGTTTCCAGGCCCTGAGACGTTCCCTTTTTCTGCCCTTTCCCCCATTGCCCCGGTCCCTGCCCCGGTCCCTGCCGATACTCATCCCCGATCTGATCCGGTATACTGCGGACCCGGGGGCTTTGACGGCGGAGGATCTTCGTTTCTTCGATCTGGAAACCACGGGCCTCTCCGGGGGCGCCGGTACGGTGGCCTTCCTCGCCGGCTTTGGCCGTTTTGTCCAAGGGGCGCCGGGTATGCCGGACTCCCGGAGGGGGGCGCAGGGGGAAGCGCCCGGAAAGACCGGCCCCCGGTACCGGCTCCGGGTGGACCAGTACCTGCTCCTGGACTATCCCGGGGAAGGAGATTTTCTTTCGGCCCTGCTCCCGGAATTCCTCAGTCCCCCCTTGGCCGGACCTGAAGAAGGGTTAAATATTCCTTCCGGGCCGCCCCTCACGGTTACCTACAACGGTAAAACCTTTGATATTCCCCTTCTCAGGACCCGCTGCCTGATGAACGGGATGATTCCGCCGGACATCCCCCAGGCGGACCTGCTCCACCCCGTCCGGCGTCTCTGGAAGCGGCTCCTCCCGGGTTGTTCCCAGGGTGAAGTGGAGACCGCCGTTCTGGGGCTTGACCGGACCGGAGATACCCCCGGCGCCCTGGCTCCGGACATCTGGTTTGCCTTTTTAAGGACCGGGGACGGCCGGGATCTTTCGGGGATCTGTGAGCATAACGTCAGGGATATTGCCGGCCTTGCCCGTCTTTTTGCGGCCCTGACGTTCATTGCCGAAGGACCCCTCCCGGCCCGGGGAACCTACCCCTACGATCTTGAAAACCTGGCCCTGCACTGGCGGAGAATCTGTAGGCGAACCCCCTCCCTTCAGGACCGGGACCTCCTTTCAGAAACGGGCAGGCGGCTTTTGGCAGAGGCTGCCCGGGAGGGCCATGCCCGGGCGGTTTTTGCCCTGGCGGGGGATCTCTTCCGGGAGCGGCAGTTCACTTTGGCCCGGGCTTATCTTGTGCCAATGATCTCCGGCGAGTATCCCGGGTACATAAAAGCTGTTGCCTGTAGGATGCTGGCAATCGATGCCGAATGGCGGCTGCGGGACTTTACCGCGGCCCTTGCGTACACGGATACGGCTCTGAGATTGGAGGATATCCCCAAAAGCCTGAGGGAAGATCTCCTTGGACGGCGGGAACGGCTTCTGGCCGGAAGAGGAACAGCGGTTGAAACATAAAAAACGGAGCCTCTATCCCGCGTATCCGGCACTGCCGTCGTTTTTTATATTCGGGGTTTTTTTGTTCCCGTACTTGGATCCTTTGTAATGAGTTTTTCGGACCGGAATTTAAGCCGTTTTACTACGCCGAACCCCAACGTTCCGTATGAAATTGCAGGGGACATTTCTATTGGTTGTTGACAAAAAGAGCCCCTGTCCGCCCTCTTGACCTTCTCTCCGTCATATCCCATACTGAATAAACTTACCTGCGCCATGGGATTCTCCCTGAATGAACAGGATTCATCTTTAGTAGGGGCTGGAAAGCCCAAGGAGACGTTGAAGTGCCCTGCGGAAGAAAACGCAAACTGCGGAAAATAGCGACTCACAAACGCAAGAAAAAGCTGAGAAAGAACAGACACAAGAACAAATGACGGTCCTGAAAGCCGCGGAGTGAAATTGACCGCCGCGGTTCGGGATTGCCGTTTTATTAATTAATGGAGGCTTTCTCAAAACTGAAGTTTTGGGAAAGGAGCCTTGAAATTCACGGTTTTGCAAGACTTTAAGCCTGAAAAACCGCAGCTTGTGCCAAAACTGTGCGCGTTAGCGTACAGTTAATTAGTTTTGGGACAGGTTCAATGGTGTATTTTGTTGTTTTCTCCTGATTTAGTAGAGTAAAGGTGTATAGTTATAATATGCAGCGTAATGCACCTCTGTTGTCCCGTATCAAAACGCCCCGGGATCTGCAAGAACTGGATTTTGCCGGACTAAACCGTCTGGCGGCGGAAATCCGGGAGCTTATTATCGCCACGGTAAGCCGGAATGGAGGGCATTTGGCCTCCAATTTAGGGGTGGTGGAACTCACCATAGCCTTGCACCGGGTTTTTGATTCCCCCCGGGATAAGATAGTCTGGGATGTGGGGCACCAGTGTTATACCCATAAGCTCTTAACCGGCCGCTTTGCCGCGTTTGGCGGACTGCGCCGGACCGGGGGGATTGCGGGGTTTCCTAAATACAGCGAGAGCCCCCACGATGTCTTTAATACGGGGCATGCCTCCACTGCCGTTTCCGCAGCCCTGGGGCTCCTTGCGGGGGACCGGATTCTGGGGAACCGGAACCGGGTGGTGGCGGTTATCGGCGACGGAGCCCTTACCGGCGGCCTTGCCTACGAGGCCCTGTCCCATGCGGGGCAGTTGGGCCTTCCTCTGGTGGTGGTCCTCAACGACAACAAGATGTCCATCGGCCCCAACGTGGGGGGGCTGTCAAAATATCTAAGCCGTCTCAGCATGAAAGCCCGGTATCAGAGTTTCCGGAGGAAATTCGATTCCATGGCAAAACGGATCCCCTATGTGGGGGATCTCTTTTATGCGGCGGTGGTCCGGTTGAAACGGGCGGTAAAGGCGGTTTTTTATACCGACAATTTCTTTGTGGATCTGGGATTTGAGTATGTGGGTCCCATTGAAGGACACCATATCCAGCAGTTGGAAGAGGTCTTCCGGGATGTCCGAAAACTGGACCGGCCGGTGGTGATCCACGTGATCACCCGGAAGGGAAAGGGTTACGGTTTTGCCGAGGATGATCCCGGCAGTTACCATGGGGTGTCCTCCTTTTCGGTTGCCGAAGGACTGTCCGGCAGGCGGGGGGGGATCCTTTTTACCGAGGTCTTCAGCGCCGCCCTGGTTGACGTTGCCCGGCGGAATCCGCGGGTGGTGGCGATCACCGCCGCTATGGAAAAGGGGACGGGGCTTTCCCCTTTCAGGAACCGGTTTCCTGATCGTTTTTTTGATGTGGGCATTGCCGAAGAACATGGGGTTACCTTTGCGTCGGGGCTTGCCGTCCGGGGATTCCTGCCGGTAGTGGCCATCTATTCAACCTTTATCCAACGGGCGGTGGACCAGGTTATCCACGATACAAGCCTCCAGCGGCTGCCGGTACTCTTTGTTTTGGACCGGGCCGGCTTTGTCAGTGATGACGGGGAAACCCATCAGGGTCTCTTTGACATCAGCCTCTTCCGTGCCGTACCGGGCATGACCATTCTGGCGCCCGCTGGAGCGGAGGAACTTACGGCAATGCTGAACTGGGCCCTGGCCGGTCCGGATTTCGGCAGGGTCTCCGGACCGGTGATGATCCGGTACCCGAAAGCCCTCTGTCCCCCTGAGGATCCCGCCTTTTCCCTCCCCCTGGAATGGGGACGGGGGGTGTTTATCCGGAAGACCGGGGCCCCCATCTGTATCGCCTTTACGGGGAGTCTCTACTCCCAGGTCCTCGAAGCGGCGGAGTTGCTTGTAACCGGCGACGCCGGGGTAGCAGCGGATCTCTACAACCTCCGCTTCCTCAAACCGGTGGATGAGGATCACCTGGGGGATATCCTGAGCCGGTATAAACTGGTGGTTATTGCGGAGGAGGGGGCCCGGCATAGTGGTTTTGGGGAATACGTGACGGAACTTGCCATGCGGCGGCGCTGTTCCGCCCAGATTCTGGTTCTGGGAGTTCCCGATACTTTTGAAGCCCTGGGCAGACGGGAAGAACTGCTCCGCAGCAACGGTCTTGATGCCCGGGGAATCGCCGATTCGGTTATCCGGATTCTCCGGGGAAAGACGGAATTTCGTCGTCCCGGCGCTGTCGTCCGGTACCGCCAGGGCCAAACTGCGGGTCCTTCCATCCTGTAGTTTCCGTTTCCCTTCATCTTGCAGAAAAGCCCGCTCCGGTTTATTCTAAGGGAGTGGAATGGTTCCAACGGCTTCAGACAGCCTATAACCTGATTCGTCCGGTACTCGATGTGGCAATCCTGGCCTTTCTGCTCTACAAGGCCTACGAGTTACTGGTAAAAACCCAAGCGGTTCAGCTCGTCAAGGGGGCGGGCTTTGTGGCCCTGGTGTACGCAGTGGCCTACCTGTTCAAGTTAACCACCCTCCAGTGGCTTCTCACCATCCTGACCCCGGGATTCTTCATCGCCATTGCTATTGTGTTTCAGCCTGAACTGCGGAAGATCATCATCCATCTTGGGCAGGGGACCTTCTTCCAGCCGGACAGCAAACCCCGGATAGGCCAACTTGAAGCGGTGATCACCGCGGCGGAGATCCTCTCCCGGCAACGCCGGGGGGCTCTGGTGGTTTTTCCCCGGCGGGTGAATATCAAAAACATCATCGATACGGGAACCCGGATCAACGGGGAGATCTCTTCCAGTCTTATTATCGCCATATTTGAATTTGACGGTCCCCTCCACGATGGGGCCATGATCATCCAGAACGGCCGGATCGTTGCGGCGGGTTGTTTTCTGCCCCTGTCGGAACAGCAGGATATCCGTAAGAGCTTTGGTACCCGGCACCGGGCCTCCCTGGGCATGTCGGAGCAGAGCGATGCGGTGATCCTTGTAGTATCCGAAGAAACCGGGGCTATTTCCCTGGCCTACGATGCCAAACTGTACTACGATCTTTCCCCCATCGAGGTTACCCGCAAACTCAAGGATCTCCTTGACCGGGGAGTCCGGGGAAGGCGGCTCGACTCCTCCGGTGACGGGACTGCGTTCCCGGGCGCGGCTATACCCCCAGCCCTCGATGCACAATCCCTCTCCGATGAAAAGGAAGGGTACGGTGAATAGCAAAAAACTGCTTGCCAGGGCGGTGGAAAACTGGCCCGCCAAGGTGCTCTCCGTAGCTTTGGCCATGGTACTGTTTGTATTCCACCGGATGAGCAACCTGGAGGAACGTTTCTTTTCTGCCCCCCTGCAGATCGCCCTCCAGGAGGATATGGTTCCCGCAAGTTTTTACCCCCGGATGATCCGGGTAAGCCTCCGGGGAGAGGCAAACAGCATCTATCCCATTCTGGAGGATGACATTGAAGTCTTTCTGGATTTGACCAAGCACACCGAACCAGGAGCCTACCGGGCGCCGGTACAGATCCGCAAAATGGGAACCGCCCTGGGGGTGGAGCCCCTGGAGGTCACCGTAGATCCGGCGGAGGTTTCCGTTGAACTGGACAAGAAGATCAGCAAATATGTCTCCCTGGTTCCCAGTTTCCAGGGTTATCCTGCGGAAGGTTATGAACTGGCCTCCTATGCCTTGTCGCCGAATCAGGTTGTGGTTGACGGTCCTCTGCGGATCATGGAGGATCTTTCCGAACTGAGTACCGATATTGTAGATCTGGGGGGCAGGAATGAGGACTTTTCCCTGCCGGTCAAGATCATGAACCGGGATTCCCTGCTGGTCATCCGGGGAGACGGCATCACCGAATTCCGGGGTGTCGTCACCAGGCTTGTCAGTGTCAGGAGTATTGATAATCTGCCGGTACGGATTTCCGGTTTACCGGAGCAGTTTATCGCCGAACCTGCCGTCAGTTCCGGTAGTGTCCGTCTTGAGTTTGAGGAAAGCAAGGCGGATTTGGGAAGCGACCTGTCTCAGAATCTTTTCCTCAGCCTGAATTGTGGGGATATCGACGCTCCGGGGGTATACGATATTCCGGTACAGGTGGAGGTTCCGGCGCCCTTTACCCTGATTCGGAGCGAACCTGCCACGATCATGGTGGAGGTTAACGAACGGGAAACAGAGACCCCGGAAGATACGGACGGCTGAGTATGATTGTGGGTATTGGCGCAGATCTGGTACAAATTGATCGTTTTGAACGGTGGCAAGCCGTTTCCGGTCTGCCGGAACGGTACTTCGATCTCCGGGAACTTGCCGATGCCCGCTCCGGGGGACACGCTGTTTCTTCCCTGGCCGCCCGGTTTGCCGCCAAGGAAGCCTTTGGTAAGGCATTGGGTGCCGGACTGCGGGGAATCGTCCTTAAGGACATCATGGTGGTAACCCGGGAGAAGGGCCGGCCGGAACTGGTGGTTTCAGGAACCGCCCTGGCGGCTCTGCAAAAAAGCGGCGCCAGCCGGGTCCTGGTTTCCCTTTCCCATGAACGGGATATGGCCCTGGCTATGGTGGTCCTTGAAGCGCTTTGAGAGGTTTGCCGATGAGTGCCGAAGATCGAAAGATATCGTTTCAATCAAAAGAGGAGTTTGTCTGTCCCGCCTGTGGTATCACCTTTCACCGGGAAGAATTGCTCTCAGGGAGCGGCCGCCTTATAGCCGGCGCGATCACCGATGAACTCCACCGTCTCTACGAACCTTCCGTCAAATTCGGGGAGATTTATCCCCTGACCTATCAGGCCACGGTGTGTCCCGAATGCTGGTTTGCGGCCATGGACAAGGATTTTCTCAGTCTGCCCTACGACATGAAGGCCCGGGTGCAGAAGGACCGGGCAAACCGTTTTGCCATGGTGAGGAAGATCCTTCCCTCGGTGAATTTTCATGAGCCCCGGGATCTGATCAACGGGATCGCTTCTCTGTACCTTGCCCTTTGCTGTTACGATTATTTTCCCAAAGAATTTTCCCCCACTATTAAACAGGCTATTGCATCCCTGCGGACGGCGTGGCTCCTGGAGCATCTCCATGAGAAATATCCCGGCCAGCATTTTGACTGGCTTGCGGTGTTATTCAAAAAGAAGGCCCGTTTTTTTTATGCCGAAGCAATTTTACGGGAGCAGTCCGGCAAGGAGCCCCTTTCGGGGATCAAGAATTTTGGTCCCGATACGGATAAAAATTATTCCTATGAGGGGGCTCTCTACCTTTCAGGTCTCCTGCAGCTTAAATACGGTCCCCGGGAAGATCCGGAACACCGGCGGGAATCCCTGGATGAGGTCAAGCGGACCATAGCGAAGATCTTTGGGTTGGGAAAATCCTCCAAAAGCAAACCCGGCCCCCTTCTGGAAAACGCCCGGAATCTCTATGATAGTATCAATCTTGAACTGAATGAGACCGATGAATGAGCCGGAACATCAGGCTCCTTATCGCCTACGACGGTACCGGTTTTTCAGGCTGGCAGCGTCAGGACAAGAGGATGCCGGTCTCCGGTTCTGCCCGCCCGCCGGTAACCCGGACCGTCCAGGGGACTTTGGAAGAAGCCCTGGCGAAGATCCACAAGCATCCGGTAAATCTTACCGGTGCGGGAAGAACCGACGCGGGGGTCCATGCGTCGGGGCAGGTGGCTAACTTCTATACCGATATTGCCGGCATGGGGGCGGAACGGTTTGTCCCCGCCCTTAACTGCCTCCTGCCCCCGGATCTGCGGATCCTGGATGCCCGGGAAATTATAGCGGATTTTCATGCCCGGTTTGATGCCAAGGCCAGAACCTACCGCTATAATTTTATCTGCGGACGGCCTGGCCTTCCCCATGAACTGCGCTACGGTCTCCAGCTTTGGCGCCGGCCCCGGATCGCCCTGCTCAACACCTACGCCCGTTTGCTTCTGGGGGAACGGGATTGTTCGGTTTTCGCTTCCCCCGGCGATCCCTCCGTGTCCCGGAGCCGGAACATCAGCGGGGCCTGTTTTTTTATTCAGGGGGATACCCTGGTATTTGAGATCCGGGCCAATGCGTTTCTGTGGAAGATGGTCCGATCCATTGCAGGGAGTCTGCTTCGCTATGAGGAACAGGGTATCAGCGCCGGGGCATTTCAGGATATCCTGGAGTCGGGGGACAGAAATCTTGCGGGGCCAACCCTGCCGTCCCGGGGTCTTTTTCTCTGGAAGGTTGATTATTATCGCGGCTTGTAAAGCAGAAAGGTTGTAAAAGCAATGTAAAGAGGATTATATGAAGGAACTGGTTGAGAAGGTCCTGCAGGGCAGGGCCCATGAATGGTCGGTTGTCCCTACGCAAGAGATAAGTTTTTCTCCGGAACTGCGCAAGGCCTGTGAGGTAAACACCTGCGGTAACTACAATAAATCCTGGTCCTGTCCGCCGGCCGTCGGTACTGTGGAGGAACAGCGGGAAAAAATACTGGTCTTTGAGAAGGCCTTTGTTTTTACCACCAAGTTTGACCTGGAAGATTCCTTTGATTATGAGGGGATGATAAAGGCAAAGGATATCCACAACGAACTCACCATGGAAATCCACAGACAATTCGGGAAGACCAACCCGGTTTATGGCGCCGGAGGTTGTGTGGTCTGTGAAAAATGCGCCTTTCCGGAACCGTGCAGGTTTCCGGACAGGATGATCTCCTCCGTTGAGGCTGCGGGGATCAATGTGGCGAAGTTAAGTCAGAAAGCAAATATCAAATACCATAACGGTCCCAATACGGTTACTTATTTTTCCATGATCCTCTTCAATGAGCAGCCTTAAGCCCGGCAGCGGACAGATGCCATGTTTTGTATTTGGCCGGATTATTTCGTGGCAAAATTTTCCTTCTTTATAGCAATATAGAAGCTGTTTTTTTTACAATACATGGTATAATCTATTTAATGATGGAGCCGGTTTCAGAGCCCGGTTAAGGCGGGAATTCTGTTTCCGATGAAACCGGTATCTAAAAAAGCGGTCTAAAGTCTGCTTTTTCTCTTAAATCCAAGGGCGCTGCTTCAAAACCTTAAGTATTGAGGCAGCTTCAATTATTTGAGGAGTGTCTTATGGCTGATTTTACGGAGAATTTCAATGAGATTTCTGAACTGTTACAGAAAGGAAAGGCAAAGGACATCGTTGTTGCCGTTCAAAAAGCCCTTGACGCGGGAGCTCCTGCTCAGGACATTCTGGAGAAAGGTCTCATTGCCGGGATGAACATTATTGGTGGAAAGTTCAAACGGGGCGAAGTTTTTGTTCCGGAGGTGCTTATCGCTGCCCGGGCGATGAACAATGCCTCCGTTACCCTTAAACCCGCGTTGATACAGGCGGGGGTGCAGCCTGTCGGCAAAGCCATCATCTGTACGGTCAAAGGGGACCTCCATGATATCGGCAAGAATCTGGTCAAGATGATGATCGAAGGCAAGGGTATAGAGGTGCTCGATCTGGGGGTTGATTGCGGCGATGAAAAGATCATAAACGTGGTTCGGGATTCCGATGCCAAGGTACTCTGTCTGTCCGCCCTGTTAACCACCACCATGATGGCCTTGAAGGATACCATTGATGCCCTTAAATCTGCGGGACTGCGGGACAAGATCAAGGTGATGGTGGGCGGCGCCCCGGTAACCCAGAGTTTTGCCGATGAAATCGGCGCCGACGCCTATACTCCCGACGCCGCCGGTGCAGCGGAAGTGTGCAGAGCTTTCTACAATTAACATATATGCAAGGGGCCCGGGACCGGTGATGCAAGGCACTGGGGGTCCCGGTTCCCTTGGTCAGCGCCGTACCGTTCCGGAGGCAGATGGCTGGAGTGGGTTCTCTGGTCCCCTCTTTGCAGGGCCCGTCAAAAAAGCATGTTCCCGGCGAATTCATCCATAAAGGCGGGGTCTGCCGCAAGTTCAATGACGGTGCTCATTTCCGTAATTTTTTTACAATCCGCTAGAAATTCCGGCTTCGTAAGACCGTGTACCGCCCCTTTCAAGCTCAGATTCCCGCAGGAATCGATCCGGTCAAGGAAGGATGGCGGTAAGAGACCTGCGGTAACGGCGTTTTGTTTGTCGATAAAAAAGCCCAGTCCGCCGGCAATAAAAACCCTGTGAACTTCCACTGCATCGATTCCCGCGTTCTTGCAGAGGATCCTGATCCCCGACATGATGGCGCTTTTTGCCAATTGATACTGCCGGATATCCCTGTTGACAATAGATATTCCTTCGGTGATGGTATACCCTTCCGGATAGTCATCGGACAGAGCGCCGGTTTCATCGATGACACCGGCGCTGCGCATCAGGGCAATTGCATCAACAAGACCGCAGCCGCAGATGCCCAGGGGAGGGACATTCCCAATAGTGGTAAAGGATACCTTGCCTTCAGAAAGTTCAATCTTATTGATGGCCCCCGGAACGCTGCCGGTTCCGCAGGATATTTCTGCGCCTTCAAAGGCGGGACCGGCCGCGGTAGAACAGCAGTATATCCTTCCGTCGTGGAACAATGCCATTTCTCCGTTGGTGCCTATGTCGATCATAAGGGAGTTGTTATTAGCCCGGAGAATATCAATGGCCGCAAGGCCGGCCACAATATCACTTCCTATAAAAGCGGAAATTGACGGAAGCAGGGTAACCCTTTCCACGGAAAGGGAGAGTTCGTCCCCCGGTATTTCTTTTTTATCAATAAATACCGGGGTAAAGGGGACTTCCCCCATTCCCGAAGGATCCGTATTGGTAAAAAGGTGGAGCATGGTGGTGTTTCCGCTGACCGACAGGGATTCAATCTTCGGCAGGCCCCATTTGCCGATGAAGTACCGCAGGATCCCTTCTGTTTGCCGGTTGACAAGGTTAAACAGTTCCGTTGTTTTTCCGTTTTTTGCGGCGCCGATGCGGTTCATCACATCGGCGCCGAAGATCCGTTGATCGTTTAAGATCGAATAGGTCTCCAGAAACCGGGCGGTATCCAGATCGACCAGGGCCGCCGAAAGGGTAGTGGTACCTATATCCAGGGCAAGTCCTGCATGGCTGGGGATCTGCTCCGGGATAAAGCCGGGGACATTCAGGGCGCTGACTTCGTTTATCACGGGACCTTCCCCGGATAACAGCTCAATGTGTATATCGCCGGCCGGAATTCCCTGACAGGCTAAAAAGATTCCCGAACTGTCCGGCGCAACCTTCCGTACCGTACCTTCCAGGAGACGGACCCTGCACTTCCCGCAGATTCCCCGTCCTCCGCAGGGGGCGGAGATGGCTATTCCCGCCCCTGCAAGGGCCTCTAACAGGGATTCTTCCGCCCTGGCCTCACAGACAGTTTCCCGGCCGGCTATATGTATCTTCATGGTAACAGGGTATCACAGCTTACCGGGGTGAACAAGACAGGATGGTGTTTTTTGATCCCTTACAGATCTTCTATAATAAACGGAAACAGGCGACATTTCATTGGTCGTTGACATTTGTCCCCCTGTTGTTGATAATGATAAAAAAGAGCAAGAATAGTACGGATAAAGAGTGTATGATCTATTCATCCGGCAAAGATGTGAATATAAGGGAAATTCTGGATTTCGGGCAACTGAAAAAATTATTCCGTCATTTTTCTGTTGTTACCGGTCTTGATGTGGCGCTTTTTGATGCGGAGGGGCGCTGTTTCTTGGCTGAACGCAAGACCGGTTCGCTCTGTGAAATTGCAAGGAACTGCAAGAAATGCAGGAACTCTGTTTCCTATGGCGGACGCATGTCGGAAAAACTGGGGGAACCTTATATCTTTGCCTGTGGCTGCGGACTCATCATGTGTTCATCCCCGGTGATGTTTAACGAAGAACTCATCGGTTCCATTGCCTGCGGTCCGGCAATGCTCTGGGATGCCGATGAAGTTGCCCTTTCTGAAATACGGGAAAAAACCCGGGATATGCATATTCCTGTTCCCGGGGACGATTTTCTGTATCAGGTTCTCTCCTATAGCTGCGTTAACGTATCCAGTGCGGCGCAGATTCTCTTTATCATCGTTAACAGTCTTACCCGGGAGCACAGCATCTATTTAAAGCAGCGGGCCCGGATAACCGAACAGCAGGCGCGGATTGCCGAACTCATCATCGATAAAAAAATAGCCGACGCAGGCTTGATAAAAATAGAGAAACACGCTTCCGTTTTGGCCTACCCCATTGAAACTGAAAAGGAGTTGATCGCCTTTGTACAGAGCGGCAACAAACAGCAGGCAACAAAGATTTTGAACAACCTGTTAAGCGGGATATTCTTTTTTGCCGGGGGGAACATGGATACCATACGGGTTAAAATTTTTGAACTCATTGCGTTTTTATCCCGGGCTGCGGTTGATGCGGGGGCGCCGCTTCGGGACGTTAACAGCATCACCAAGGATTCCTTTGAAATTTGTGAGGATAGTACGGATTTTGAGAAACTCTGTTTCCTTACTACCAGGGCCATGGAACGGTTTATTGATACGGTCTATCAGAACCAGCGGCATGAAAAAACCAGTGAACATCTGACCAAGGCGATTGATTATATTGTGCATAACTATACCGGGGAGTTGACCCTCAGCAAGGTGGCAGATGCGGTTTTTGTCAGCGAGTATTATCTGAGCCATCTGTTCAGGAAAGAGATGAACACCACCTTTTCCGATTATATCTGCAGAGTACGGATCGACCGGGCTAAGGAACTCCTGAAAAATGTTCCCTTGGCCCAGATAAAAGAAATATCCGAAAAGGTCGGTTTTAATGACGCAAACTATTTTGCGAAGATTTTTAAAAAACTGACCGGCGTTACTCCCCGGGAGTATCAGGGTTTTTTCAGGGAGCCTCTGATGTACTACACAGCGGATTCCGTATAACGGCGTTTGTGTTGTTGCCGCCGTCCTGTTTCATGCCACACAGCATGGCCGGCAATGCCCGGCCCCTGCGTCCCTCACATGCTTTCCAGAAAGGGTATGCAGATGAGGTTCATGGCATCCCTGAGGACCCGGAGTACCCCCCGGCAGAGGGCCAACCGTGAAGCGGCAAGGTCCGCCGTTGGGGCGTTGAGGACCGGACAGTCATGGTAAAACCGGCTGAAGGACCGGGAAAGCTCGTAGAGATAGGCAGCGAGGAGGGAGGGGTCCATTTTTGCTGCGGCATCCGCCACCGCTCCATTGTAAGCCGCCAGGGTCTTGAGGAGTTCCCATTCGGCATCTCCGGTGAGGAGTTCCGGCCGGTATGCGCCGGTAACGCCCAAATCCCCAGCGGGCCGGCCTCCGGGACTCTGTTCTGAATCTTTGCGCAGCATGGATGATATCCGGGCTCCCATATATTGCAGATAGGGACCGGTATTGCCGTTAAAGGAAAGGGATTCCCGGGGATTAAAGAGCATATCCTTTGCGGGAGTCGCCGCAATAAGGTAATAGTGGAGGGCTCCGAGGGCTATTTTTTCCGCCACCTTAGCAGGATCGCCCACCGCCTCTTCCCGGTCCTTTTCCCGAATCTCCCCAAGGGCCAGTTCTTTGAGGTTGTCCAGGAGATCATCGGCGTCCACTATTGTACCTTCCCGGCTCTTCATCTTGCCCTCCGGCAGATTCACCATGCCGTAGGAGAGGTGATAGAGGTTCTTTGCCCATGGGAACCCGAGTTTGTCCAGGATGCTAAAGAGCGCCTGAAAATGGTACTGCTGTTCGGACCCAACTACAAAGATCAGCCGGTCAAAGGGCCAGTCCCTATGCCGGAAGATCGCCGTTCCGATATCTTGGGTGATGTAGATAGAGGTTCCATCCTTGCGGAGGAGTACCTTTTTGCCGAGTTTTTCCGCCTCCAGGTCAACCGCCACCGCCCCGTCGGCCTCCCTGTAGAAGAGGCCCTGTTCAAGCCCCTTCAGGACCTCATCCTTTCCCAGGAGGTAGGTCTGGCTTTCAAAGTAGTACTGGTCAAAGGAAATCCCGGTACGCCGGTAGGTTTCCTTCATCCCTTCCACCGTCCATGCGTTCATCCGTTTCCACAGGGCCACGGTTTCCTCATCACCGGCTTCCCACTTACGCAGCATATCCCGGGCACGTTCCTCGGCGCCGGGATCCGTTTCACTCATCCGGTGGAATTTAACATACCAGTCCCCCACAAAGTGATCGCTCTTGATGCCCTCGGATTCCGGGGTTTTTCCCTGGCCATACTCCCTGTAGGCAAGCATGGATTTGCAGATGTGGACTCCCCGGTCATTGATGATGCAGACCTTTCGGACCTCCGCTCCGCAGGCCGCGAGGATCCTGGAGATGCTTTCCCCCAGGACATCGTTTCGCAGATGTCCCAGGTGCAGCGGTTTATTGGTGTTGGGGCTTGAGAATTCCACCATGATCCGGGAGGCCTTGAGTGTCCCGGGACGTCCAAAGACCGCCCTTCCCCCGGCGTCCCCTTCGCCCCGATCCTCCAGTACGGTGGTGAGGATGGCGGCGGCGGCCTCCGCCCGATCAAGGCGGATATTGAGGTAGGGACCTTCGGCGGCAAAGGAACCGCTACAACCTATAGGAATCTCCTGATCAGCCTCAAGCATCCCGGCAAGTTCCCGGGCTATCCGGTCAGGGCTCTTTCTGAGACGTTTCGCAAAGATGAACATGGGAAAACCCAGATCCCCAAGCTCGGGCCGGGGGGGAATCTCCGCCACCACCTCTGCGGTATCCACCAGGCCGTCAATGCCCCCTTCCCGGATCAGTCTGTTCAGGGCGGATGCAATCCGGATTTTCCAGGGATCCTTAAAATCGTACATACCTATTCCTTTTACCGGCGCCGGCCCTTACAATTGTCCCGCCAGGGCTGCCATACGAGTATAATCAGCCCCTTCCCGCCGGAAGGAACCGAAGTTTGAGTCTGTAAAAGTACAGTCTTCACATACCGCTATGTTTCGTACCCCCGCATTTGCCAGGAGCCGGGCATTAGCCGCAGGAAGATCGAGGTACCAGGCGTATGCTCCGGGCCCGTTCCCGGAATCAGGCTCTGTGCCGGACCCGGTCTCTACCCCGGAAGAATTCCCCGCAGGCAGTTCCCATACCCGGCGGATCACCCCTCCAAGCGGATAGGCTCCCCCGTTGCCCCCGAATTCGGCCTCAAAGGACCGGGCCCGTTCCTCATCTACCCGGTAACAGCAGCCCCGGATGGCGGGACCCAAAACCGCTGCCACCTCCTCAGGACGGGTACTCCAGTGACTGGCCATGAGATCGAGGGCGACCAGGACGATGCCCGTTCCCCGCCACCCGGAATGGACCAGGCCAAAGCCGCCGCTTCCGGTATCGTAAAGATACACCGGCATGCAGTCCGCTACGGTCACCGAGAGGGCTACCGAGGGGTCCCGGCTTATCATTCCATCCGCTTCGGGTCCCCGGTTGGGACTCAGGCGATTCACCGCCAGGACTCTCCGGGAATGGATCTGGGTACAGGCGTATACCCGCTCCGGCTCCAGCCCAAGAGAACGGTAGAAACGCTCCCGGGGAGGACTGTTCAGACCTTCCGAATATACCATATTACCGGCATTACGGGAAGAAACAACACAACCGGTGCCGCTTACAGACCGGCCATCCATCATAAAGGGAAAAGAGGCGCGGGGGAGGGAACCCTGAAAGGCACAGGTAAAAGGGTACAGTTGAACCACTACTTTCCCGCTTCCATGATGCTGATATTCTCCATGATCTGATAGGCCTTTTCCAGTTTTTGTACCGTCTCGGCAAGGCCGGCCAGAAAGGCCGGACCCTTTCCCGCTATCTGGGTAAGGTTACTCAGGGTTTCATATTTTCCGCCGGAATCTTTTTTCAGGATACCGTTCAGGATATTTACTATGCCCCCTATGGCTATTTTGATCCGGTCCGATATTGCCGCGGCCTCTTCGGAGGCCTCTTCCGTTACCAGTTGAATTTTCCGCCGTTTTACCGGCAGGGAAGACATATCCCCCTTAGCCTGGAAATACCGCTTACCCAAATCTCCGGTGGCGGAAATAACGGAGTCAAATTTCCGGATCACATCCTCAAGTTTGATTATTTCATTGTAATTTTCGGTAAACTCAAGACGGTTTTCCCGCCGGTAGAATTCCCCATCTATGAGAATAGGCCGGAGGAATCCGTTGATCTCGGGAATAAAAACCACAGAATAAAAGGTAAGCAGGAAGGAGAGATGCATAGCCTCCTTAAGGGGGAATCCGTTTGGGTTGAATTCGGAAGCCGCGCTTTCCAGCGACCTTAATTCCTTATCCTTAAAAAAATCCCGAAAGGCATTCGCCAGTTCCCGGCTCCGGCGTTCCCGCATGTACTCGTTAAATTGCGTCTCTATATGATGCCGCCAATACTCCCGGTAGACGGCAAACCAGTCCTCTCCGCCGCTTATTACCTTGGGAGACAGGGACAGATTCCGGGAACCACACCGGACTATCAGGGTCAGGGGTACCTGCCGGTTAAATTCCCGGATGACAACGATGGACTTTTCCGCCCGGGAAAGCAGCCTTTGGATCTCTGTGTTGATATCGAATCCCGCCTCCCCGGCGTGTTCCTGGAGAATGAAGATAAAGAGGGATTCCAAAAGAGGCATGGGGGGAATTTCCTTCAGGGAAAAGAGGATATTATTCAAATTGGACAGGGGTTCCCATATAACTGAAGCCAAACAGATCATGTCCGAAACCGAAGAAGCCGGAGAAAAGGCCATAATTATCCGGTCAAAGAGGAAGGATGCCAGTTGGGAGAGACAGTAGAGGGATCTGACATTGGCATACATGGCGGTCCGTTCCTCCTCGGTGATCTCCGCCAGAATTTCTTCCATTATGGTAAAGGCCCTGCGCCGTAATTCCGTTTCGGAGGCTTCGGGTTTGTTTCCCACGATACGCTCGGGGGTCGTTTCCACGCTCAACCGGGTGTGGACCGTGCCCATCTCCAAGGATCCTAAAAATCCGTAGAAGGCGCCCTTGTCCCGGTTAATGCCGGAGTCCAGGACGGTATAAAAAAAACGGGCCCCCTCCTTCAATCCGGTTAATTCTTTATAGAATTCAGAGAGCAGGAGACCCCGGTTGACATCGTAGAGCCCCGGAGCCCGGGCGTCTATGATCCACCCCAGTTTTTGCAGTTCCCGGCCCTCATACACCTTGAGGGGAGTCTTGCCGGAAAAGAGGCTGAGTATAAAATACCAAAGGCGGTAATACCAGGGCAGGCTGACATACTGCTGTTCCGTATCAACGGAAGGAATAACGGCTGTCTCTTCATACAAGGGGTCCCGGGATATGCTTAACTGGTTTTTGAGTTTATCCAGAAGATTAGTCCGTTCATCCAGCGACAGGTCCAAGGCCAACCGGTTGAAAGTCCCGTTTCCACTCATATATAAAACTATACGTCGCTCCTTGCCGGAAGGTCAACGGTTCAGGGGCCGGCGCATATAAAGAGGGGATCTCATTCTCCGTAAGGCCCCGCATTGTTATATTACCCGGTGATGGTCTATGTGGATGGAAAACCGGTAAAACTCAAGCCGGAAAAAAAGACCCGCAAACCATAAGGAGAAGCGGATCTATACCGGTCTCTTTAGCCCCTAGGAGAATCGAACTCCTCTTTTAAGATTGAGAATCTCATGTCCTAACCGATAGACGAAGGGGCCGGACCAAATCGGCAAATTCTACGATTTGTTTAATCCTTTTCCCCAGGGAGGATTCGAACCCCCACAAGCAGATCCAGAGTCTGCCGTGCTACCATTACACAACCGGGGAAAGACCTTTATACCCTATCATATCCTGATAATGCTGTCAATCGTTATGCAGCCCTTTTAACCTTTATATCAGGTTCCTGTTCCCCCGCGCAGGACTTTCTATTCCGAATCGTATTCAATCAGGGTACGAATCGGAATATCCCCCAGATTCTTTTTGTAGTTAAGGAAGGGGAGCCCTACCACGCCGAATACTTCAGAAACCTCCCCGCCGGAAGCGACGATAAGTTCCTTTGCCGCCTTGAGGGTTCCCCCGGTGGCGATAAGATCGTCCAGGAGGAGTATATACCTGCTTTTGGGGACATCGTCAGGATGGATCTCGATCTCCGCTTCGGCATATTCAAGGGAATATTTTTTCGAAAATTTTCTGCCGGGCAGTTTACCCTTTTTCCGTATAGGGATCAGGGGAATACCCATCCGCACGGCAAAGGGGGCGGCAAACAAAAACCCCCGGGCCTCTATGGCCGCCACGGCGTCCACCTGTCTGTCCCGGTAGATCTCAGCCATGGAATCGATACAGTAACTAAAGGCCTTTGGAGCCGCCAGGATACTGGTAATATCGTAAAAAAGCACCCCCGGTTTGGGAAACCCCGGCACTTTCCTAATGTATTCATCCAGATTCAACGTTTGAGTCATTTCCTTATGCCCGCCTTAATGAAATAACAGTGTCAATCCAATCGGTAATATCCATACTACCGTTGGATGCAAAAAGCGGTTTTGAGGCCAGGATCAATTCGGAATCCTGCACAATACCGGCAAGGTAACGTACCGCTTCCTTTGAACCAGGTGAAAACAAGCCGCAGGAACGCCCCGCTAAATTGATATGCCCCAGGACTTTTTCAAGACGGACAAAAGAAGGTGGATTTGCCTCCTTGCAACCCAAAAAAAGCACATCCCCCGGGAGAATGTCCGTCCCTGAAAAATCGGAAGCCAATACCCTAATTATCCGGTAACCTTTGAGCTCTTTCCGGATCCTCTCCGCCAATTCTTGGGTGGAATCAATCCCATCGGTAATTATGACAATAATTTTTTGGGTTTCCACTGTATATCAGTCTAGCCCCCCCCGTTAGACGTGTCAATATATCGAATATGGATAAGCGCCGCCTGGCACTTGACTCCCTTCCCCTTTCCGGAGTATAAAATAATACTATTTGAACAGGAAGGGAAAAAGCGTATGTACGCATTGATAGAATTCAAAGGAAAGCAGTACAAAGCGGAAAAAGGCGCCGTGTTAAAGGTGGATCGGATAGATGCCGAGCCGGGTTCAGCCCTGGAAATCGATTCGGTGCTTCTGGTTGGCGGGGGAGCCTCTGAAACGCCGGTGGCAGTAGGGACGCCCTATGTGGGGGGGTACAAGGTTGCCGCCCGGGTGGAAGCTCATGAAAAGGGTAAAAAGATCATTGTTTTCAAGTATAAACCCAAAAAGGATTACCGCCGTAAGCAGGGGCACCGGCAGCAGTATTCGATCATCAGGATTGAGGACATCATCGGGGCATGAGCTCCCGGGCATGGTACGGATCGAAGTTGTATTAGACGAGGAGGGGCTTCTCGTCTCCTGCGGAGTCTCGGGACACGCCGGAGCAGGACCCCGGGGAAGTGATGTAGTGTGCGCCGCTGTTTCGGTCCTGGTCAGGGCGGCGGTACGGACCCTTTCCGGCAGGGAGGGGATCCGGGTCCGGGGAGATGCCCCGGAAAGGGGAGCTTTTTGGCTGGAAACGGATTATTCTGCGGCAGGAAGGGAGCGCCTTTCCGCCGTGGGAGCCTTCCTTCTGGAGGGTTTACGATCCGTTACCGAAAGTTACCCCGAATATTGCAGAATGAGTATACATACGGAACGGAGGAAGTGATATGGCTCGAAAACGGGGTGGCAGCGGTGCGAAAAACGGACGGGATTCCAACCCCCAATACCTGGGTATCAAGAGATCCAGCGGTTCACCGGTGAAGGCAGGAACTATCATCGTGCGGCAGCGGGGAACCCGGATACACCCAGGCGCCAATGTGGGCTGCGGCGGGGATTATACCCTCTTTGCCCTGACGGAGGGGAGAGTCTCCTTTGTCCAGCGCCGGGGCCGTAAACTGGCGACGGTGATTCCCGCAGCGGCGGAGTAAGGGTGGAACCCCGTTCCGGCGGTTCTCCGTTGCCGCGGTTTGCCGCCGGTGGTTCCTCAGGGATCCGCGTAAGAATAAAGCGACATGTATTTTATGCTGCTTGTTGCGAACCTCCGGTTTGACGCAATAGGAAAGTAGGATGATCAATCGGTCATGTTGTTTTTACACAGGTCCTAACGGTAATTTGAAAACAGCCTGTTGTTACTGCTGTCTTTATTCTTTTACTATAATACCAGTAGGCCGATCCGGATATGCAGAAATTTGCCGACGAAGCCCTCATTGAAGTTTCCTCAGGATCCGGGGGCAACGGTTGTGTTGCCTTTCGCCGGGAGAAGTATGTCCCCAAAGGGGGACCCGCCGGGGGGGACGGGGGACGGGGCGGAGATGTGATTTTTGAGGTCCGCCGCAACCTCCGTACCCTGGCCCATCTGCGGTATAGGCCCTCTTTCCGGGCGGAGAACGGCCGGGATGGCGAAGGGTCCTGTCGTTTTGGCCGGAACGGAGCGGATGCGGTTATTCCCGTACCGCCGGGGACAATTCTGAAGGATGGCGATACGGGGGAGATCATCCGGGATTTTGGCAGGGAACCGGGACGCTTTGTTTTCCTGAGCGGGGGCAGGGGAGGCTGGGGGAATGTACACTTCAAGTCCCCGGTAAACCAGGCTCCCCGCAAGGCCCTGCCGGGACAGGCCGGTGAAAAACGGTGTCTCCGGGTAGAGTTGCAGATTCTGGCGGATATCGGTCTTGTAGGGTTTCCCAACGCGGGAAAATCCTCCCTCCTTAGGCGTTTCACTAATGCCCGGCCCAAGGTTGCCCCCTATCCCTTTACCACGAAGATCCCGAATCTGGGGGTTCTTACGGCAGGTTCCTTCCGCCGGAATGAGGCAGCCCGGGATATAATTCTGGCGGATATCCCGGGGCTCATAGAGGGGGCTTCCGGGGGGGCGGGTCTGGGGATACGATTCCTCAAGCATATCTCCCGGACCGCCGGATTGGTTTTCCTGATCGATCTTTCAGAAGATTCATTTCTCACGGCTTTTGATATACTGTACAATGAACTGCGATCCTTTTCTGCCGGGCTTACCGGTAAACCCCGGATTCTTGCGGGTACAAAAATGGATCTTCCGGATACGGCCCTCCGGTTACAGGCCTTGCAGGAAAAATATTCCGGGGAACAGGTATTGGGCGTTTCCGTTGTATCGGGGGAGGGGCTTGGCGGTTTAGCTGCGGCAATCGAAGGGGTGGTGGAGCGGATGACGGGCTCTCCCGGCTCCCCCTTTCCGGAGGAGGAATTCCAACCGTGAAGCTTGCCATCCTGGGGGGAAGCTACAATCCCGTACATCTGGGCCATCTTTCCCTGGCTGAGGCGGTTTTGTCGGCCTTTGATTACGACCGGATCGTCCTGGTGCCCGCTTTCCAGTCCCCCTTCAAGCCCGGCGCCCAGCCGGTCTCCGCCGCTGACCGGCTGGATATGCTGGCCGCCTCAATCCCGGCGGATCCCCGGCTTACCGTTGACGATTGTGAAATCCGGCGGGCCGGAGTCTCCTATACCGTTGATACCATTGCCGATATTGAAAAACGTTACGGTCCTACGGGAAAGCCCGGCCTTATTCTTGGGGATGATCTGGCCCGGGGTTTTCCCCGGTGGCGCAAGGCCGGGGATATTGCCGCGGCAGCGGATATCATTATCGCCCACCGCAGGTCCTCGGAGCCGGTATCCTTTCCCTATCCCTTCAGGCAGCTTGACAACGACATCCTGGATATCTCATCGGGCATGGTCCGGGAACGGATCAAGGAGGGGAAAAACTGGCGATACCTCGTTCCCCAGGGCGCCCGTTTTATCATTGAAGATCGGAGGCTCTACGGGTATGCGCCCCTCCGTACCGGCGGGCCGGTCCCTGACCCTGGGGCGGACCTTCCCTTCCTTTCCGGAATCGCCATTGCCCGGCTTGAAGAGATGGTCCGGGCCATGGTGAATCCTCCCCGGTTTCTCCATTCCCGGAATACCGCCCTGCTCTCCCATGATCTCTGTATCCGTTTTGGCCTTGATCCACGGGCGGGTTACCTTGCGGGAATAACCCATGATATGTGCAAGTCCATGGGGGAGGAGGAGTTGCGGAGTCTCGCCGGAAAAGATCGGGGGGGTATTTCCAAACTGGAACAGAAAAAACCCTCCCTCCTCCATGCCCGGGCGGCCGCAACGATCCTGCGGGATCGGTTTGGCGTATGGAACGAGGATATCCTTGAGGCGGTACGGTTCCATACCATTGGCAGTACCAGTATGGGTCCTCTGGCAAAGGTGGTATTCATCGCCGATAAAATCGAACCTTCCCGGGAATCCGTATCCCGGAATCTGCGGGAATTAACCGGTTTTCCCGATCTGGACAGCCTCTTTACCGCGGTTTTGGATGAAACCGTAGCCTTTCTCCGTTCCCGGGAAACGGAACTTTCGGAAGGAACCCTACGGCTGCTTGACCTGATGCACAAGAGGAGGCCCCTGTGAGAACCAAAAAGGCTGATGCCAGCATCTTGCTTCTTGGGATCATCGCAGCCCTGCTGGGGGCGGGTATTCTTTTTACGATCCTTACCCTGCGCCAGGACCCCATAGAGGAGGCTCTTTCGGGGGATCGGGTGATTAACACCCTTTTTGTTATTGAAAAGGCGGGAAAGCCCCTTTCGTCCTACGTATTGATGTACTATCCGGGAACCAGACGGGCCGCTGTGTTTGATATTCCCGGAGAACTTGGGCTTATCATTCAGCAGATCAACCGGGTGGATCGGATAGATACGCTCTACGATCCCCGGCAGATCGGCGCTTTTGAGGGGGAAATAGAGGGGCTTTTAGGGCTTGAAATCAATTTTTATGTCGTTTTTGATACCGACAGTCTTGGAAAAGCGGTGGATCTTATTGAGGGGGTGGAAATATTCATTCCCTCCCCCGTGGAGGTTTATGATGCGGAAGCGTCGATACTCTTCCCTTCGGGGGTAACCCGGCTGGACGGGGACAAGGCGAAACTCTACATCAGCTACCAGCTTCCGGGGGAGGAATTGGAATCCGCCCGCTTTCGCAGGCAACGTTTCTTCCTGGGGTTCATAAAACGGCTGGGAGAAAAAAACAACGCGCTAAAGAACCCTTCGGTTAATCAGGCGTATCAGTTCCTGGTGAAGACCGACATGAATCAGCGTACCCGCCAGCGGCTCTTTGATGAATTTGTGGGAATAGACACGGACCGGATCAGCATACAGTCCGTTGGGGGGAACATCCGGGAGGTATCCGATCAAAAGCTGATCTTTCCCTACTATGACGGCAGCCTTATCAAGGAGATTGTCCGTCAGTCCTTGGGAGCCCTGACCCGGCAAAATGAGGGGGCGGTATCCGAACGGGTTTTCACGGTGGAAGTGCTCAATGGAACCTCGATTACCGGCCTTGCAGGGAGGACCGCGGAACTCCTCAAGGGCTTTGGCTACGATGTTATCGCCATCGGAAACGCAGATTCGGGGGATCGTGAAATCACGGAAATAATTGACCGATCCGGCTATGAGGACGTGGTCAAGATCTTTGCGGACATCATACGGTGTAAGAATATCCGTTATGAGACCGCTGTTCCCGATGCCATGGGTATGGAGTTGGGCTTGGATATGCAAAGTCTGGAGTATAAATCCGATTTTACGCTCATAATCGGAAGGGATTTTAATGGAAGATATGTCACCGGTGAATGATGAAAAGGCCGCCGCCCTTGCCCTGGGTAAACTTATCCAGGAGCACCGGGGGATTGACGTGGTGGTGATGGATCTGCGGGAACAGTGCGTATGGACTAACTTTTTTGTGGTCGCCACGGTTACCAGTCATACCCATGTACAGGGCCTTTTACGGCACATCAGGGAATTTACGGCGGAACGAAACATCGAGATCCTCCATGGACGCCGCAAGGCTTCCCCTGATGACGAATGGAATCTTGTTGATCTGGGCACTACGGTGATCCATCTTATGACGGCAAAGTCCCGTTCCTTCTACGAATTGGAACGGCTCTGGAGCGCTGCCCCTACAGAACGCCTGTAACGGGGCAGCTAAACCCCGAACCGCTGAAATCCGGTCTGAATTCAACCGGCTCCGGGGTATTATTCGTCAAAGTCATCGTAATCTACATCATCCTCGTAGTCGTAATCATCACCTTCTTCTTCATAGTCATCGTCGTCGTCATCATCAAATTCGTCGTCGCCAAAGTCATCGTCAAAATCATCTTCCATGTCGTCAAAATTGTCTTCATCATCAAGATCGTCATCGTCGTCGTCATCGTCGCCGAAGGCAAAAAAGGGACAGGGAAGATCGTTGTTCCACCCGCCGGTTTGCGGGAACAGGACGAGTTCATCTGCCGAAAACCCTTCGCCTGGTATACCGGAGGGATGTTTGTTCCCGGGAAACCTCCCGGTTTGCATGGTCTCATACAGAACCATAGTCTTCTCCATGGGATAATGATTCGCAATCCGCAAAGCGGACCAGTAAATAACCTCAATACGTTACGCAACCGGAGAGCACGTTACTATTGAAACATAAGGGAGTTTTTCAGTATCTGTCAACTGGTCTTCTTAACTATCGGATAATTTTTTTCAATCCGGAAGACTTTTAGACTCCGGCGCTTACAATAGTCCCTTTGGGATGTTTTTGTTCTATTTTTGTCTTTACATTCGGCGATTTTTTTTTTATACTGAATCACCGGATTATGGAAGATGCTGTAAAACCCGGTTTATCCTATAGGATAAAGGCGCCCTGTAAGATCAATTTGCACCTTCGGGTGGGGAATCGGCGTTCCGATGGGTATCATGATTTGGAAAGTATTTTCCTGCGTCTTGCCCTTGCCGATACCCTCTGGTTTACGGTGGTTCAGGGACGGACTGACAGGCCGGATTGCGATATCCGGGTTCGGTGGGCGGTCCCTGTCCCGGGGGGATCCGGCAATTCCCTTGGAAGGCCGGAAGAGAATATCGTCTACAAGGCGGTATCCCTTTTCAGGGCCCGGACCGGGTATGCGGAGACCCTGCGGGTCCGGTTGTACAAGCGTATCCCCCCCGGGGGCGGTCTTGGGGGCGGTTCTTCCGACGGAGCCTCCGCACTGCTGGCTCTGAATACCCTGGCAGGTACGGCCCTTTCGGAGGGAGCCCTCCTGGAAATGGCCGCATGCCTGGGAAGCGATGTGCCTTTTTTTCTTGCCGCCGGGGGAAGCGGTCCGGGTTCCGGCGGAGCGGCCTGGGTTTCGGGCCGGGGTGAACGGATATGCCTCCTTGACGCGCCCCGGCGGATCCGGGTGGTCCTGGTTAACCCGGGGTTTTCAAGTGGTACCCCGGAGGCCTTTGCCCTGCTGGACCGGGTCCGCAGAGGGAAGGAGGGGGGTGAGGGGCCCGGGCCTGATGCCCTGATCGCCGCCCTGGGGGGGGCGCCTGCGTCCTGGCCCTACGGCAATGATTTTTTGCCGGTCCTTATGGCTGAGGGGACGGCGGCGGCTAAGGCGGCCTATAGGGGGATCCTGGGGGATTTTGCAGCCCTGGGAGCGGATTTTTGGGGGCTTTCCGGAACGGGGGCAACCTGCTTTGGGATATTTACGGATAAAGGAACGGCGGAACGGGGAGTAGATTTTCTTAAAAAAAGGTGGAATTTTGTCCAATTAACGTTTCCCCTTGCACGTTCGGTTAAGGCAGTATTAAAATGATATTATGTTAACCTGGACCGAAGAAAAAGGAGAGCGTCATGGAGATTACCGATATTCGGGTCCGTAAAGTGGCCGGTGAAGGGAAGCTAAAAGCTTATGTGACGGTTACATTTGATGACTGCTTTGTGGTTCACAATGTAAAAATCATTGAAGGTAAAAGTGGCGTATTTATCGCTATGCCAAGCCGGAAGACAAGGGCCGGAGAATACAAGGATGTTGCCCATCCGATTCACCCTGAATTCCGAGCGGAATTACAGAAGCGTATCCTGGACAAATACGATTTTGGCAATGTCCATGATGACCTTACTGTAGAGTTGTAGCTTAGGGATCTCCACGCCGTCAGGAATTTGGGATTTTTTAAGGGCGTCTCTGAAAGCCCGGACCAGAGGTTCTGCCGGAGTGGGGATGTTTATTATTGGGACGTAGGCAAGTGGTAAGCCACCGGGTTTTGGCTCCGGTATGCACAGGTTCGAACCCTGTCGTCCCAGGAAAGGTATTAACCTTACGAGGAGTTGCAGATGAGTCAGGTTGTTTTCGCTGCCCGGAACCGGGCTGATTCGGGGTCCGGACATGCCCGCCGGATTCGGCGGGCTGGTCGTATTCCGGCGGTAATCTACGGTCATTCCGGTAAGGCCCTTGCCATTGATTTGGATGCCCTGGAATTTGCTAACGGGGTTAAGGGTATCTCCGAAAGTACCATTGTCAAGATCAATATTGACGGAAAAACCCACGATGCCTTTGTGAAGGATACCCAACGGGAGATCACCGATGGGACGATCCTCCACGTTGATTTTTATGAAGTTGAGAGCAATACCCTGCTCCGTGCCCGGGTTTCCGTACATATTCAGGGAAACCCCATCGGCGTCCGGGAAGGGGGTATCCTTGAATTACCCCTCCACGATGTTGAGGTGGAGTGTCTGCCCGGGGATCTGCCGGAACGGATCGTCGTGGATATTTCCGATCTGAAGGTTAATCAGTCAATCCATGTTCGGGATCTTTCCCTGGGCCAGGGGGTTCGGCTTATTTCCGGGGGCGATCAGGTGGTGGCGCTGGTGAAATTTGCCAAGGCTGAAGAAGCCGCCGCTTCCGAGGAAGAAAAGGCTTCCGAAACGGCGGAGGCCGCCAAGGAGTAGGGCTCCGTACTTCATGGGGTTCCTGTCTGAATTAATAAGGTTAAGGTAGGAAAAGTGGCGTCCTCTCTGTGTGGGCAGGTGTAAAAAGTCAGTATATGAATGACTTTGAATCGGCCGTTGCCTCCGGGTTGGGAGATCTCCCCGGAGGAACGGTTCTCCTGGCCGCCGTTTCGGGAGGGGCCGATTCCACCGCCATGCTGGCCGCTCTGGCGGCTTTGCAGGGAAGGGGGGACTGGAGGCTGCGCTGTATCCACGTTGAACACGGCATCCGTCCGGCGCCGGAAAGCCGGGGGGATGCCCGGGCGGTTCGGGAATTCTGCCGGAGTCTGGATATCCCCTGTAGGGTTGTTTCCATAGCCCCCGGAAGGGTTGCGGAGACTGCGAAGAAACGGGGACTGGGCATAGAGGGGGCCGCCCGGCTTTTCCGTCATGCCGCCTGGAACCGGGAGGCTTTACGGATCGGGGCGGCCTCTGTTCTGGTTGCCCATACCCGGGATGATCTTCTGGAGACCCTCCTGATGCGGATCCTCAGGGGCTCCGGTCCCCGGGGGCTTGCGGGAATGCCCCGGCGGAGCGGGTTGGTACTCCGGCCCCTGTTGGATCTGAGCCGCGCCGATGTGTTCCGTTACCTTGCCCGGCGGCAGATTCCCTATAGAGTCGATTCCACCAATGCCGATCCCGCCTACCTCCGCAACCGGATCCGCCTCAGACTGATCCCCCTTTTGGATGAGTGTTTTCCCCATTGGCGGCGTTCCCTTATGGGTTTGGCGGAAACCCAGGCCCTGACGGCGGATTTCCTTGAGGCTGAGGCGGTCCGCCGGATCCCCTGGCAGCCGGCCGGGGCGGATGTTCTCTGGTCTCCGGTTCTTACGGTTTCCCGGGCCCTCTTTTTCGCCCAGCCCGGCATAATCCGGGAGGAGGCCCTGTTGTTGGCGGCGGATCAGCTTCCCGGAGAGCAGAGGGGAGGCGATGCTCCCGATGGTCCGCATAAGATGCCCGGGGGACCGCGGCGGCGGAGCGTCCGGCTTTTTGCCGGTGGGAATTTCCGGGCCATGGATCTGGGCCCCGTCCGAATTGGGACGGAGGGGGATCTCCTTGCCCTGTCCCTTCCGGGGAAAGGCCGGGGGGAAAGGGGCTTTTCGCTGTTGATTAAAGCACCGGGACGCTATACCCTTGAAGGGTTGACCATCGAAGCGGGGATTCCGGAATCCGGAGAGACAAGGGGAGGGGCAGGTTTTTTTGCCGCCTTTCCCCTGGTCCTGCGCTCTTCCTTCCGGTACGATTCGATCCTTCAGGGGGGGCTTGCCCTGGGTTTGGCAAAATTACTTGATAAGGCGCATGGTTCGGGGTATACCGGTGTTGTTACCGCGGAGGACCGAAGGGGAACCGCCGCCTTCATCGGTTTTTGCCGGGGCGCCGCACTTCTCCTGGCTCGACGGGAAACAGGGGACCGGGGAAGCGCCGGAGAAGAATTGTCGTTTTTTACTTTTGCCGCGGGAGTTGCTCCGGCACATAACGGGGGTTTGGATGTTTAACTTGCATAGTAACAAGAGGCCGCCTCAGTCGCCGATACCCAACGGCAGGCCGAACCGGTTTGCCCTGGTTTTTTTTCTGATCATGGTAGGGCTCTTCATCGCCTTCTTTTTCCGGAATGAAGTGCCTGCCGTGCAGGAGATTCCCTACTCAACCTTTACCAATTACCTTGACCGGAACGAAGTAACGGCGGTGAAGATCCTGGACGGTAACACCATTGAGGGAACCCTCAAGGGTTTATCCGGGGATATTGTTCACTTCAAAACCCTGATCCCCTACCAGGACCCCGCCCTGCTGCCAAGTCTGCGGGAAAAGGGAATCAACATCTCCGGAGCGGTAAGCAAGTTGAGCCCCTGGCGTCTGGTACTGGAATTTCTTCCCTGGATCATCGGTTTTGGGTTTCTCTGGTTCATGTTCAGGAACATGCAAGGGGCGGGCAACAAGGCTTTCCAGTTTGGGAAAAGCCGGGCCAAGCTCTACCATGACGAAGGGAAGAAGGTTACCTTTGCCGATGTGGCCGGCCAGGAGGATGCTAAATATGAACTCCAGGAGGTAGTCTCCTTCCTTAAGAATCCCCAGAAATTCACCAAGATGGGCGCCCGGATACCTAAGGGGGTGCTCCTGGTGGGGATGCCCGGTACCGGAAAGACCCTTATGGCCCGGGCGGTAGCGGGGGAGGCCGGGGTGCCCTACTTCCACATGTCGGGGTCTGATTTTGTGGAGATGTTTGTGGGGGTCGGGGCCAGCCGGGTTCGGGATCTTTTTGAGCAGGGCCGGCGGAGCGCCCCCTGTATCATTTTTATCGATGAGTTGGATGCCGTTGGCAGGACCCGGGGCGCAGGGTACGGCGGGGGGCACGATGAGCGGGAGCAGACCCTGAATCAGCTGCTGGTTGAAATGGACGGTTTTGATTCCAAGGATGGGGTGATCATCCTGGCGGCCACGAACCGGCCGGATGTGCTTGACTCGGCCCTGTTGCGGCCCGGTCGTTTTGACCGGCAGGTGATGGTGGCCATGCCCGACATCAAGGAACGGGAGGCGATCCTCGGAATCCACGCCGCCAAGATCCCCCTGGCCAGCAACATTGACCTGGGCCGTATAGCCCGGGCAACTCCGGGGATGAGCGGCGCCGAGATAGCCAACCTGGTGAACGAGGCGGCCCTCTTTGCCGCCCGGAAGGATAAGACCACCGTGGAGATGCCCGACTTTGAAGAAGCCCGGGACAAGGTGCTCATGGGGGTGGCCCGGAGAACCCTGGTGATCTCCGAAAAGGAGCGCCGGATGACCGCCATCCACGAGGCGGGTCACGCCCTTCTCCATTATTTCCTAAAAAATGCCGATCCCCTTCACAAGGTAACTATTGTTCCCCACGGCCGGGCCCTGGGTATGGCCTTGTCCCTGCCGGAAGAGGACAGCTACAGCCGGACCCGGGGTTGGATAGAGGACCGGATCGTGATCTGTTATGGCGGCTGGGTGGCGGAGAAGCTCTTCTATGATGAAACCACCACCGGGACTAAACAGGATATCGAACAGGCCACCGATATGGCCCGGCGTATGGTCTGTGAATGGGGGATGGCGGAAGAACTGGGGCCTGTTACCTACGGTCAGGAGGATGAACCCATATTCCTGGGCAAGGAGATCGCCCGGCATAAGGACTATTCGGAGGATACCGCCCGGCATATCGACTATGCGGTTAAGAAGATCCTGGATGCAGCCCGCCTCTCCGCGGAAAGGATCATCGGGGAGCATAAGGAGGCCCTGGAAGAACTTGCCGACGCCCTGCTCTCCAGGGAAACCCTCATTGATGATGAAGTGCGGACCATCCTTGGGCTTCCGGTCCGGGAAACTTTGCCGGGTTCCCTCTTGTCCACCGGGACTCATTCCGAATTGGGGATCTGACCAAGATGCGCCGCGGGAAACAACGGGACGGCGTTTTTTCCCATAGAAACCCTGGGGAACGGCAGATGTTCCGGAGCATGGTGGTTTTACTGTTGTTGCTTGTTTCCGGGGGGCTTTGCGCCCAATACGGAGCAGAATCCACAGGCGACAAGGCAGTTGCGGAACGTTACGCCGAATGGGTCCGCCGGGCCATGGATGATGGCCGTTGGGTGGAAGCGGAGGCCGCGCTGGAGAGGGCTGCAGATTATGCCGATGTTTCATCGGATCTCTCTTGGCTGCTCGCCCTGGTACGGCTGCATGAAAAACGGCCTTTGGGAAGGGTACTGGAAGCCCTGCGGCGGGGCATTGAAGCGGACCGGTGGGAATCCTATCCCCCTGAAGAGGTCCGGCTCCTTGAGGCGGCGCTTCTCATCCGGCTCCGTTTCTATGCTGAAGCCCTGGAGATCCTCTCCCTGATCCCGGAAGGGGCCGATGCGGCCCTGCTTGGGCTCCGCGCATGTATGGGCCTTCGGGATCTTCCCCAATTCCGTATTATCCTGGCCCGCAGCCTGGAACGGTATCCCCGGGACCCCCGGCATGTGGGGCTCCTCTTTGAATTTGCCGGGAATCTGTTTCCCGGTGAAGTTGGCCGGGAATTCATGGATACCGCCTTGCGGCGGCTGCCCCTTCTTTTGGAAGAGGACCCGGATTTGGCATGGATGGCCGTCCCCTTTATTGGAGATACCGGGGAGGCCCGCCGGCTTATTACCGCCTACCGGGCAGGGGGAGGCCTGTCTCCAAAGGCGATTCCCGCGGCCCTGCGCCTTGGGATTATCGGTGAGCACCAGGCCATGGAGGAATTTTTTTCCGCCTCCGGGGTTTCACCGGCGGGGGTCTCCTTTGCGGGCGGTCTTTGGACGGGGGCTGTCCCCGGGAGGAAGGTCCTTCTGTCCGGAGTTTCCACCGCCATGGTAATCGCGGCCGCCCCGCCGGACCTCCCGGAGGGAAGTCCTGTTTTGGAAAAGGCCCTCCTGCTTTCGGTATGGGAACTCCTCCGGAATACCGCCGGAAGGGAAGAATTTCGGCGAAACCTTCTCCGCTTTTCCGGTGTTATTACAGAGGATAGGGATGGGGACGGTTTCCCCGAATCAGAAGCCTGGTATCAGGATGGTTTGATCCGGCGTTACATCTATGATGAGGGGCAGGACGGCCTGCCGGAACTGACGGTTTTTTTTAACGGCGGCCTTCCGTTCCGGGGGGAAACTACGGTTTTCCCCGAAGCCGGGAAAAACGGGCAGGAGCGGGCTTTGGTTTTTTGGGAACGGTATCCCTCGGTGCTGCGGGTTGAATTGGGGGATCGGCGTTATTTTCCCCGGCCGCTTGCATTTTTCTTTCGTCCCCTACAGTTTCGGGAACTTGGAGGCAGCGGCCCGGATGGCTTTGTGTACCCTGAAACCGAGGGCAATTCCCTCCGGATTGGCCGGCGCAGCCTGATCTCCTCTTCCATCACCATTGAAGAGCCTGGTGGAGACTTCAAGGACGCCATCCGGCGGGTTGAAATGGAGGGGGGGATCCCGCGGAGGAGTTCCGAATGGCTGAATGGCCGCCTGGTGTCGGTTACCGACTTTGTTTCAGGCCGGCCCTTCCTCCAGCGGATAGACCTGGACCTGGACGGCCGTCCGGAAACGATACGGCGTTTTGATGAAGAGGGTTTGCTCCGCTCCTCTGAAAGTGATTGGGACGGGGATCGGGTCTTTGAGACCGGAGAGGAGTATTCCCCTGATGGAAGGGTTTTCCGTGCCTGGGATATAGATAAGGACGGCATAAAAGAGTATATTGAAATTAGCCCCGGAGAATGATGATGCGGATTGAAGACATCAGGAAAGAAAGCTTTCTTTTTTTATTCCTTCTGGGAGCCGGTGTTATACTGGTCTCTTGTGGGACTACCGCTACGGCAGAGCGTCGTCTCAGGCCGCCCATATCTACCAGTGAATTCCGGCTTCGCGATATCGAAGGCTTTGTCACGGAGGATCCCGTCAAGGCTATCCACCTTATCGGGATGTACCGGCTCCTCTACGGTTCTGATTCCTCTTCCCTTGGGGAACAGGACTCTGAGCTAGTGGTCAAGCTCGATTCCTTTGAGAGGGAGGCTGTGGGGAACCTCAAGGCATCCCAGGTGTTGGCCATCACGGAAAAACGCTGGGAGGATGCGGCTTCCCTGGCCAGGTCCCTGGCTGCCCTGGATATTTCCGTTGAGAATACCGGACAGGAGCCGGATTTTATTCTGGAGTACGCCAGGGAGCAACTGACTGCGGGGAACAACCTTGGCGCCTTTCTCGCTGCGGTGCGGAGTCATGTCCAGAAACCCCTGGCTTTTTCCGACGCCCTGCTTTTTCTTGAGCGGGCGGTAACGGTAAAGCAGCGCCGGACCGCGGCCTTTTTTCTTGCGGTGGCGGATTCTCGTGCTACGGCGGGGGAGGGCCCTGTTCCGGAGGATCTGCGGCGCTACGCCGAGGGCAGCGACAGCGCCTCGGACATGGTCAATGGGGTGGCTACGGTGCTGATCGACCGGGGGTTCCGGATCGAACGGGGCCGCGGATTGCCGGATCGGGTCCTGGGTTCCGCCTTTTTTATTGACGATTCAGGGCTCCTGATAACCAACTACCACGTCATCTCCAGTGAGGTGGATCCCGGCTACGAGGGGTATTCCCGGATGTTTATCCGTATGGGAGACGGCGCAAGTCCCCGGATCCCCGCCAAGGTCCTTGGTTGGGACAAGGCCATGGATCTGGCCCTGATCAAGGCGGAGTTGAGCCCCGATTATGTATTTTCCGTGGTGGACTGGGTGATCCCCCAGGTAGGGGATACGGTATATGCCATCGGTTCCCCCGGGGGGCTGGAAAAAACCGTTACCTCCGGAATTGTCTCCGCCCTGGGCCGGCGTTTTCTCCAGATTGGGGATGTGATTCAGATTGATGCTGCGGTGAACCACGGTAACTCCGGAGGTCCCGTGGTTGACAGGGCCGGCCGGCTTGTGGGGATCGTCTTTGCCGGAATAGAACAGTACCCGGGATTGAATTTTGCGGTTCCCGCGGAACGCCTTGCCGCCGCTTTACCGGCCATGATAGGAGGCGGCAAGGCAGAACGTCCCTGGCTGGGTCTTACCATCAGTGAAACCATCCAAGGCGCGGAGATTATCTATGTGGCCCCCTTTACCCCCGCCTCGGAACAGCAGATTCCGGAAGGCGCCCGGATCAGGAAGATAAACGGTCAGGCTTTGAGCGTTCCCCAGGGCGCCCTGATACCGGCCCTGCAGGATGTCCTCTTTCCCACCCGTCCGGGGGAACTGGTTGTCCTGGAGATCGCCGGTCCCGATCTTTCCGATTCCGGCGAAGAGGTGGTCAGCCGGCGGGTCCTCATCTCTGCCCCCCGGCCCGATGTTCCCCTGGCCGCAGCGGCCAAGGTTGACAGCCGGGAACGCCTGGCGGCGCCCCTCTACGGTCTCATCCTCACCCCCTTTCTGGGACGGTCCATTATCCCATCCTATCTGATAAAAAAGGTTGTCCGGGGTTCCATTGCCGACGAAGCGGGCCTTTCAGAGCAGGATCCCGTGTCGATCCGGGGATTACGGATCGTGGAGGATGAGGGTTTCGCTCTTATGGACATCAATGTTAAGAAACGGCGTATGGGATACCTCGAAACGGTCATGCGCCTTCCGGCTGCGCTGGATTCTCCCGATACCCTGTAATTTAGATTCCGGACACCTTCCGGAACCGGGCCACGTACATAGGGCCCATGCCCTTCTGCCTATCGGGGAGGATTATCCTTCCAAAGGTGGTTTTTTCCCCCTCCGGGAAATCCGGCTCATCGGGGACAAGAGCCCTGCCGTATTTTTCCTGCAACCGGAAACAGACCCCGTCGTTTTCTTCGGGCGAAAGGGAACAGGTGGCATAAACCAGGGAGCCCTCCTCCCGGAGCAGCAGAAAGGCCGCCGAAAGGAGGGCCCATTGCCGCCGGGCGAGGAAACGGGGCCGGGCCGGCTTCCACTGCGCCAGGGCCTTTTCGCTGGCAAGGACGTGCCGTTCGGCGGAGCAGGGGACATCCAGGAGTATCCCTGCAAAACGGCGGCGCTCCCCCTTCCGTCCCCCCAGGGCGGCGGCGTCGAATCCTGAAACGGCAATCCGGGAACGGGTTTCCCCATCCAGGTGCCGGTCAAGCACATCCGTCAACCGCCGCCGCCTTTCGCCGGATAATTCATTTGCCAGGAGCCTGACCCCTCCGCCCATGACGGAGGCGATAACCAGGCTTTTCCCCCCCGGAGCGGCGCAGGCGTCCAGGATGAGTCCCTCCCCGGGAAGGCGGAGGCTCAGGGCGGCCAGTACGGATGAAGGATCCAGCCTGTAGGGCAGGATGAGGCCCCTGCTATACGCTATGGAAGAGGCCGGATTAAGCAGGCTGCTCCGTAGTCCCTCCCAGCGGGTACCGTAAATGGTTTTATAGTAATCCTCAAAATCTTCGTTTACAAAAGGATGCGGCATTCCGGATGGAATCAGCTTTTTTTCTTTCGTGATTGGGCCAGAAGCTTCAATTTTTTCAGGGTTTCTTCGGAGAGGACGTGTTCCATCTTACAGGCATCCTGTTCTGCGATTTCCGCAGTTACCCCTACCACGTCCTGCAGAAAAGAGGTAAGGAAATGATGACGTCCCCGGATCTCCGCCGCCTGGACCGCCCCCTTCTTGGTCAGGATAACGCTGCGATACCGTTCATGCTCCAGGAGGCCCTGTTCTTCCAGAACTCTGAGGGCGGTCAATACCGAAGGTTTGGACACCCCAAGACGGGAAGCTATATCCGTTACCCGTACTTCCCCCTCATCGGTGAGGAAACTAACCATTTCAAGATAATCTTCCAACGATTGAGTCATATATATTTATCTTGAAGGATACTGATGGAATTGTCAACGTATATTTTCCCACGTATGCTTTTCCACTTGTCAAGACCTGAAAAATATAACCGGCAATTCTGTCGTGTCATTTCCATCCGGGCCCTTAGAGCAGACTCACCGGGTCTACATCGACTTCCAGGTAGACCCGGTTATCTTTTTCCTGCTCATACCGGGCAAGAAGCCTGCCCGCGGCGCCGTGGAGGGGACCCATGGAAGGCCCCCTCAGGATAAGCTGCCGTCTGTAATTCCCGGAAATGAGGCCGATTGGACATTCGGCGGGCCCAAGGAGTTCCGCTCCACCGGGAAGGAGGGGGGCGGCCATGGCGGCAAGGCGGCCTATCACCCGGTCCGCCCGGGCCTCTTCCTTTGACCGGACGGTAAAGCGGATAAGCCGGGAGTAGGGGGGAAAGCCCAGGGCCTCCCGTTGGGCCAGTTCTGCGGCAAAAAACCCCTCCACATCCAGGGCGCAGGCCTTGATGATCGCCGGGTCCCGGGGACGCAGGGTTTGGACGATCACCTTGCCGTCGGGGAAGTAACGGCCCGCCCGTCCCGCTACCTGGACGATGAGGGAGAAGGTCCGTTCCGCCGCCCGGAAATCCGGGAGGTGGAGCCCTGTGTCCGCCAGGACCACCCCTACGAGGCGTACCCCGGGAAAGTTAAGCCCCTTGGCGACCATCTGGGTTCCCAGGAGTATGTCGATACCCCCGGCCCGGAAGATGTCCAGGATCTCCTTGAGGCTTCCCTTCCTGCCGGTGGTGTCCGTATCGGCCCGGCGGATCCTGAGTTCCGGGAAACTGCGCCGGACCTCTTCCTCGATAAGCTCCGTGCCGAATCCTGCAAAATGGGCTTCCAGAGAACCGCATTGGGGACAGGCCCGGGGGGGGGCAACCGAATAACCGCAGTAATGACAGACCGCCCGTCCCCTGCTTTTATGATAGGTAAGGGATACGGAACATTGGCGGCAACTGAGTTCAAAGCCGCACTGTTTACAGTGGTAGAAATAGGCGAATCCCCGGCGGTTGAGGAAGAGGATGCTCTGTCTGCCCATTTGGGCGGTTCTGCGGATCTCCTCTTTCAGTTCCCGGCTCAGGCAGCCCCCGGTGTTTTCCAGACTCACGGGTTGAATATCCGGAAGGCTGCCCCCGGCAAGGCGGCAGGAGAGGTCAAGACGGCGGATCCTGCCGTCTCCGATAAGCTTCCAGGCCTCCGCCGATGGGGTGGCGGAGCCCATCACCAGCCGGGCATGGGAGACGGCACAACGATGCATGGCCACCTGCCGGGCATGGTAGCGGGGGGTATTCCCCGATTTATAGGATCCGTCTTGTTCCTCATCGATGATGATGAGTCCCAATTCCCGGACAGGGGCAAAAACCGCGCTCCGGGGACCCACCACGATCCGGGCTTCCCCTCTCCGAATCCGCATCCACTCAGCTAATCGTGCGCTGGGACTCATGCCGGAGTGGATAGTGCTTGCCGTCCGGCCAAAACGCCGCCCGATAGCCTCCGCGGTCTGGTGGGTCAGGGATATCTCCGGAACCAGGTAGATCACCGATTTTCCCGCCTCCAGGACCGATTCCGCTGCCCGGAGAAAAACCTCGGTTTTTCCTGAACCGGTGATGCCGTAGAGGTAAAAGGGAGAATCCCTTTTCTGCTCCGGTCCGGTGGCGGGCTTCCCCTCCGCTTCCGTAGCGGTAATTGCCCTGAGGGCGGCTTCCTGTTCGGCGGAAAGATCCAGGGGCCTCCCGGTGATTGTATCGGTATCTTCGGTAAAGCCGGGGATGGAAGAGGAACCGGCCCTCCTCCCCGAGGGGATCATGGCGGCCAGGGCTTCCCCGATACCGCAGAAGTAGTACCCCGCTATCCACCGGGCAAGTTCCACATCGTCCCCGTCAAAGACAGGTTCCCGGTCCGCCACCCGCCGTACCGCCTTTACGGTTCCCCCGGAGACCCCTTCGGGGAGCTCAAGCCGTTTCCCGATAACGTAGCCCAGGCTTTCCCGCCTGCCAAAGGGGGCCATCACCCGCTTTCCCGGGGCGGCTTCCCCGGCAGGATCCCCCCGGTAACTGAAAACCCTGTCAAGAGGTATGTCAAAGACGATGTCCAGGTACGGGGCCCCGTGGGATTCCCCAGGGGAAATCGGGGGGATCATCCCTCTTGGGCCTCCTGCCGGGAACCTGACCCTTTTACCGGAAGGTCCCTGATCGCTTCGGCATACAGAGGGTCCAGGTCCTCAAGTTTTCCCATCAGAAGTTTCATATCCTCCCAGACGGGCCGTTTGAGGGTCTCGTCCCGGAGCAGCGCACTGGGATGGTAGGTTGCCAGGAGAGGAATGGCCGGGGAAACGGCATTCCGGGGCCGGTACCCGGTAAAATAACCCCGCAGTTTTCCTATTCCCCTATCGTCGCCAAGGAGGATGTTTGCGGACACCCTGCCCAGGGCGAGGATCACCAGGGGCTTAAGGAGATCGATCTGCCGTTCCAGAAAGGGAAGACAGGCGGTTATTTCCATGGGAAGGGGGTCCCGGTTCCCCGGGGGCCGGCATTTTACCACATTAGCGATAAAACAGTTCCTGTCCCGGGAAAGGCCTATCCCGGAAAGGATACGGTCCAGAAGCTGCCCCGCCTTTCCTACAAAGGGCCTCCCCGTGGCGTCTTCATCCGCTCCGGGACCTTCCCCGACCACCAAAACCAGGGGCTCCGGAACTCCTTCGCCGGGTACCCCCCTGGTCCGCCCTCCGGCGAGGGGACAGGCGGTACAATGCTCAACCTCGCTGGCCGTTTCTTCCAGGGAAGAGGGGAGGGGCGGATCGTCCATAAAAACATAAAGACCCCTCTCCCGCCGGTACCCGTCCCGGAGATAATCACCGGTCATGTCAAGGAACCGGACGAGACAGGATTTTTCGTCAGAGGTCATGATCCTATTCAAACCCTTTGGGCTTTTTAACGCAAGGGGGCGGCATTGAAGCTCCTGCCCGGAGATGTCTCAGGGAATCTGCCGCCGGTCCGGTTCCTGGCCGCCTCCGCCAGGATTGCCGCATGGCCGGGTTCCGGTTCCCCGATTTCATTCCAGGAGGGATCAAGACAGTTACCCGGCCTGAAAGATCTGAAATACCAGGGGCTGTCACCAACCAGGGGGGCAAGGGCATCGATATCCGCCAATCCAAAATACCCGTTGGGAAAAACGATGCTCCGGAATTCGCAGGTGATACCGGATTTGCGGATCAGGGATGCGCTTTTCCTCAGCGCCTCCCCGGGGTCCCGGTCCGCCGGGCCTCTGCCCCCGGCATTTTCCAGGAGTTCCCCGTACCGTTCCGGCGCCGTCTTCAAGTCCAGGGCGATATAATCCGGCCGGGTTGCGGCTTTGGAAAAAAGGGCTTCCAGAACATCCGGCCGCATGCCATTGGTGTCCAGTTTTATCGGCAAGCCCAAGTCCCGTATCCGCAGAATGAGGGGCCCCAGTTCCCGGCAGAGGCAGGGTTCCCCGCCGCTTAACACCACCCCCCCCAGGACGGAACGGCGCCTTTTTATGCAATCAAAGGCCGCCTCCTGGGATATGAAATCCCCTTCACCGGCCCCTCCCGGGAATTTCCCGGCGGCTTCCGTTTTGGGGAGAACCAGTTCCCGGTTATGACACCAGGGACAGCGGAGGTTGCAGCCCCGGAAAAACAAAACCGCCGCCACCTTGCCGGGATAGTCCACCAGGCTGGTCTTTCGCAGATACACGTCCATGCCCAAACCCTTAGGGACAGGCCCCGGCGAATTCTCCCCGGACCCTGCGGGAAGTACCCCTATTCAGACTACCAGCCGGGCGCCCAGGGCGGTAATGCCGCCGCTGTCCAGGGCCCGGTCCAGTTCCTCCCCCTCCCCGTTCAGGAGTATCGCCGTGGGGGTAGACAGGACCTGACGGTGAAGCGCCTCGGCAAGCCCGGCTTCGGTATCGGCATTTACCAGATCCACCGGTATTCCGAGCCGTCCCGCCGCCGCCTTGGCCCCCGGACAGGCCGGGCAGGCGGGCCGTACAAAGAGGAGGAGCCGCTGTTCCGGCAAACATTCCGCCGGTTTCTCCGGGGATGACCCGGATACCGGGCCGGCCACAGCCTCCCGTTCCACGGTATCCCCGGTTTTTGCCCCCGGCTTCAAAGCCGGAATCTCCGGCGGGAGAATACCGGAAACCCGGTATAGTTTCCGTTCATCGTATTCTTCCCGTTTCCCCTTGTTCCAGTTCCGTACCGACCGGTAATAACCCACAATGCGGCTGTACACTTCTGCGGGCCTCCCCTTAACCCCGGCTATAGCCTCCCGTACCAGGGTCAGATCCTTTTCAATGTCCTCAAGGTTTCTCATGTATATACTCCTCTGATTTTTTTGTCTTTTATCTTTGATATTGAATCAATTTTATATTGAATCAGTTTCAACATAGCAGATCGCAGATCCGCCTCAACTTACACAGACTCTTTGGCCCCCTTCCGGATCTTCACCGGCAACGACCGGAGCGGTCCCTGCCCGGGCCAGGGTTTCAAGGGCCAGCGCCTGTTCCCGTTCCAGTTCGGTGAGCCGCCGCCGCAGGGGGGCTATTTCTTCTTCCCGGCACCGGGGACAGGTGAAATGCTCCCCCTTGAGGTAGCCGTGGATTGGACACACGGAAAAGGTGGGAGAGATCGTAAAGTAGGGGATCCGGTAGTGGCAGGCTACGGCCTTTACCAGGTCCCGGCAGCTTCTCCAGTCTTCGATAGCCTCTCCCAGAAAGACATGGAAAACCGTACCGCCGGTATAGACGGTCTGGAGTTCCTCCTGGAGGTCCAGGGCGTCGAAGATATCATCGGTCAGCATGACCGGTAACTGGGTGGAGTTTGTGTAGTAGGGTACGGCGCTTCCCCCGGTGTCACCGTTCTCCCCGCCGCCGGCGGTGATGATATTAGGGTAGCGGCTCTTGTCATGTTTCGCCAGGCGATAGGAGGTAGACTCCGCAGGGGTTGCCTCCAGGTTGAACAGTTCCCCTGTCTCCTCCTGGAAATCGGCGAGTTTATTGCGCATAAACTGGAGAACCTCCAGGGCGAAGCGCCTGCCCCTTTCCGTTGCAATGTTTACCCCGGCTCCCAGGAAATTCCGGATACATTCGTTCATTCCCACAAGACCGATGGTGTTAAAATGATTATCCAGGGTGGTCAGGTAGCGCCGGGTGTAGGGAAAGAGGCCCGAATCGAGAAACCGGTTGACGGCTTTCCGCTTGATGAGGAGGCTTTCCTTGGCAAGTTCCATGAGGCGTGACAGACGGCGGAAAAAATCTTCTTCATTTTCGGCCAGGTACCCTATCCGGGGAAGGTTGATGGTAACCACTCCGATTGATCCGGTGAGTTCGTCGGAACCGAAGAGACCTCCTCCCCGTTTACGAAGTTCCCGTTTGTCCAGCCTGAGCCGGCAGCACATGGACCGGACATCCCCGGGGTCGAGATCGGAATTGACAAAATTCTGGAAGTAGGGGGTACCGTAACGGGAGGTCATTTCAAAGAGCAGCCGGGCATTTTCCCCTTCCCAGTCAAAGTCACCGGTTATGTTATAGGTGGGGATGGGGTATTGGAAACCCCGGCCATTGGCATCCCCCTCAAGCATGAGTTCAATAAAGATCCGGTTTACCCGGTCCATTTCGGCTTTGCAGTCGCCGTAGGTAAAATCCGCCTCCACGCCGCCGATAACCGCTTTTTTATCCCTGAGGTCCGCCGGGACCGTCCAATCCAGAGTGATGTTGGTAAAGGGCGCCTGACTTCCCCAGCGGCTTGGGGTATTAACCCCGAACACAAAACTCTGGAGGCACTGTTTGAGTTCCCGGTCGCTTAGCCGGTCCGCCCGTACAAAGGGAGCAATGTACGTATCGAAGGAACTAAACGCCTGGGCGCCGGCCCACTCGTTCTGGAGGCATCCCAGGAAATTCACCGCCTGCTGCATCAGGGTGGACAGATGCTTCGCCGGTTTACTGGTGATCTTGTCGGACACCCCGCCAAGGCCCTCAGCAATGAGCTGCCTGAGGGACCAGCCGGCGCAGTATCCGGAAAACATGGCAAGATCGTGGATGTGAAAATCCGCGTTCCGGTGCGCATCGGCGATCTCCGGGGTATAGATATTCTTGAGCCAGTAATTGGCGGTGATACTCCCGGAATTGTGGAGGATAAGGCCCCCCAGGGAGTAGTTGACATTGGCGTTTTCGTTGACCCGCCAGTCAGACTGCCGGAGGTATCCGTTCATGGTGGAATCAATATCCAGCATGAGTTTCTTTACATCCCTGATGGCCTCATGCCTGGCCCGGTACAGAATATAGGCCTTGGCCACGGCAGTCTGCCGGGTTTCGATAAGGGCGTTTTCCACAAGGTCCTGAATCTCCTCTATCGCCGGGATCGAGTGAGGATGCCTCTCTGCCATGAGGCCTTCGATGAGTTCTTCCACCTTCCGGGTTATGGTCTCCACCGGATCCTCCGATTCCCCGAAAGCCCTTTTGCCCTCCACCGCCGCAAAGGCCCTGGTCAAGGCATTGTAGATCTTGGTCCGGTCATAGGCCTCAACCTCTCCGGATCGTTTTACCACATGTTTAATCAAAATCTCCCCCCAACTTATGTATCTCCCGGACAAATTCATCCAGATTTTCAAAATGCCGGTAAACAGAGGCAAAACGGATATAGGCTACCTTGTCCAGACTTCCCAGCTTGTCCAGAACCAGATCCCCGATGGCGGCGGTATCAATCTCATGGTTTACCTTGCCCAGGATTGCCGCTGAATCCTCTATCTCATTGATCAGACTCTCGATACTCATCTGGGACACGGGCCGTTTCTCCAGGGCCCGCTGAACCCCCCGCTCAATTTTAGCTCGATCAAAGGGCTCCCGGCGTCCGTCCCGTTTGATCACCATAAACTGTTTATCCTCAATCCGCTCATAACTGGTAAACCGGTACCCGCAGCCGTTACATTCCCGCCGCCGGCGTATAGCCTCTCCGTTGGCCAGGGTTCTGGATTCAATTACCTTGTCGTCAAAATTACCACAATGGGGACAACGCACGTTTTTTCCTCATACAACCTGTTGGCACAACCAGCCGGGAAATCATATAGGCATAAAGAATTACCGTACATATAGCGGCTTAATTCTTTCAAACCCAATTTAGCACGCTATACATTGTGTCGCAAGGGGGCTTTGTCAAAAAGAAAGAAAAAAAGAAAAAAAAAAGAAAAAAAAGAGAAATTTTCACCATTTTTCATCGGAAGGCGTCCATGCCTCGTCGAATCTCCGGTTTGCGCTTGCTGAAGAACCGGCAGGCACGCTTGCTTCGAGCTTGCTCCTGGGTTCTTCATTACGGGTTTTCAAATTCCTGCTGGTCCTGGAAAGAAGCCCCTGCCGGAATATTCTTTACAGGCCCTGTTCTGTTTTTCCCGGCCCCTGTACACAGGATGTACATTTGAATACACTTAAAACAACGGTAAAAAATGGTGCGAAAGGGACTATTATATGACAATCTTGCGGTATTTCTTTTTTCTATTGCCGCTGTTTTGGTGCTGGCGCTTTCGATCTTTGCCGGTATATTCATCAATTCCATATCGGCATTTCTGCGGGATAGTATCGAGGAGAGGCTCCTGGCCGCAAGCCGTTCTGTGGCGCATCTGGTTACGGCGGAGGAGTTGGCGGAACTGGTAAACCCGGAGGACATGGAGAAACCCATCTTTGCCGAACTCCGGAAGCGTCTTATCGCCTTTGCCGAAGAGTCCAACCTGCTCTATGTATACTACCTCAGGCCTATCGAAGGAAACAAGTGGCAGTTCATCGTTGACAATGATATCAGCGAAGACACGGTAAACATAGCTACGGCTCCCGTGGACGATGAGGAAACCCCCCGGCGGGCTCTGAATGAAGGCCGGGCGGTTACCGCGGATCTGGGGCAATATTCGATAGGCTACGATCAGATCCTCTCCGCCTTTGCCCCGATTTTTGACCGTAAGGGAAGGATCGTGGCCCTGGGAGGGGTGGATATCAGCGATAAACAGTTGCTGCTGACCCGGCGGCGGACCATCGGCCTTTCGGTGATGCTGCTGTTCTCCATCATCTTCGTCATAGTATCGGGTTTCCTGAGTTTTTTTGTGTACAAGCAGAAGGAAGCCGTCTTTTCCCGGCGTTTTAAACAGCAGGAGCTGATGTCCCTTCTGGCGCAGAGCTTTATTTCCGCCCGGGATATAGGTTTCGTCATCAACGAAGCCCTGCGGATAAGCGGTGAATTCCTCAAAGTCAGCCGGATCGTCATCGGGATAGCCGGGGAAAGCTCCGAGACAAGCCATGCGGCCTACCTCTGGAGCAGGGTGGACGCGGTAATCAGCACCCCTCTGCATACAAGGTTCAACAGTATTATCAACAGCTTCCCCCGGGAGCAGCCTGCGGACATTCCCCTCATCTCCTGTGATGAAACCCGGGTATGTCCGGACTATACGATCATGGAATCCGCCGGGATCAGGGCCTTTGTCATGACGCCCCTGTACCGGGATGGTAAGTTCTGGGCGGTACTGGCCACGGAGGAATGCCAGGGCCCCCGAAAATGGACGGAAAGTGACCGGCAGCTCATTGTTACCCTCAGCAGTCTTATCGTGGGGGCGACGAACCGGGATCTGCGGGAAAAGGAACGGGACGCCGCCCTTACCCAGGCTGAGCGGGCAAGTCAGGCAAAGAGCATCTTCCTTGCCAACATGAGTCATGAGATTCGTACCCCTATGAACGCCATCATTGGTATGACCAATATCGCAAAAACATCGGGGAATATCGAAAGAAAAGAGTATTGCCTTAACAAAATTGAAGATGCTTCCAACCATTTGCTGGGAGTCATCAATGATATTCTGGATATGTCAAAGATCGAGGCAAACAAATTTGAGCTTTCCTTTGCGAATTTTGACTTTGAGAAGATGCTCCGGAAAGTGGTGAACGTAATCAATTTCCGCATGGATGAGAAACACCTGGATTTTACCGTGCATATAGACCGGAATATCCCCCGTTATCTCTATGGGGATGATCAGCGTCTGGCCCAGGTGATTACGAATCTGCTTTCCAATGCCGCTAAATTTACTCCCGAACAGGGCACGATCCGGCTTGATGCGGACCTGGAGCAGACGGAAGGGGACCTCTGCGCCATCCGCACCAGTGTGGCCGACTCCGGCATAGGCATTACCGCGGAGCAACAATCCCGGCTTTTTACCTCCTTTGAGCAGGCCGATTCGAGTACCTCCCGTAAATTCGGCGGTACGGGTCTGGGACTGGCGATTTCAAAACGTATTGTGGAGATGATGGACGGGGATATTTGGGTGAAATCCGAACCCGGAAAGGGGTCTGTATTTACCTTTCAGGTAAAAATAAAACGGGGACAGCAGTTGGAGGAAAGCCGCCTTGCATCCGGGGTGGGATGGAAGAATCTCCGGGTCCTTGTGGTGGACGATGCCGTTGATGTCCGGGAGTATTTCAGGGAGATAGCCGGGGGGATGGGATTGTCCCTGGAAACCGCCTCAGACGGTGTAGAGGCCCTGGATTTCATCAAGAAAAAGGGGCCCTATGATATCTATTTTGTGGATTGGAAGATGCCCGGTATAGACGGTATTGAACTTGCCCGCAGGATCCGGGAAGGGGGAGGGGAATCCGTTGTTATCATGATATCCGCCACCCAATGGACCGCCATTGAAGAGGATGCAAAAAGCGCGGGGGTGAATAAATTCCTGCCCAAACCCCTGTTTCCTTCCGCCATTGCCGACTGTATCAACCAGTGCCTTGGGCAGGACAATCTGGTTGCGGAGGCCGGCCTGAAAGTGGAGGAAATAGACAAGTTTGAGGGAAAACAGATGCTGTTGGTGGAGGATGTGGAAGTCAACCGGGAGATCGTGATCTCCCTGCTGGAGCCTACTGCCCTGGCTATTGACTGTGCAGAAAACGGAACCCAGGCGGTTAGATTTTTTATGGAAAACCCGGAGAAATACGACCTTATTTTTATGGATGTGCAGATGCCTGAAATGGACGGCTATGAGGCTACCCGCTGCATCCGTGCCTTTGAGGAAGAGCGGAGAAAGGGATCAGAGGGGCCTGAGGGGAAAACTCCCGGCATTCCCATTATCGCCATGACCGCCAATGTATTCCGGGAGGATATTGAAAAATGTCTCGCTTCGGGGATGAACGCCCATATAGGCAAGCCCCTGGACCTTGAAGAGGTACTCTCGGTACTGCGAATCTACCTGAAGGACACGCCCCTTGCCAGGCCCAATCCCCCTTCCGAAACCTAAAAGAGCGTTTAGGCAGCATCCATTGCGGCTATAAATACCTCCGTCAAGATCGGATCGCCCAGGGGGTTTTTCCTGCCGTCATCCTGTCATATTTTCCCGGATAACCGCCATATACCCGGAGAGTCGCCTGTGGGGGCGGAATCAAAACCCACCGCCCCGTAGGAACCCCGGTAATAGGGAGCCGTCGGGGGGTTTTATGGGAAGAGGGAAGAAGGTATAATATTCCGGCAAACCGGAGGTTATAATGAAGATTGGTATTGATACCTTCGCCTGTGACGGCGGCAAGTCGGGGGTTGGTGTCTATTTGACCCAGTTTTTAAAAAAAATACCCCCTTCCGGTGACCGGTATGAACTGTTTGGATGGGATTTTGACCGTTTTGCCTTTGGTGAGACCGCTTCAAACCTGGAATTTATTTCCCAGTGTTTTGTTAATGGCCGGACCGCTAATTCGCTCTGGCACCAGTTCAAATATTCTCAATTTGCCCGCGTTCGGGAGTATGACGGCTGTTTTTTTCCTGCCGCCCACAGGCGGCTTCCCTATACCTCTCCGGTTCCCGCCATTGGTACGGTCCATGACATGGCGGCATTCTGGGGAACCGCCAAAACCCGGGAACATCTGGGGGCGGTTATCCGGATGGTACTCCCCAATGCCCTCCGCCATCTGGACCGGATCATCGCCGTAAGCGGGTGGGTCAAGCAGGAATTGGTGGATCTGGCCCGGGTAAAGGAATCCCGAATCGAGGTGGTTTCCAATGGCATCGATCATACCGCCTTTTACCCCCGGCCCCGGAACGAGGAGAGCGTTGTCCTTATTCAGCCTTTCAGTTTCCGCAGACCCTATATCCTCTACGCATCCCGGATAGATCATCCGGTAAAAAACCATGTACGGCTTATCAAGGCCTTTGAGATATTCAAGGAACGGACCAGGTACCCCCACCGGCTGGTTCTGGCGGGGGCCGACAGCCACCGGGCGGAAAAGGTAAAGGCCGCGGCGGCGGCCAGCGCCTACCGGAACGATATTTTTTTTACCGGTCACTTTCCCTTCAACAGCCTGCCGGAACTCTACGCCGGCGCCGACTTTGTGGTTTACCCTTCCATGTACGAGGGCTTTGGCCTTGGAGTCCTGGAAGCCATGGCATCGGGGATCCCCGTCACCTGCGCCCGGGCCGCCTCCCTTCCGGAGACCGCTGAACACGCTGCCCTCTATTTTGATCCCCTAAATCCTGAGGATATGGCGGATCGCATGGTAACCATCACCACCAACCGGGATATATACCGGGAATGCCGTACCCTGGGGCTTGAACGGGTTAAGGTTTTTTCCTGGGATCGCTGTGTTGAACGGACCTTGCAGATTATCCGGGAAACCGTAGGAAAGTAGGGTTTTTATGGTGAATAATCCCCGGTCGGTTCAGGCCATTTTCTCCGGGTACAAGGCGGTTTTTGTGTGACCAATTCCCCATCCTTTTCTTCTTCTCCGGAGGTCTTTGAGTGGCTTTTTCGGTTTATCAATCTGGAATCAGGACAGCATTCCCGCAATTTTCGCCTTGACCGAATGGAACTGCTCGCCAAGCTGGCGGGGCATCCGGAGAAGGCGGCGCCGGTTATCCATGCTGCAGGATCCAAGGGCAAGGGTTCGGTCATCGGGATGATCGCCCGGGTCCTTGATTGCTGGGGGCTCAATCCTGCCCGGTTTATGTCCCCCCATGTGACCGAATACCGGGAACGTATCACCGGGGGCAAGGGCTTCTTTGATGAATCCATTTATGCCGCGGCAGGGAATGAGCTGCGGGTTCTGGCGGAGAGTCTACAGGACTTCACCGGGGATTCCCGGCAGCTCTTTGATACCGCCCGGGACGGTGAGGAGCCCACTTTTTTTGAGCTCTTAACCCTCTATTTTTTTCTCTGCGCCCGGCTGGCCCGCTGCGGCGCCATGGCGGTGGAGACCGGCATGGGAGGGCGGCTGGATGCAACCAATATTGTGGACCCCCTGGTTTCGGTGATAACCATGATCGAACTGGAACACACCGAATATCTGGGGACTACCATTGCCCGGATCGCCGCCGAAAAGGGGGGGATCATCAAGCCCCGCAGGCCACTGATCCTGGCGGAACAGACTCCCGAGGCTCTGGGGGTACTCCGGCGGATCGCCGACGAACGGGAGGCCCCCCTCTACTACCTCCCCGATCTGGTTCGGATTGAAGAGCTCCGGGTCCATCGGGATGGCACCGACTTTTCCCTGAATTTTATCGGGGAGAACCGGTTTCCCCAGCCCCTGTCCGTTTCCCTTGGCATCCCCGGGGCAGTCCAGGCCGGAAACGCGGGCCTGGCGATACTGGCCCTGAAGATCGCCTTTCCCGCCATTGACGGCCCCACTATTTGCCGGAGTCTCCGGGGTTTCAGCCTGCCCGCCCGGTTTGAAAAACTCCGGGATGATCCGTCTGTACTCATAGACGGCGCCCATACGCCGAAAAGTGTGGAGTGCTGCCTTGAGACTTTTACTGCTCTCTACGGAGATGGGGGGGTTCTCATCTTTGGCTGTGCGGCGGGGAAAAATGCGGAGGCCATGGCGGGGATTCTCATTGCCCATTTCTCCCGGATCATAATCACCACCCCGGGATCCTTTAAGCGGAACGATCCGGAAGCGGTTTACGAAATATTCCGGGAAGAGGCCCGTAAAACGCCGCCTCAAAAACAGGCCGGGGGGTCTGGAGAGGCGTCCCTGCCGATCCTCATCAAGGATACTGAAGCCGCCCTGGCCCGGGCCCTGAAGATCGGCCGGAAGCAGGGACTACCCGTCTTGGGGATAGGTTCCTTCTACCTCGCCGCAGAGATCCGCCGACTCTGCCCTCCCTGATGCTAAAGGATGGCCCGCATTACGCAGAAATCCGGTTAAGCCCCTGCGGAGGTTTTCGTGTTTACCCTTTTCGGCTTGCAGGTTTTCTTTGGTTTCAGGATCCCGCCGTCAAAGAGGATGCCGAAGGCTTCCCCGGCGGACTCGACAAAATCCACCGCAAGGGAGGAACGGATCTCCCTGTCAAGCTCTTCCCAATCCTCCCGGTTATCCGCAGGCAGGATAACCCGTTCCATGCCGTTTCTGATGGCGGCCAGTAGTTTTTCCTTGAGCCCGCCGATGGGGAGGATCCGTCCGGTAAGGGTGAGTTCCCCTGTCATGGCTATTGCCGGTTTGGGGGGGACCTGGCAGAGGGTGGAGAGAAGGGATGCCGCCAGTGTGATCCCTGCAGAGGGACCATCCTTGGGAATAGCGCCCTCGGGGACGTGGAGGTGAAAGTCCGTTTTTCCCACATCCTTCATGAAAAAAGCATACTCGCCACTGACGCTTCGTAGATAGGAGAGGGCTATTCGGGCGCTTTCCTTCATCACGTCTCCCAGGTTTCCAGTGATGATAAGTTCTCCGCTTCCCTCAAAGCTGATGGTTTCCACCGGCAGCACGGTACCTCCCGTTTCGGTCCAGGCCAGACCGTAGGAAACTCCAACCCTGGCTTCCCGGTACACTACATCCTTTTTGTATTTTCTCCTGCCCAGGAGTTTTTCCAGATCCTCCCGGCGTACTTGCTTTTTGAAGGATTCAAGGGGTTTTCCGGGGTCCTTGCCATACTGTTTCTGCACCGCGCTCCGGGCGATACGCCTGATGCAACGGGCAATCTCCCGTTCCAGTCCCCGGACTCCGCTTTCCATGGTCCAATGCCGGACAATTTCCAGAACGGCCTGATCCTTAAAGGTGATCTTCGCCTTTCCAAGCCCGTTTTCCCGCAGATTCTTGGGGATCAGAAACTGTTCCGCGATGGCGAGTTTTTCCATATCCCCGTACCCGGGGATCTCGATGATCTCCATCCGGTCCAACAGGGGGTAGGGGATGGAATGGAGGGAATTGGCGGTGGCGATAAAGAGTACCCTGGAGAGGTCATAGGGCAGCTCCAGGTAGTGATCGGTAAAATTAGCATTCTGTTCCGGATCCAGAACCTCAAGCAAGGCCGCGGCGGGATCTCCCCGGAAATCATTGGAGGAGAGTTTGTCAATTTCATCCAGGAGGAATACGGGGTTTATCGTTTCCGCTTTCCGCATGGACTGGATTATCTTTCCCGGCAAAGCCCCCACATAGGTCTTCCGGTGTCCCCGGATCTCGGCTTCGTCCCGTACCCCTCCCAGGGAGATTCGGATAAAACGCCGTCCCAGAGCCCGGGCCACAGATTTGCCCAGGCTCGTTTTTCCCGTTCCCGGGGGACCCACAAAGCAGAGAATCGGCCCCTTAATGCCGGAATGTCCATTTTCCCGGGCGCTTAACTCCCGGACCGCGATGAATTCCAGGATCCGTTCCTTGGCTTTATGCATATCAAAGTGATCCTCATTGAGGATCCTTTCCGCCGCCTCAAGGTCCCCGGAATCGACGCTGAACTCACTCCAGGGAAGGTCGGCTATCCACTCCAGGTAGCCCCGCAGCACCCCCGCCTCCGGAGAGAAAGGCTGAAGTTTCCTGAGCCGCTGTATTTCTTTTTTTGCCTTGAGGAGGATCTCCTCCGGGGGATGTTTTGCATCAATGGCCTTTTCCAGGTCGGCAAATTCGTCTTCCCCTCCGTCCTTCCCCAGTTCCCTGTTTATTTCCCTGAGCTGTTCATGGAGGATATACTCCCGCTGGTTTTTATCCATCCGGCTTTTAACCTTGCCGCTGATGTTCTTTTGAATACCAAAGATCTCGTTTTCCAGTTCCAGGGTTTCCAGTATCTTCTCCAGCCGTTCCGCAGTTTCCTTAATCCCCAAAAGCTCAACCTTCCGTTCGGCCTTGACGGCAATGGTGTTGCAGATCAGATTGCCCAGCCGTTCAGGGCTGTCGGTTTTTTCCACCGCCGTCAGGGTTTCTGTGCTTATCCTTTTAGAGAATTCCGCATACTGGCAAAAAGATTTCTGTACCGTCCGGGCCAGGGCCGCAATTTCCCGGTTCGACATATCTGCTGCCCCGGAACTCCTGATGGGATTGATGGTAACCATGGCGCAGCCGGACCGGATCCGGGCCGTGTCGATAGTTGCCCGGTATTCACCCTGTAGTACCACCCGGTAGGTATTATCGGGGAGTTTCAGGTGCTGGACTATACGAACCACCGTACCAACCCCATAGGTATCGGGGATGCCCTCCGAATTACCCGGATTCGTGTCAAGGACAATACTTCCGTCCCCGGCCCTGAGGCAGGCCGCAAAGAGCCGCAGATCCCTGCCCAGAGCAGCGTCCACCGCCGCAATACCCGCCTTATAAGTGATAAACATGGGGATCATGGTATGGGGAAACAGAACAAACTCCCGCAAGGGGAGGAGAGGAAAGTTTTCCTCCACAGCCCTGCCTTTCAGGGCCGAAAAAAAGCGAAAAACCCCCTCACGCCTTGAAGCCTTTGGGGGTTTTGAAGCGATTGGGAGCTCTGGAGCTTCCGAGGAGTTTGAAATTCCCGGGAGTATTGAACCCCTTGGGTTTTTCATGCGCTTTTCTGGAGAGGATGAATCTCCGGCGGTTCAGATTTTTCCACTACCTCCTGGGTAATAACCACCCGTTTTCCCCCCTTCATCGAAGGAATCTCAAACATAATATCCGTCATAAGCCGTTCAACGATGGCCCGTAAGCCCCTGGCGCCGGTCTTTTGCTTGATCGCCGTATCGGCAATGGCGTTGATGGCCCCTTCGGTAAATTCCAGCTTTACATCGTCAATGGCCATGGATGCCTGATACTGCTTAACGATGGCGTTTCTGGGTTCAGTAATGATCCGCTTCAAATCCTCCCGGTTTAATTCCTCAAGACTCACCGTGATGGGAAGCCTCCCGATAAATTCGGGGATCATGCCAAAGTGAATGAGGTCATCCGGGTGCAGGGCATTGTAGAGGTCTTTGAGGTTCCGTTCCCTTGTATCATGTACATCGGCGCCAAAACCCATGGGATGCTGCACCACCCGCCGTTCAATAAACTTGTCAAGCCCCACAAAGGCTCCGCCGCAGATAAAGAGAATATTGGTGGTGTCTATCCGGATCATCTCCTGGTTGGGATGTTTCCTGCCGCCCTGAGGGGGGACCGATGCGATGGTCCCCTCAATGATTTTGAGCAGGGCCTGCTGGACCCCCTCGCCGGACACATCCCGGGTGATGGACACATTTTCACCCTTCCGGGCGATCTTGTCGATCTCATCTATGTACACGATGCCCCGTTCGGCGGCGGCGATGTTTCCACCGGCGTTTTGGATGAGTTTGAGCAGGATGTTTTCTACATCCTCCCCCACATACCCCGCCTCGGTAAGGGTGGTAGCATCCACAATGGCAAAGGGTACCTTCAGCTTTTTCGCCTGGGTCTTGGCCAGGAGGGTTTTCCCCGTTCCCGTGGGACCAATGAGGAGAACGTTGGATTTTTCAATCTCCACATCATCGGGCTCCTTTGCGGGGTTGGCAATCCGCTTGTAGTGGTTGTACACCGCTACGGAGAGGGCCTTCTTCGCATCATTCTGACCGATGACAAAGAGATCCAGATAGTTTTTTATCTCCTTCGGGGTAGGTATGTCGCCGGTAAACTGGCTGGATAGATCGTGATCCTCTTCCGCCAGAATCTTCCGGCATACTTCGACACATTCATCACAGATAAAGACATCGTTCGGCCCGGCAATGAGCCGCCTGGCGTTATCGCCGTTTTTCCCGCAGAAGGAGCAGGAACGTTCAAATCCGCCTGAACCATTACGTAGCCGAGCCATTTTTTACCCTCGTTAATACCTGATCCGCAACCCCATAGGCAACGGCCTCTTCAGCCGGCATATAGAAGTCCCTTTCCATATCTACGGCAATTTGGACCACATCTTTACCGGTATGTTTGGAAAAATAGTCAATGATGAGCTTTTTTAATCTGAGAATCTCCCTGGCCTGGATGCCAATATCCCGGGCCTGTCCCTGGGCGCCTCCCCAGGGCTGATGGATAAGCACCCGGGAGGAGGGCAGTACCAGCCGTTTTCCCGGCGTGCCGGCGGTGAGGATCAGCGCCGCCATACTTGCCGCCTGTCCAAGGCAGATGGTCTGGATATCGCATTTCAGGGACTGCATGGTGTCGTAGATCGCCAACCCTGCGGTGACCGAACCCCCGGGGGAGTTGATATAGAGGCTTATATCTTTTTCCGTATCCTGGCCATCCAGGAAGAGGAGTTGGGCCACCACCAGATCCGCCGTTAAATCGTTGATCTCCCCATCTAAAAAAACAATCCTGTCTTTGAGCAGCCGGGAATAAATATCATAGGATCGTTCACCAATTCCGGTCTGTTCAACCACAATTGGTACCAGAGAATTCATTTTTTCGTTCATCTTTACAATTTAACCATTATTTTGGACCAGGTCCAGATATTTTTCTGTTTTACCCTTCTTTATCGTATTTTCCGACAATAACAGGTCAAAAAGCTTCCGATCTTTGATATCATCCGCCAATAACTCCTGCATATTCTCCGGTTCATAGTGCTTTTTAACCTCTTCCAGGGACATTCCGGTATTCTGGGCGATGGTTTCAAGCTCCATATCCGTTTCTTCCTTTGAAGCGGTAATGCCCAGGTCCCGGATAAGGGTTTCCACCACAATCCGGCTCTGAAGGGCCTTAACCGTGTTAGGCCGCCATTCCTCAAGGAGCAGTTTCCTATCGGTGTCCGAGGTCTCCATGCGTCTGGCGAACTCATCAGCGTCAACCCCGAATTGCCGGGCAAGATTTCTCCACCGGCCGTCGAGCTCTATCTGGATCATGGATTCGGGTACATCCACCGGCGTGGTTTCCAGAATTTTTTCCAGTAACCTGCTGATGGTAAGCTCCCGGATACGCCGTTCCAGATTTTTGGTAAGCCGATCCCGGATAGCGGTCTTCAGATCCTCCAGGGTTTGGTACTTTTCATCCACATCCTGGGCCAGATCATCGTCCAAATCCGGGAGTTTCTTTTCCTTTAAAGCGGTAATGGTTACCCGGATCTTTTTGGTTTTTCCTGCAAGCTCAGGATCGTCAAGATCGGCAGGGTAGGTCTTTTCGATATCCCGGGTTTCCCCCTTCTTCATCCCGGTAACTTCATCGTCAAATTTATATATATTGTGGAACGAACCAAGGGTAAAAACAAAATCCTGCCGTTCCGAACCGGCGACAGGTTCGCCCGAATCGGAAAGCTCCGTATAGTTTACGGTTACCACATCGTTCCGGACCGCGGGGGCCTCATCGTCCCGGTCCAGGACGACGGCGTTCCGCTCCCGGATGGTCTCCAGTTCCCGGGAAATATCCTCATCAGTAACCTGCACATCGGGGATCTCAACCTCAAGGTCCTTTCGCTTGCCTACGGTTATTTGGGGCAATACATCGTAGGTCATGGAAAAAACCAGATCCTCATCGATGTTTAGATCCTTCAACTCCTCTTCAATCTGTGGACGGGAATAGGGGAGGGGCCGGTCTTCTGCAGGCAAGGATTGATCCTCAAAGATCTCCTCCACCGCTTTTTCGACAATCCGGCCCAGGGCTTCCCCCCTGAGAGCCTCTCCAAATTTTCTGACCAGCACATCCCGGGGCACCTTGCCCTTTCGAAAACCCGCAATTTGGACGGCCTTGCTGTACTCCGAAAGGATGGCATCATATTCGGAACGGATATCCTCTTTTCTAATGGTAACGGTCATTTTAACACTGGAATGTTCCAGATGAGCTATTTCTTTGGATATGGTCACTGTTTTCCTCTTTTACGGTTAAAGTTGATATATGGGCTGATCCCAAAATCGGTCATACGGACCCCCCGTCCGACGGACCCCCCGTCCGACGAAATTGCGTTTTTCAAGACTGCCGGACAAGCTCTGTTTGCCTCCCCAAAATATGACATTTTTTAACTGCCTCATATAAGAGCGGGAAACGGGAGTCGGACCCGCGACATCGACCTTGGCAAGGTCGCGCTCTACCACTGAGCTATTCCCGCCTGGTTCCAACCGGAACCGGCATGAGATTCGCCGCTTCTTCCCCGCTACGGATAGTTCTGCGAGAGAAGGGACTTGAACCCTTATGCCAAAGGCACCAGATCCTAAGTCTGGCGTGTCTACCAATTTCACCACTCTCGCGTTGTGCAGGCATAGGCCCCGCACTTTTTTAAGCAGGCAAACACATACAACTTAAAGCCAGGCGCCATAAACCTGTTTATAGGAGGAGTTTAACGGATTGAGGAACTCATGTCAATTAGGCTATGGTTCATTTTTTACGTGGCGCAACACGTTAGACCTGAGGACCCGGCTTCAAAACCGACAGATATTCCTCCTGTTAGGGTATCTTCCGTCTTTTTGGCCGGTTTTTCCGTTTTTCTTCCGCAAGCTGCTGCGCCAGTTCATTCTCCCGGGTGATATCCTGTATGCTTCCCAGGATGAACAACTTACCCTGACCCCTGTCCAGGGGCGCAAAGGTCCACTGAAGGATCTTTTCCTTCCCCGTTTCCGGACTTTGATAGACCAGTTCCCGGATGGGATTGATATTTTCCAGCATACGCCGGGCGTGATCGCTGATCCGGGAACGGTTGAAGAGCAGGACAAAATACTCTATCAGCCTTGCCATGCCCTCCGGTGGTATGGAATCCGCCAACAAATCGGTAAACTTTTTTCCCTGGAGGTCTTTTATATCCAATATCGTTTCCATATAGCGGGAATAGTGATCCTGGATGATAAAATTTTTATCCATTAAAAACAGTCCCACTCTAATGGCGTCCTTCATGGCGACAATGGTATCCCGTTCGTCCTGTAGTTCCCTGGAAACCGTTTCGGCGGCCTCCTTCAGCTCAATAAGACGCTGATTTTGACGATTTACCCCGTTCACCATGTACAGGTACGCCACAAAGCCAAAAACCACAAAAATCACCGAAAGGATCAGATGCCGGAGTATCCGGACCCAGAGCCGTTCGTATACATGCTCAGCCTTAAAATCACAACCGATGATGCCCACCGCCTCATTGCCGGAATTCAGGATGGGCCCATAGGCGGAGATCACCCATCCCCACTGATCGCTGTAATCGATACCGCTGACCTGGAATGTTTTTGTCTTCAGGGCCTGTAGAACGGGTTTGCTGTACTTTCTGATATCCTCTTCCATTCCCAGGGGGGAAAAATTCTCCCTGTCGTCGGGGGTGGTGCTGCCGTCGATAATATACCGGAAAATGGTGGTATCCCCCACCTGCGCCATAGTATATAAATAGATACAGCTTGAAGCCCGTTTTATATCCAGCATTTGAAGCATAGCCTTCTCATAGTAGGGGTCCTGAGGATCCAGGGTCTTACTTAGGGACTCAAAGGCATCCCCATCGATAAGAGCGGCCGTCTCCTTTACAACAGGCAGTCCCAGTTCGGCGCTGATCGTTTCGGTAATTCCCCTCAGTTGCTGCAGGGTGGTGATTATTACGAACGAATAGAGGACAATAACAAAAAAAAGAAAAAACAGGGTAAACTGTAATTTAAGAGAAAGCATTCTTTCTCCTGCTTTACGAGTTTTTTTCATAGATATTCCCGTCTAACCTTCACCAATGATCTACCCCCTGTATTTTAACACAGAGGGCAAATTTTTCGACTTAATGACGGTTCCTGTACGCCATATCAACATACAAAATGAATTGCATAGTCCGCCTGGGCGATCAGAAATAAAAAACCTGGAAAATATACCTTTTCGGTTTTTTTCTTACCATAAGAGCGGGAAACGGGAGTCGGACCCGCGACATCGACCTTGGCAAGGTCGATACCGCCCCTTTTATGGAATACCACGCAGTTTTATGATGTTGTACTTTGAAACGATAATTCCTTATAGCATAAGGAGTTGCCACTTTATCAACTATACATCATACACCATGCTGCTTTACTATGTCAAGCAAAAAAATGCCAGGTTTTGTACCAAAAGTTCTACTCAAAGTTCTACCGAAATAGAACTTCCGGACCAGGAAGCCGCCGCGGGACACAGCCGAACCCGCAGCCCCAGGGTAACGGAATCTATGTTCTGCCGGTGGATAAGGTCCTTTTGGTAAAACAGGTCAACTTTGACGGGCCAGGTCATTCCGCGGAGCTTATCAGCGCCAATCCCGCATACGCTCCCCGCCGTTTTGCGGGGCCGGACCTCGAAAGCCTCCGTATCGGCGGGCGGGTTGTGGCGTGTCTGCACAGGATGTGAAAAACCATGTTGGTAAGGGCC
>JAITJI010000003.1 GCA_031279015.1 Spirochaetaceae bacterium
TTGCATCATTTTACGAGGTTCGTTCTGTAAGGAAATTATTTAACTGTGGGGTCTACTACCATTTTTCGTGAGTATTTACTAATTCTAACCGCCCCAAGGGGCGGGGTATTAGACCCCACTGCGAATAACAAAAGCAATCTTTATGGCAGTTATCTTGCCGATTCCCCCCTTTTTGTGTATTCTCTTGTTTAGAGTTGTTTGGAAACTTCAGTTTTTAAGCAAATCTATCAGATCTACAACCAGTTTATCGAATAGTATGTCGATACAACCCAATTTTGAAATTGGTTCAGTTAGCTAAAATGTCTGTGACCAAGAGGGGATTTTTATAGAGATGAAATCCAGGAAATGGGGGACTGAAGTCCCTCCGACTGAAGTCCCTCCAACTGAGGGTAGAAGGAGATTTTCTCCTTTAAAAATAGGATTATTTGCTGTTTTATTACTGCTCCTGGCGCTGGTTGGCTGGTCTGTTTTACGGGAAACCGGGGAAGAGGAAGAAGAATTTCTTGCGCCGGTAATTACTATGTATCCACAGCGTGGAACTATAGAAAAAACCATCAGGATAAGCAGCCGGGTGGAGACGGGACGCCTAATTACCCTGGTTCCCCGGGTAGCGGGAACCCTTATTCTATTGGACGCCGATCCGGGAAAAGCGGTGCACCAGGACGATCTTATCGCCCAGGTCGATTCAGACCCCTACGATCAGACCTATCTCCAGGCCCAGGCGGTGTATCTTACTGCCCGGTCAACCTTTGAACGGGTCGATAAGCTCTATAGCGGCCAGGCCGCCACCCGGCAGCAATACGAAGAGGCCCGGACCGCCCTTGAAGCGGCCAGGGCCCAATACGAATTGGCCCGGCTTAACCGGGATTACGCGAACGTCCGGGCCCCCATGGACGGGGTAGTGCTGATGCGGCACAGTACCACCGGGGGTATGGTGAGCGCCGGGACCCCCCTGGCAACCCTGGGGGACCTGCAGGATTTACGGATCAAGGCGGCGGTTCCGGAGATACACTACCGGTTCTTTGCGGAACATTGGGAGGATATGCCGGTACGGATGACGGTTCCCGCCCTGGCGGACGCGGAATTCCTGTTGCAGCCCCTGAATCTGGCCCCATACGTGTCCCCGGAAAATCGGAGTTTTTTAGTGGAGTACGCCATCCCCGGCGCCGCTGCGGGGGGGCTCCGGCCAGGGATGTTTGTCAAGGTGGCTTTTATTCTTGAAAGCCGAGAAAATGTTTATCAGCTTCCCCTGCGGATCATGGGGTCTCAAAACCGCCTCTGGTATGCGGATGGGGAGAACCGGGCCCAATATATCGAATATACCCCGGAATTTTTTAACGAGGAGGTCTTTCAAATTCCTCCGGAATTCGGCGTTACCCAGTTTATCCTGGAAGGTCAGCATTTTATTTCTCCCGGACAGCGGCTTAACATTCTTTCTATATCCGCAAGCAGTTCCACCGGCGGAGTTTCCGGTCCATGAAAATAGCTGATTACGCCATCGATCATCCCAAGGTTATCCTGATGTGCCTCATCGTACTTTTGGTCTTCGGGGTCATCGCCGGCCTGAACCTGCGCCGGAGTCTCATTGCGGATATGAATATGCCCACCATCGTGGTAGTTACTACCTGGCCGGGGGTAGGTCCCGAAGATATTGAAAGGGAACTGACCAATCCTCTGGAAGAAGCTCTGGGAACCCTGGAGGGTCTTCAGGAGATGAGTTCCGTATCCCGAAATTCCGTTTCTGTGGTTACCCTACAACTGGGCTACAACGAAAGTACCAATACAAAGCTTCCCGACATTCGGGAAAAAATTAACGGCGCCATGCCGAATCTTCCCAGTGATATTTCCGGACCGCCGGAGATATTCGAATACAGCACATCCCAGCTTCCGGTAATGACCATCCTGGTGGAGGGCCAGGGAAACAGGGGGGAGCTCTCTACCCTGTGCCAGGACGACATTATCCCGGTTCTCTCCCGGATAAACGGTGTCGCTCAGGTGAACATGAACGGCAACAGTGAAGATGTGGTAGAGATTGTGGTGGATATCGAAAAACTTCAGGGACTTGGCTTGTCCACCCTGGATATTGCTCAAATCCTCCCCGCCGCCAACGTGTCCCTGCCCGGGGGAAACGGCGTGTATCAGGGTTATAATCTGAACATCAGGACCGAAGGCCGCTATGAATCTGTAGCGGAAATTGAGGATCAGGTGCTGGCCTTTCGGGACGGTCAATATATACATCTGCGGGATGTGGCGGAGGCCGCTATACGGGAGGACCGGCGGGACAATTATGTTATCAGTGATGGCAAGGATTCACTGTTGCTTTTTGTGTTCAAACAACGGAATGGCGACAGTATCGCTATCAGCAGGGAAACCAGGCGGATTCTTGCGGGGATAGAGGCGGAACGTGCCGGGGGGGTTTCTTTTCTGTACCTTAAGGATGACAGTGAAAACATCTCCATGTCCATGAATTCGGTTATCTGGTCCGCAGTTTTTGGGGCCCTGTTGGCAGTGTTGATTCTGTTTGTATTTCTTCACAACCGGAATACTACCCTTATCATCTCTTTGGCTATTCCCCTTTCCATCCTTTTTACCTTTATAGGTCTGTGGGTTAAGGGGTCAAGCCTGGATCTGATCACCTTGGGGGGTCTCACCGCCGCCATTGGAATGGTGGTGGATGCTTCCATCGTGGTCTTGGAAAACATTCAGCGCCACTTTGACGGGGGTATGGATGGCCGGGAAGCGGCGTCCGTAGGGACCGGCGAAGTTGGTTCCGCAGTGGTGGCCTCCACTGCAACCACTCTGGCGGCGTTTTTCCCCATCCTCTTTTTGGCTGGCCTTGCGGGGATCATCCTGCGGGATGTGGCATGGACCATCATCTTTGCCCTGTTCAGTTCCCTTTTTGTAGCGATCATTGTGGTCCCCTTCCTCTGCGCCCTCTTTTTACGACGGGAGGAAAGACGGAACTGGGGGACCAGGATCGCCGATCCGGTGGAACGGGGTCTGGACAGGCTTTCCAGAGTGTATCAAAAATTCCTCCAGGGCGCTCTGGCTTCCAGAAAATCCTTTCTCCTGGGAACCCTGGTTCTTCTGTTTTTAAGCATCCTCTCCTTCCGGCTTTTGGGTTTTGAGTTCCTGGCCCAAACAGACATGGCGGAAATCCAGGTGGGGGTAGAAACCCCTGGCGGCTATACCCTGGAGATGACCCGGAAAAAGGTACTGCACCTGGAAGAGGAGATCCGGGCGCTGGTCCCTGAAATAGAGACCTCCTATTTTGTGGTGGGTCAGGCCGGATCTTTCGACATGGGAAGTGAAAAAAACCGGGCCTATGGGACCATTAAGCTTTCCCGGGTCAGTCACCGGAAACGTCATGTAACGGAAATTGTTAACCAGCTTCAAAACGAGATACCCCGGCGTATTCCCGATGTGAAAGGAAGTTTTAGCAATGGCGGTTTGTCCAACCTGCTTGCCATGGCCACCGGCGGCGCCGGCTTTGTAGTGAACGTTTATGGCAGTAATCTGGACACGGTTATCGCCGGGGCGGAACAGATCCGGGAGTATATGGGGAATGACCCTAATGTAGCCGAAACAGATATGAACATCCGATTTAATCAACGGGAAATGACCACCCGGTTACTGCATCAGTACCTGGGGACCATGGGGCTCTCTTCCCGGGAAATCGCCATGATGAACCGGATTATTTTTAACGGCCTTTCCCTGGGAACCTACTACGGGACGTCGCCGGCCGGGAACTCCGCCATACCTATTGAACTGCGAACCAATTTAAGCGGCGGAAACATCGCCCCGGACATCCTCTACAGCTTGCAGCTTAACTCGGGAGGAAACACCGTTTCCATGGCCAATGTGGCCGAATTGGAAACCACGGAAAAAATCTCCAGCATTATCCACCGCAACAAGTCCCGGTCGGTTACGGTACGCGCCAATCTCCGGGATCCCAATGTCAGGGAAACCTCCCGCCGCGTAACAGGACTTATCCGCAGCCAGGGGCTAGTCCCGGGAGTCAACTGGGAGATCGGCGGTACTACCGAGGAGATGCTCTCCTCCTTCCGGTCCCTGGTGGTGATTTTGGCCATCGCCGTATTTCTGGTCTACGCGGTAATGGTGATCCAATTTGAACGGTTTACTCAGCCCCTGCTCATCATGTCTTCCATCCCCTTCACCATGATCGGTATTGCCGGGGGATTGCTCCTTTTTGGCAGTTCCCTTAACATCGTGTCCCTTTTGGGGATCATAGCCCTGGCGGGGGTGGTGGTAAACAACGCCATCGTCCTTATTGACTACACAAACCTGCTCAGGGACCGGGACAAGCTGCCCCTGGAAGAGGCTATCATTACCGGCGCCACCTCCCGGCTAAAACCCATCCTGATGACTACCCTTACTACCCTGTTGGGGGTTTTCCCCCTGGCTTTGGGCCTTGGGGAAGGTTCGGAGATCTACGCACCCCTGGGACAGAGCATCTTTGGGGGTCTTTTCAGTTCTACTTTTATTACCCTCTTTTTTATCCCCGTGGTATACTATATTTCAGAAAAGCGGAAGGAAAAGACCGGGTACGGGTCCGGGAAGTGATAAAATTCAAAGTAAGATCCTTGACAGAACCGGCTTACAAGATCATATTTATCAGGTAGATTAACGGCATAACAAAAAAGCATCAAAAGGAGGTTCTATGAAAAATCTGTTTTTAAGAGTCTTTACTTTAACCCTGCTTTTTGGTATACCCGGTTTTAACCGGGAGATTTTTAATTCTTGCCTTACCGGCTTGGGCGCCCAAGAAGCTAAGGCGGCTTCCATTTTGAATCACTATGCAACCAGGAACTTCATCGCCGGGGCGGTAAACCGGACGGATTTGGAAACCATTCTCCAGGCCGGGGTACGGGCCCCCAGCGCCAATAACCGGCAGCCCTGGCAGTTTACAGTGGTACAGAATCAGGATCTGGCAAAACAGATCGTTTCAAATATAGTGGACGGAAATGTTTTGATCATCATCTCCGGGCCGGACGGCCAGAACGACGGCAGGGTGATTCTGGACTGCGCCCTGGCAACGGAAAGCATATATCTTGCCGCTCAGGCCCTGGGGTACGGCTCCCGCATTTATACCGGTCCTATGAACGCCATTAACCGCAGCTTAAAGACGGCCCTGAGCCTGCCTACAGATTACAGCGCCGTGGCTTTGGTGCGGGTTGGCCGGGTTCAGAGCGGTGTGGACGCTGTAAGCGCCGCATCCGGCAGAAAAAACCTCAACGCGGTGGTGAATTATAAATAGTTCCGGTTGGCTCCGTACTTGTCACGGGATCCCCTGTCAGATACACTTATAGTAATGAAAAGTGAACAGGCGGCGGAAGCCCTGATAAACGGGGCCGCCCGGGTTATCCGGGGGAAACGGGAATTTCTGGAACTTCTCACCGCGGCGCTCTTTGCCAGAGGGCATGTTTTAATAGAAGATAATCCGGGTCTGGGGAAGACCACGGTAGCGAAAACCTTTGCCAGGCTTATTGCGGGTCAAGTCGGGGAACCTCTCCTCTTCAAGCGGATTCAGTTTACCCCGGATCTCCTTCCCTATGATATCACCGGGGTTGATGTGTTTGATCCCAAGAGTCAATCCTTTCGTTTTGTTCCCGGTCCGGTGCTGGCCAATATCGTACTGGCCGATGAGATCAACCGGACCACCCCAAAGGTACAGTCGGCATTACTGGAGGTTATGGCGGAACGGCAGGTGACTATTGGTACAACTACCCATGAGCTGCCCCAGCCGTTTTTTGTGCTGGCAACCCAGAACCCCATAGAAAGTGAAGGAACGTTCCCTCTTCCTGCCGCTCAATTGGATCGGTTTATGATGCGGATCTCCCTGGGATATCCTGACCGGGAGGCGGAATTGTCCATCCTGGATGATAATCCTTCGGAGAATGCCCTTAACACCCTGGAACCGGTCCTGGATGTGACGGAATTCCTCGAAGCCCAGAAGTCTGCTGTGGAGGTATTCTGCCATACAGTCCTCAAGGGGGTTATTGCCGATCTGGTGCGGGACACCCGTATTCAGCGGAGTTTCCTGCTGGGGGCTTCTCCCCGGGCGGGGTTACATCTCCTTGAGGCGGTAAAAGCCCTGGCGCTGGTACGGGGTAGAACCTATGTGATTGATGAGGACATCGTCCTCCTGGCGGCTCCGGTTCTGGCCCATCGGGTAAGATTGCGGGATCCCCGGGTAAGGAGTGAAAAATTAATTCGGGAGCTCTGTCTTGCGCGAATTGACGGGATCAAAGGGGTCTAGTCCGCGGAAATCCGCCCCATCTGCCCCGTTTTTTCCAAGGCCCCAACCAATGGGGTTCTCCCTTCTGATCCTCGTCTTCTTCGGGCTGAGCGCAGGTTTTCTACGGAACGAACTGATCCTTATCCTGCTGGGGGCGGTGTTCTTAGCGGTCAGTCTCTACTGTTTCATTGCGGTTCTGTTTACAGCTCTGCTTCATCGGAGATGCATCCCTTCCCTGTCAGTCCGGATTTCTCCCACCAAACTCAGTTCCGGGCAGGAAGGGACGATCCTCTGTTTTCGGGACAGGGCCGGAATACCGGAGAAAGGCAGTGACAGAACAAGACATTTCTTCCGGCTGCCTGGGGCCCTTGTCCGGTATCTTTTGGAACTTCGGACCCGGGATGGACGATATATGAACCAATGCTTTGACCCTGACAGGCTCAAAGACCGGCAGAGATCCTTTCAGGTGGGAGAACGGGGGGCCTACTACGGCAACTATGACCAGTTCTGCGTCTTTGATGCTTTGGGTCTCTTCCGGATACACTTCAGGCTAGCCCGGGAAGCCGGCCCCCGCCTGCTGGTCCTGCCGGAGGCGGCTGAAGAATCCATATTCGTGACCGTCCATTCCGGCGGGCAGGAACAGCGGATTGAACCGCGGTTTCAGCGGACCGACAACCTTATCGATCACCGGCCCTACGTTCCCGGGGATGATCCCCGGAAGATCAACTGGAAACTGTACAGCCATGCGGGGGATCTTTTTGTCCGGAACGGTGAGCCCGAGCCTCCGCCCCATTCCCGTCTGGTTATTCTGATGGATACCTATACGGATTCCGTCCTCTACACTCCGGAGGCGGGAAGACAGGCGGTGGATGTCCTCTGTAGTCAGGTTCTGGCCCTGGCCCAGGAATATGCGGACCAGGGGATAGAGACCCTTATTGGATATACGGGTTCCACAGATGTTCCGGGCATTGAGGGTAAAGGGCCGGGAAAAACAGGGGGAGAAATTCCGGTCATACTGCAGGATACCGGTGAGTCCGGCCAACAGCCGTTTCGGGAGAAAGCGCTGTACGGCGGCGGACTGTGGGGGGGAACCCCGGGGGAATTGGCCGCGGTTTTGGCCTGTCCTGCGGCGCTGTCTCCGGCCTTTTCCGGCAAAGATGCTTCGGTGGAGACAGCCCCCGCAGGGGATATGTCCACCATGACAGATCTACCCGCTGTCCCGGATGATCGGAATATCCTGATCCTGGCCCTGCCCCGGATTGGGGACAATTCTGAAGGTGGCCGGCCTCTGCCGGGAGCGGGAACCCACCGCCCTCCGGCTCCGGCAGCGCCGGGCGCGCTGGACCGGTTTCTGAAAACACGGAACAAACAGGCAATCGATCTGCTTTTCCTCTATGCCGGGGAAGGTTTGGATGCAGCCGCGGAAGAAAATGTACTATTCTACAACAGGAAGGGAGGAGTCCATGCCCGGCGCATCAGGCTTTAAAAAGAGGGGAATGGGCAACCGAACCGTGACGCTGCCGGACCAGAAACCGGGGAGTCCTTCGGAAACCGCCGCCTTTATCCTCAGATCTCTGGCCCTTTTTGTGATTCTCTTCCAGTTTCGTCTCCTCGCCGCCGATCTGGCGGATACCGCGGTCTTTACAGCGGGCTTGCTTTTGGCTTTTCCCGGGGCATGGGTTTTTGCCAAATGGAGGATTCCCCCCATTCTGTCAATAGGCGCCATCATCATCATCCCCTGGATAGCCCGGGGTTTCATTGCTCTCCCGGGATTGGTGAACCCGGGGATGGCGGTGATCCCTGACAGCCTCCTTCTCAACTTGGATCGCAACACTTTTGTTTCCCTCCTCCCCTGCTACTGGGCGGGGCTAATGAGTTATGGGGCCCTCCGATCCCGAAGCTTTTTACGGGGGGATATCGTCATTTCCAATCTGCTCCTGGTGATTCTCTACTGCATAATCCGTACTGCGGATCTGGAGGCCTACCGCTGGCCAATCCTGATGATCGCCCTCTTTGCGGGGACATTTTTTTTACAGATTATAGCCCTCATGCTCTCCCTGCCCCCCCGGTTTATACCGCACCGGAACGAGGGAATCCGGGCGGGGCTTGTGCTTCTGATTTTGGTGATACTGGGGGGGATCCTCCTCATCCGGCCATCCCAGGAACGGGCTGTAGAAAGAGGAGGCGGTCTTCTCCAGCCAAAGCTTTTTCAGTTTGACTTTTCTCAAATTCTGCGGCTGGAGAGTGAGATCAGCATGAACGACGATCTCGTCCTTATCGTCCGTAAGGATGCCGAAGACGCCCACATCCTGCTCCGCCGGTTTGTACTTTCCGGATACAGTCAAAAACAGGGGTTCTACCGGAACGAAACCATTGATGAAGCCGCCCATCCTGCACAACTGCCAGACAGAAAAACTGTTTTTAAAGCTCCTGATATCGATGCGTTCAGAATAACAAACCAGGAATACTTTCTGGTCAATTTTGACTCTTCCGCCTTTATCGGCATGAAAGAACCTGTAGAGATCGTACCCTTTGAAAGCTGGGATGCATCCTCCTTTAATTCCGCATACGCGGTTAAAAGTCATACCAGTGAAGCCCTTCCCTTTGAACTTATCGATTCAACTGCGGGGAAACCGGGACCCGGGGCTTCCGGTCTCAATACCGAAGAATACGCCTTCTACACCCAATACGGCGATGATAAACGGATTGCGGATTTTGCCGAAAAAATTGCCGGGGACCTTTTAACCTATTGGGAAAAGGTTCAGGCGGTGTACGAGTGGCTTAAATACGGAGAGTACAGGTACAGCCTTAAACCCGGCATTGCCCCGGACGGGGATCAGTTGGGATATTTTCTCTTTGACGCCAAAAAAGGGTACTGTTCCTACTTTGCCTTCTCTATGACTCTGCTCCTGCGCTCCCTGGGAATTCCTGCCCGGGTTGCCGTTGGTTTTTTTGTTGACCCTGCCATGAATACTTTCAACTACTATCCGGTTCTTTCAAACATGGCTCATGCCTGGGTGGAAGTCTACTATCCGCGTTACGGTTGGATAGAATACGATCCTACTACGGTTATCCTGGCGGCGGATGAGGAATTCACCTTTTCCACCGGTGTACCCCGGGATCTCTTTGAACGGCTGATGAAGGAGATCCTGGAAAACCGCTCCCGGCTTACGCCAAAGCAGGAGCAGGATAGTGCGGAAGAACCTTCGGCCCTTGCAATTCTGGGGGTCAAGACCGGTCGTTTTCTCCGGGAAAACTGGCTGATCCTGCTGGCGGTGATGCTCTGCATCGTCTTTATCGTTATCCGTTGCAGCCTTCTTTTTGCCGCTATCCTTCCAGGGAAGGTCCGGAAAAGGGCGGTCCATCTCTGGCTGCACACTGTCCGCCGACTCAACCTTGGGGGCTTACGACGCGGGCGTCTCACCGGGGAGGCGGAGTGGGCCCGGCATCTGGAGAGGAACCATGGTTTGCCGGTTTATGCCCTCTACCACGGAGCCGCCGCAGCCCATTATGCCCAGGAATATACCGGGGAACAGTTTGGGGAGATGAAAACCCAATACCGCATGTTCAGCGAAGCATATAAAAAAACCGTATCCCTGCCGCGGCGGCTCCTTGCCTGGCTGTTGCCGCCGCTGGCCCTGGTCCTGGCAGCGGGTAAAAGCGGCGGTTCCGACAAAGCCGGCGGCAATCCCGGTGGAGGCGGAAAAAACACACCAGCCCTTGTGCTGGTGATTCTGCTGTTGTTTCCCCTTGTTTCCGGCAAGGTAGTAACCGGGCAGGAAACGTCCGAAGACGCCGGCATCCTGTACAATGAGGCCCAGAGGCTTGAACAATCAGAGCTCTGGGAACGGGCTATAGAGTTGTACTCCCGTGGTTTGGAACAGTATCCTGCCGACAGCCGCTTCCCCTGGGCTCTGGGGAATCTCTACTACAGCCGCCGTCTCTACGGCCTTGCGTGGGAAGAGTACCGGAAGGTTGAAGCCCTGCTGCCCGGGAATACGGATGTCCTCTACCGTTTGTCCCGTACCGCCGGCTATCTTAACGAGGACGCTCTTTCCGCTGAATATCTCGAACAGGTCCTTGCCATCGATCCTGATAACCGGGAGGCCATCGGCAGCCTTGGCTGGATGTACTATAAACTGCACCGTCTTGTCGAAGGGGAAAGGCTCCTCCTCTCCGCCCTGAACCGGTTTGGAGACGATACGGATTACGCCATGACTCTGGGGACTGTCTATTCGGAAATGTTCCGGTATGATGACGCCAAAGCCTTTTACCTCAAGGCCATAGCAGATGGAGAAGAATTGGGGGACCGGGAATTTACTGCGGTGGCCCATTACAACCTTTCGATCCTGGAAAGCAGATTCTACAAATATGCCGAGGCTTTTGATCGAACCAACCTTTCCCTTTCATCCCAAAACCGCGCTTCCGGCAGACTCTCCCGGGGCGAATTGTACCTGCGCCGCCTGGAACTACCCCGGACCCTGGCGGATTATCAAGCGGCCTATGAGATCGACACATCCCCCCTTTCAAAACTGAACCTTGCCCAGGCCTATCAGTTGTCCGGCCGCCTTGAGGAAGCCCGGCTCTATGCGGAGGATTGCCTCAAATCAAGTGATAATTCATGGATGCTCAACTATGGTATCGATACCGACCGGTACAAGCGGGACATCCATGACATCCTCCGTGAAACCTATACAGGACTCGCCAAAATAGAAAAACGAATGGTTTATGGAAACCTTTTTGAATGGACAAAGGGATTGGTCCGGCGTTGCCATTACCGCCTTAAGGCGGCGTCCCATCAACGGCTCTTCCGTAAATACTGCCTTGCCGCCGCTGCCGCCTTCAAAACGGATCCCGCCAATGCCGGAGAACAGCAGATCGACGCCCTGATCCAGTACTACAATGCCTTTGAACCCTATCCCCGCCGGGCTCTGGCTTATCTCCGCCGAGCCCGGGAGTTTGAGGTTCTTCTGATCCCCAGGGCGGAAGCTTCCTATATTGCCGAAGAAGGCATGCTCCTTAAAGATGTAGAACTGCTCCGCCAAGCCATTCCCCGTCTCGATCCCTTCTGGGAACGGGACATCATTGCCCGGAGCTACGCCAAAATAGCCCTCTACGCTGGGGGGAAAAACCGCCGGGCGGAAAAAAGGGATGCGGCGGAACGGCTCTACGCCCTTAACCGGGGGGCCCTCCGGCAGGAGGGGATCCCGCTGCCGGTAGAACTCCTCCTCGACTGTTCCGCCGTGCCAAGGGCAGAACGCGCCGAAAGGATCGTCCGTCATACTCTTAAAAAAATGGGCATAGGGATAATGCCAAAAAACAGCATCAGATCTACAAGTGATTCTGCGGCTAAAGTATCTGCCTCGTACCGGTTTAAGCTCAGTATCACCCTGCAAGGCGGGCATGACGGACAAAATGCCATCTGTGAACTCTACGACGGCGGACGGGGGACCAGTGTCTTCCACAAAACCATTCCCCTGGGTTCCTTTTCGGCAACGGACATCAGCGTCTTTGCAAAAATTCTGGGAGACGGCCTGTTTTGTGTAAACTGATCCCGCCAGAGAGATTGGATCGCAGAAGCAAATTTACTATACTATATAGTATGTATATTTATAGAAGAAGCTTTTTTAAAACAAAAATTCAAATTGTAAGCATGTTTTTTACGTTTCTCTTCCTCATTCTAAGCACGGCGTTCCTTTCCTGCGCTTCCGGTGCGGCGCAGGGCGATCCCTACGGCGGCCTGGGGCTGCCGTCAGATCCGGTTCCCTTCATGACAAAGGCCCGGACGGGAATCCTCCCCAATGGTCTCCGGTACTATATTCTGGAAAATGCACGACCCGAAAACCGGGCTTTCCTTACCCTGGCGGTGAATGCAGGATCGGTCCTGGAAAAAGACGATGAGCAGGGTCTGGCCCACTTTGTGGAGCACATGGCCTTTAACGGTACCGTCCGCTTTCCCGAGGCGGAACTTCTCAACTATCTCCGATCCCTGGGAATGCGGTTTGGACCGGAAGTGAATGCCTATACCTCCTTTGATGAAACGGTTTACGGCATCGAGGTCCCTGTAGAGATCCGGGCCAATGGGATCAAGGGTATCCCCGCAGATGCCCTGGCAGTGCTTGACGATTGGACCTATGCCATCACCTTTGCTCCGGCGGACGTGGATGATGAACGACAGGTTATTATGGAAGAATACCGGGCGTACCTAGG
>JAITJI010000023.1 GCA_031279015.1 Spirochaetaceae bacterium
ACCGCGGCCTATCTTGACGGGAGCTACCAGGCGGTAGGGGCCTCCCTTACGGAGGGCAGCTTTACCCTCTACACCTGGAGCGGCGGGACCCAGGGCGGCAGCTTTACCGGCAACGGAAACTATCCGGTGCTGCTCCTCAATGCCAATGGCAGCATCACCGATGAATCAAACCCCATGTACTCCCGGGCTACGGTTTCCTTTAGCGACGGGACAGGTACGGCCTCCTACAGCAGCTTTACTGCGGTGGTTTATGGCGGCATTTCCGGCGGGGGCGGCAGCCTGACCATTAGCGGCTTACCTGCGGGGAATACCTGGGGGGTGTATGTCTTTGCGCCCGGCACGGATATTTCCACCTATGACGCCATCACCGCGGCCTATCTTGACGGGAGCTACCAGGCGGTAGGGGCCTCCCTTACGGAGGGCAGCTTTACCCTCTACACCTGGAGCGGCGGGACCCAGGGCGGCGGCTTTACCGGCAACGGAAACTATCCGGTACTGCTCCTCAATGCCAATGGCAGCATCACCAATGAATCAAACCCCATGTACTCCCGGGCCACAGTCTCCTTTAGCAACGGGACAGGTACGTTTTCTTACAACGACTTTACCGCGGTGATTTTCAGCGCAGGCGGCTTTAGATCAGCCAGGTAACGGTAAATGCGGCAAGCGCAAGCGTCGGCAAGGGCTTAACCCTGCAATTTTCCGCGAAACTTACCGGGACGGGGAATCCACCCCAAACCGTTACCTGGTCCATAACAAGCAGCCATGTGGGGGCAACGACTATCAATGCCGGCGGCCTCCTCTCGGTTGCCGCCGGGGAGACCGCCCCAAGCCTCACCATCCGGGCAACATCAACGGCGGATGCCACCAAATACGGGGAGAGGACGGTAACGGTAACGGGCAGCGGCAGCGCTTCCATTACCATCAATCTTGAAGGGCCGGCTGAGGTTGTTGTTGCACAATCCGATATTTTTAATGACCCTTCTTACGATCCTTCAATACCAATACTTGAGAACGGAATCTGGCAGGACGGCAGCAATCCGGTAACATACCACCAGTTCTATGCCCATGCCGGAACAGTCTATTCGGTTGCCTGGAACGACTCATACCAGGGAGACGGAAGCAAAACCGCCGATGTTGGAGTTTCCGCATACTGGAAAGCCTCGAATGACCTCATTTTTAACCGTACCGACAGCGGCTGGGGTTATCCCATAACCTTTACCGCGGATAGATCGGGGATCGTGGTTCTCAAGGTGGAGTATTACTCCGGAGGAAATACCAGCGGCACATACGCGGTGAAGTATAGCGCCTCGGAAAGTGTTGGCGCTGCCTTGATGCTTTCGGTTGCCAACGCCGGCGGCTACAGTCTTTTCCGGTGGATTCTGGACGGTACGCAGCAAGCCGAAACTACCGGCAGTATCACCATCGACACAAGCGCACTGACTCCCGGAACTCACCGCGTAACGGTTATTGCGGTAAAGGCGGGGAAGACCTATTCCCGTGAAGTACGATTCCAGGTCAACTGATAAGGAGGACTAAAAATGAGAAGACTGGTAAAAGTATTGTCCGGCGTAATCGCCGGCATAGCGGGGGTCCTTCTTTTAGTAGGATGCCCCAATCAAATTTCACCTTCCCCGGAGACTTCGGGGGAGGGCGCGGTAACCATTCATATTGGGGACGGCAATTCCCGTACCCTGTTTCCCCAGGCGCCGGTGTTCAGCCGCTATGAGCTGCAATTTACGCCGTTAAACGGCCAGGCGGCAAAAGCCCCCGAAGCGCCTGCCGGCCTCAGTCATACCCTTACCCTTGCGGAAGGCGATTGGACCATTACCGCCCTTGCCTACGTGAATATCAGCGGCGTTGCGGAAATACCCGACGGCGAATACGAGGCCGCCCGGGGCAGTAACACGCTTACGGTAGTTGCGGACCAAAGCGACAACGTCACCATCGACATCCGGGGCGGGGTGGAGGCCGGGAAAGGGGTGTTCGGTTATACCCTCTCCTATCCCGCCAGTGTGGACACGGCGGAGCTGAAAATACTCACCCTTGAGGGGACGGCAACAAAAGAAGTACATCTGAAAGACGACGGCCCATCCGGCTCCTTTGCCCTGGACGCGGGTTACTATATCCTCCATTTGGAACTGGAAAAAAATGGGGGGGAAGATTGTCAAGGTTGAGGTGATCCACATCTACAGCGGCATGACCACTGCCGCGGAGGGAACGGATTATACCTTTACCGATGCGGATTTTTTCTCTACGGTAACCGGAACGGTCACGGCCGTAACCGTGAGTTCTGATTCCACCGAGGTGACAAAGGGCGGAACCCTGGCGTTCACCGCCACGGTTACCGGGGAGAATAACCCGTCCCAGACCGTCACCTGGGATGTGGATGGTGAAAACGACAACGGAACCACTATCAACGCCTCCGGCATCCTCACCGTGGCCGCGGGGGAAACCGCCACAAGCCTCACCGTGCGGGCAACTTCTACCGTGGATGTAACCAAAAGCGGAACCGCCACGGTAACGGTAAAGGCTCTGGTCCCGACGGTCACGGCCGTAACCGTGAGCCCCAATCCCGCCGAAACGGTAAAGAGCGGAACCCGGCAGTTCACCGCCACGGTTACCGGGGAGAATAACCCGTCCCAGACCGTCACCTGGGATGTGGAAGGTGAAAACGACAACGGAACCACTATCAACGCCTCCGGCATCCTCACCGTGGCCGCGGGGGAAACCGCCACAAGCCTCACCGTGCGGGCAACTTCTACCGTGGACGCAACCAAAAGCGGAACCGCCACGGTAACGGTAAAGGACCCGGTGGTCTTTATCGGCACCCAGGGCTACGAAAGCCTGGAGGCGGCCGTAACCGCAGCCTTGGGAACCACCGCAACTATCACGGTCAAGGCCGACATCAACGCCGGTTCCATAACTGTGGACACCGGCAATACCCAAATCACCCTGGAAGGCGACACCACAGAACGGATTATCACCGGCACAGCCTCCACCCGCTTTACCATGGGCGGAAGCGGCAGCAGCCTTACCCTGGCGGATAAGATCACCCTGTATCAAGGAGGAGTAACGGTAAACAGCGGCGCCACCCTGGTCCTCAAAACCGGGGCAAAGATTACCGGCGTGATCGCCAACAGTGGGGTGCGTGTCCATGACCACGGAACCTTCACCATGGAAGGCGGCTCCATCGAAAACAATGGTGATACTTACAACAGTTCCGGCGGAGTGGCAGTCAGCGGAACTTTCACCATGACAGGCGGTTCCATCAAAGGCAATAAGGCAATGGAAGCCGGTGGGGTGTTTGTTGATAACCACGGAATCTTCATCATGGAAGGCGGCTCCATCGAAAACAATGAGGCTTCCGACATCGGTGGCGGGGTGTATGTGTATGGCTACGGAACTTTCACCATGAAAAACAGCTCCGTTATCAAGGGCAATAAGTCTAACGGCAACGGCGGCGGGGTGTTTGTCGATAGCTTATCAACTTTCATCATGGAAAACGGCTCCATCGAAGGCAATACCGCTTCTTTCGACGGCAAAGGCGGCGGAGTGTATCTTGATTTCCAGTCCGTTATTACCAAGACCGGGGGGACCATTTATGGGAGCAATGCTACACCCGGCAAGGCGAATGGAGCCTCCGCCGCCGACCGGGGCGCGGCGGTGTATGTTCATAGCTTCATTGACGGCTGCCTGGCACACCTGGAGAAGACCGTCTCCCAGAACCTGAGCAAAGCCCTGCAGGAAGATACAGCAAGTGAGTTGACTCCCGCAAACGGCTGGACCGAGTAAGGCCGTCCGGCCTAAGGCTCCGCCGCGTCCGCGGCGGGGCAGGTAAAAACAGCCGTATGCCCCGGCAAACCCGCCGGGGCATACAGAAACAGCCGCGGGGCGCGGCAGAACAGCCGGGCCCCGCATACCCAGGGGGGGACCGGAAGTCCGCAGGGGCGCCGTCCCTCCCGTCATTACCGTAAAGGAGGGTCATTTATGGCGCACAAAGCCGGACACGCCCCCGGCGGACACCGCGGCAAAAAACCGGGTCCGCAGATCCACGGAGAAACCTCTGCGGTTTCCCTCAAACCACGGGATTTTCCGCAAAGACCGTCCGTAGATTGATGTTGCAGCCTGGAAGAACCGTAACCGGGGCGGTATTTGTACACAATGTCAGGCTCCGGAACCGTGTCGTCACTGGTATCCGCCCGGGGGTTTAGCCGGACCACAAAGGGGGCGGGAAATACTTCTCTGCGCCTTACGCTTATCAGTATGGCAAGACCCCCAAATATTTAAAGCCCCCGGGGAAATTGAATGCTAAAACCCTTCCTTTGTTCCGATAATGATCCTATGATACGGAAACCTGTGTTTTGGGGGATTGGAGCCTGGGTACTTCTCTTGGGTCTTGCCCCGGTGTATAGTCAGGATCTGTCGTTACAGGGGGATGACCTCCGGATAGAACAGCAGGTGGACGGAGGTTTTCACCTCTATATCCGCAAAAAACCGGGGATTGGCTCGGTTCTCCTCACGGAGTCGACCCGTGACCCCAACCGTGCGGAGGATAACTATGCCTACCGTTCCCCGGAGTGGAATCCGGTAAACGGTGATGAACCCCGCCTTCTGGACGGTGTTCCCATTCCCCGGGAAAGCGGTATCTATTCCCTCATCGATTCCAGTCCCGAAACGCACCCTGAACTGGGTCAGGTCTTTCACATCTACATCCCCTATATCCTCCACTACGGGTACGCCGATACCCGGCATGGAGAGGTATACGTGACCGATGGGGCCTACCTCAACATCCGTACCTTTGCCCTGCCCTACGGCGATTACCGGGGCGGCTTTCAGGATAATCCCTTCATCCTCCGGGTTGCCCAGAAACCTCTGGAGGGTCCCCCGGAACAAAACTACATGAAGGACACGGTGGATGCCTTCCGGGAAATTGCCAGGGCCGGCCACGGGGATATGGTTTACTCAGAAGGTCCCAAGGATCTGGTACAAAAAATCGAAGATATATTAATGAAAGAAAAAGGTAAAAACCTGGATATGGTCCTCTGTCTGGATACTACTTCCAGCATGAAGGACGATATTGATGCGGTCCGTAACCTCCTCATCCCCATGCTGTCGGGGATCATCAGGGAATTTGCGGGTTTCCGCATCGGCATGGTTCTCTACAAAGACTACTTTGATGAGTACCTCACCCGAATCATTCCCTTTACCACCGATTTTAGGCTTTTCCAGCAGAACCTCAACGCCGTCCGGGTGAGCGGCGGCAGGGATATTCCGGAGGCGGTCTATGAGGCCCTTTACGAGGGGGCTATCCGCTTCTCCTGGGAAGCGGAATCCCGGCTTGTCATTCTGGTAGGCGACGCTCCGCCCCATCCCCGGGCCCGGGGCAGCATCACCAAGTCCATGGTGGACAAATCGGTGGAAGAGCAGGGTCTCAAGGTACATGCCATAATCCTCCCCCAATAGGGTTTGACACGGCAGGATTGAGGCGGAGACGAAGACCGGACAATTTGTTATAATACCGCTATCTCAAGGTAAGGAAGTAGCATGAAGCGGGTACTTGTCTCTCACTGGATTGCGGTTTTTGTTAAACGATACATCGTGGATGCCCTGGGCGCCATGGCATTGGGGCTTTTCAGTTCTCTTATCATTGGTACAATACTCACCCAGGTTTTTACCCTGCTGGGCATTACCGAAGGGGCTTTTGCCGCATCCATCATCGGGATAACCGGCGCCCGGTCTCCGGTGGTAGGAGCGGCTATCGCCGTGGCCATTGGTTTTAGCCTCAAGGCCCCGTCCCTGGCGATATACGCCGCCGCCGCCGCCGGGGCAATCGGCTATTCCGCTTCGGTGGCGGGCATTTCGGCAGGTCCCCTGGGGGCATACGTGGCCGCGGTACTGGGCATTGAGGCGGGGGCTTTCCTTGCAGGAAAAACCCGGCTGGATATTCTGGTGGTTCCCGCGGCGGTCATCCTGGTGGGCGCCGCCGCCGGTACCCTGGTGGGCCCGCCCCTGGCGTCCTTCATGACCGGTATCGGGGATGTGGTCAACCGGATGACCATGCTTCGTCCCCTGCCCATGGGTATCGCCGTATCGGCCATCATGGGACTGATCCTCACCGCCCCCATCTCAAGCGCCGCTCTGGCGATCATGCTGGGGCTCTCGGACCTGGCGGGGGGCGCAGCCACTGCGGGCTGCTGTGCCCACATGATAGGCTTTGCGGTGGCCAGCTTTCGGGAAAACCGCATCGCCGGTCTCTTGTCCCAGGGCCTGGGAACCTCCATGCTCCAGGTGCCGAACATTCTGCGGCATCCCCTGATTCTGCTGCCTGCGGTAACGGCGTCGCTTATCACCGGTCCTCTGGCCACGGTGGTCTTCAGGATGCGGAACAGTCCCCTGGGGAGCGGCATGGGTACCAGCGGCCTCGTGGGGCCCATCACCACCTGGATCACCATGCAGGAAAGTACCGGCCCCGCGGCCCTGTTGACGATGATCCTCCTGGTCTATGTTATCTTCCCCGCGCTTATCGCCCTGGTAGTCTCCGAAATCATGCGTAAGCTGGGCTGGATAAAGGCGGATCAGATGAAGCTGGAACTCTAGTCTCTCTACAGGAGGTATGGGAAATAAAAATAGGCCAAGTGAGACTGGCCTGTATATGGGACAAAAAGCCGGATGTTCTTGTTGCAATATATGGCTTTCAAAAGAAAACACAGAAGTGGCCAAAGAATGAATTAAATAATATGCGTAATGAGAAAAAAGCATATTATGAATCAAAGGTGAAGCTTCTATCCGGAGGGAAAAATGGGCGGCCTGGAAAAGTTATGGAATATGAAAGAATCAATGTTTCACAGACGACGACAAAACACGATGATCTGATCGTTTATGAGGAAAAAATAGAAAGGTTTAAAGCCTTTGTATGTTCAAATCGATATCCGGAATTCTACTACAATGGATAGCATTTCTATAATGTAGAAAGAAATAATAAAAATCCTTGCGCCGGTAATAGAAACACAGACCAACAACGATCTGAACTATTTGCTGCTAAAGGCAAAGTATCCCCCCTGACAATTAACGACACCAGCGGCCTTGCACAGCAGGATCCGGCATAACCGTCTCCGGCACAGCCCCGGGGCGTCAGAATTCCTGAAAGAAGGCGATCATCTCCTGGTTGGTTTCCCTGCTTTCCTGCCAATGGGGGTAGAGTATATGGAAAACATGCCCCAGATGTTTTCCCTGTTCCCGTTTCCAGAATTTTGTCCTGTAGGTCCCGCCGGCGCTGCGGAGGTACCCTTCCATGTCCAGAGATTGATAGTGATACTGGTCCGGTTCGCTGCTGATAAGCATGATGGGGGGCAGTCTTAAACCCTGCGCCGCCTCTTCAAAGCCGGATCTGCCGTAGAGGGGGTTTTCCTCCGGTTTATTCCCAAACCAGAGGCGGAACATCTCCCGGTCCACCGCCTTGAAACCGGAAAGGGACTTTCCCCGGAGCTTGCAGACGCCGTGGCTGATGGCCGCCGCCCGGAAGGGGAAAGCGGCCGGGGTGACGCGGTAGAGTTTCTGCAATTCGGGATTCAGGGTGATGCAGATGGCCAGGGCGGCAAGATGGCCCCCCGCCGAATCACCGGTAATGAACACCCGTTCCGGATCGCAGTGATGTTCCCTGCCGTGGGCCTCAAGCCAGTGGAGACAGGCAAAGATGTCCTGAACCTGACCGCGCAGATCCGTCTCCGGAAGGAGGCGGTAGTTCATGCCCGCCACGACAAAACCCTGGGCCGCCAGGGAGAGGCCGTAGTACCTGTTCAGTTCCTTGTTCCCGTACATCCAGCCGCCGCCGTGGATATCGATGATGAGGGGCAGGAGGCCCCCGGTTCCTTCGGGATAGTAGATATCCAAAAGGTGCATCGGGTTTTGATCGTCTATGTAGGGCAGATCCCTCACCTGGGCGACACCGGGGCCCGGCTTTTGGGCTGCCATCCGTTTGGCATCCTTTCTTTTCGCCCTGCTCCAATAATACTGAAGAAATTTTCGCACCAAAAGGCTCATGCTATTCCTCCCGAAAACACCGGTATCCGTCTTTCAAACCATAGCAGAAAACAGTAAACTTGATCTATGATCTGTATACCGCGTCGGGATCTTGAAGGTCTCGTATCCCGAATCTTTCAGGCTTTGGGGATCCCCCAGGAAGAGGCGGATGATTCCGCCTGTATTCTTACCGCCGCCGATGCCCGGGGCATTCCAAGCCACGGGCTGGGCCGGATAAACCGCTACGCCCAGGGAATCCGGGCGGGGCTCATCAGGGGCAATGTGGAGCCCAGGGTACTGCGGGAGACCCCCCTTTCCCGGATTCTCGATGCCGAAGGGGGCATGGGTCTGAGTTTGAGCAAGAAGTCCATGGAGTGGGTCATCGCCACCGCCCGGGAACGGGGTATAGGGGTGTGCAGTATCCGTAACTCCAACCACTTTGGAATCGCCGGTTACTATACGGAGATGGCCGCCCGGCAGGATATGATAGGTATCGCCATGACCAATACCGCCGCCCTGGGGGTTCCCACCTTTGCCCGGGACGCCGCATTTGGCACAAACCCCATCGCCTTTGCCGCTCCCGGCCTTGACGGCAAGCTTTTCAGCCTGGATATGGCTACCACCACCGTTACCCGGGGGCATGTTGAAATCTGTGAACGGGAGGGCCGGAAGATCCCCCCGGGCTGGGCGGTGGGGAAAGACGGCCGCTCTACCGATGATCCCGTCTCCCTGCTGGAGGATATGCTCTACCTCCGGGGTGGAGGCCTCCTCCCCCTGGGGGGTGAAGGGGCCGCTTCCGGCGGTTACAAGGGCTACGGTCTGGCGGTGATGGTGGATATTCTGACCGCCCTGACCTCCGGGGGAACCTACGGAACGGCGGTCCGGGATTCGGCAATCACCTCCGCCCGGGTGTGCCACTTCTTCATGGCCCTGCGGATCGATATCTTCCGGGATCCCGGAGATTTTAAGCGGGATATGGCCGATATGCTGGACAAATTGACCGCCCTTCCCCCGGCAGAGGGTGCGGAGCGGGTATACTATGCGGGGCTCAGGAGCAGGGAGGCGGAAGAGCGGAGCAATACCCTGGGCGTTCCCCTGAGCGGCATGGTCTGGGAGACCATCAAATCAACCGCCCGTGAGTTGCAGGTTCCCGTACCGGAATTCCCGGAAATGGAGGATTCCACCGGTGTTTAACGACTGCATAATCATGGCCGGCGGATCGGGGACCCGGCTCTGGCCGGCGAGCAATACCGGTACTCCAAAACAGTTCCTCGCCGTTCCCGGCGCCTCTGCCGGGGATTCCCGGGGCGGCGATTCCTCCGGGGGGCGGAGCTTCTTCGATTTAGCCCTTGAACGGGCGCTGGCCCTCATTGACCGGGAGGGGGATGGCCGGGTGATCATCATCGCCGGGCAGAGCCACGTCCCCTGCATCACCAGGGCGGTTGCCAAGCTGGGGCCCCGGGATGCCGCCCGAATCCTCCTCATCCCGGAACCGGCGGCCCGGAATACCGCCCCCGCTATTGTCTGCGGGGCTGTCTATGCGGAAAGGGCTCTTGGGGGGAACCGGAGCATCCTGACGCTGACCAGCGATCATATCATCAGGCCGCTGGAGGTTTTTCAGGTGGATGCCGCCGCCGCCGCCGCTTTTGCCCGGGAGGATACCCTTGTGGTCTTTGGCATTCCCCCCCGGGCCCCGGAGACGGGCTACGGTTACATAGAAACCGCGGGCCCGGCGGAGATTCCCGGTTCCACCGCGGACGCGCCGGGGCCGGTTGTTTTTAGAGTCGCCGCCTTCCGGGAGAAACCGGACCGGCCGACGGCGGAACGCTTCCTGGCGGAGAGACGTTTTTACTGGAATTCCGGGATGTTCGCCTTTTCCTCCCGGTTTATTCTGGAGGAATTCCGGCGTTCCGCCCCCGGCGTGCTGGGGCCCTTTGAGGGGCTCCGGGTCCCCGGCGAAGGGGCCTGGCGAACCGAAGCAGGACTCCGCATCCTTGCCGATTGGCCGGGCCTGGAGGAGGCCTACGGAACGGTGACGCCCATTTCCTTTGACTACGCCATTGCGGAAAGGTGCCGCCGGACCGTGATGGTGGCTGCCGGCTTTGAGTGGTACGATGTGGGGAGCTGGGATGAATATGCCCGGTTGTCCGGAGACGCCGCCGGGGTGGTTTACCGGTCAGGGGTGGAAAACTGTTTTACCGATTCCGACATCCCCGTTGCCCTCTGCGGCGTTCAGGATCTCATCGTGGTGGTCCGTTCCGGACGGGACGGTTCGCCTCCGGCGGTACTGATCGCAAAACGGGGAGAGACTCAGCGGGTCAGGGACATTGTGGAGCAGATCAAGGTTTCGGGCAGGACAGAATTGTTATAATAATGTAATTAATAGTATACTAAATGGTATACTGGAGCCCATATCAATACAAGCGAGGTTAGGGAATGGTTATTCTGACATTAAATTGCGGATCGTCTTCGGCAAAGTATCAGGTGTATGACTGGGAAAAGAAGGATGTACTGGCGGTTGGCATTGTGGAGAAGGTTACCCTGGGGGGGTCTTTCATCTCCCACAAGGTGAAGGGCAGGCAGGAGTACTGCCAGGAATACGATTGCCCAACCCATACGGAGGCGGTGGATCTCATCATCAGGACCCTGACCGATAAGGAACAGGGGGTCATCAGCGACATGGGGGTGATCAAGGCTGTAGGCCACCGGGTGCTCCACGGGGGGGACAAATTTACCAAGTCGGTAATCGTAGACGATGCGGCGATGAGGGCTTTTAACGAGGTAAAAGATCTGGGCCCCCTGCACAACCCCGCCAACATCATGGGAATCCAGGCGGCCAAAAAAGTGCTGCCCGACATTCCCCACTGCGCCATCATGGATACAGCCTGGCATCAGACCATGCCCCCGGAGTCTTTCCTCTATGCGGTACCCTACGAATGGTACGAAAAGTACGCCGTCCGTCGTTACGGCTTTCACGGCACATCCTTCCTCTATACCGCCAAACGGGCGGCGGTGCTCCTGGGACAGGATCCTTTCAAGACGAATCTTATTATCGCTCATCTGGGAAACGGTTCCTCGGTGAACGCGGTCAAGGATGGCTGTTCCTTTGACACATCCATGGGTATCACCCCCCTGGAGGGGCTCATCATGGGTACCCGGTCAGGGGATGCGGACATGGCCATGCCCTTCTACGTGATGCGGAAGACCGGCATGGGGCCCGCCGAAATAGAGAACGCCTTGAACAAAAAATCCGGCCTCCTGGGGATCACCGGTCAATTTGCCGACCGCCGGGACATCCAGACTGCGGCCCTCAAGGGGGATAAGCGGGCGAAACTTGCCCAGGACATGGAAGCCTACCGGGTCAAAAAATACATCGGCGCCTACTATGCGGTCCTGGGCCACGTGGATGCCCTGGTGCTTACCGCCGGGGTAGGGGAGTTTGCCTTCTTCATGCGGGAAAAGATCCTCCGGGGTCTTGAACATCTGGGTATCGTCTTTGATCCAAAAAAGAACGATCTTGCCCGGACCCGGAACGCTGAAACCATCATCTCCGCCCCGGAATCGAAGATCCCCATCTACATCATCCCTACCGATGAGGAACTGGTGATGACCGAGGACGCCTATGCCCTCATGGCGGGAACCTACGATACCCACACCCGGTTCACCTATTCCTTCCAGAACAGAAACTATGTAAACCGGGGCCGGGCCGATGGCCTCAAGGAAGATCTGGTTAAAACTCCGGAACTGGCCTCGATTGTAGCCCGGCCACGCTGAGGCTTTAGAGGAGTACCGCTGCGGCTACCTTGTCCGCCGCCGTATCCCCCGCCAGGCGTCTGATTATCGCCGTGGCCCATTCTCCTGCGGTCCCTGCCGCCCGGCTGGTGATGATGTTCCCGTCGGTCACCACCCGGTCATCCGACCATGTGGCCCCGGAAACCTGTTCTTCCATTCCGGGGAAGCAGGTAAAGCGGCGGCCCGAAAGGAGGCCCAGGGGGGCCAATACCACCGCCGGGGAGGCGCAGATGGCGCAGAGGAGTTTTCCCGCCCCGGCAAGTTTCCGGAGCAGGGCCCCCGTATCGGCGGAGGCGGCAAGATTGGAGGCGCCGGGCATGCCCCCGGGAAGCAGAACACCGTCCAGGCCGTCCAGGTCCGCCTTTCCCAGGCCGGACAGGAGGGTTTCGGCGTTTACCGCTACGCCATGGGCGCCGGTAACGGTTCTGTTGCCGCTTATGGAAGCGGTGGTCACCCCTATACCCGCCCGTCTGAGGTAATCAATGGGGCTTATGGCTTCGACCTCCTCAAAGCCGTCGGCCAGTAGTATCAATATATTTTTAGACATTCCTATCCCTCCTCCGTAAAAATTCCGGCCTTCCGGGAGACTTCCGGTCCGTCGGCGCCGCGGGAGTTTACGCTTAGTTCCAGTATAATCCCCCATCCCTTTCTTGTGTAGTATCGGAGAGTATGCTATGCTGGATCCCTGAATTGGAGGAGTCATGTCCGACGATGTGCGGGAGATTGCCGTGAGGGTCAAGGTGTTGCGGGAGATTGAGGAGATCTCTGCGGAAACCCTGGCGGAAGAATTGGGTTTTGATCCCAATGAATACAACAAGTGGGAATCCGGGTCGCTGGATTTTCCCATTGGCGCTTTGGTGGAGATTGCCAGCCGTTTTAAGGTGGATCTTACGGAACTGGTGAGCGGGGAACCTTCCCGGCTTAAGACTTTTTGTGTCACCCGGGCTGTCAGCGCGCCGGAGGTAAGCCGCCGTCCCATGTATACCTATTGGAATCTGGCCTATAACTTTCACCGGAAGAAGGGGGAGCCCTTCCTTGTGGAGGCAAATGCCGATACGGAGGGAAAACCTCTGAGCCTCAACACCCATCCGGGTCAGGAATTCAATTATGTTCTGGAAGGGCGGCTCCTGATATCCGTGGGGGGCCATGAAACGGAACTGGGGCCCGGAGACTGTATCTATTACGATTCCGGTGAACCCCACGGCATGAAGGCCCTGGGGGGGGAACGGGCCCGTTTTCTGGCCATGGTATTGTAATCTTCGCTTTGTTTTTTTTGTCATATTGGCCCGGGCGCATCTGAAATTCCCGCCGGGTTTTTTGAGGTTTCTATCTGTGTACAGCCGTTCAGGATCTGCCTGCGAATAAAAGGCCCTGTTTTTGTTTGTCTGGGGGATTCTTAAAAGGGAGGAGTCGTGTCTGATCTGTTGAATCATTTTTTGCCCCGCCTTGATTTTGATTCCTACGGGGATTTCTATGCTCATTTTACCCTGAATATTCCGGATCACTTCAATTTTGCCTACCATGTGGTGGATTATCTGGCGGAAAAACGGCCCCTGGATCCGGCCCTGGTATGGTGCGACGAAGGGGGCGCCGAAGCGGTGTTCAGCTTTGCCGATCTGAAGCGGCTCTCCGATCAGGGGGCCAATGTGTTCCGGGCCGCCGGTATTGGCAAGGGTGACCGGGTAATGCTTATCCTCAAGCGGCGCCATGAATACTGGCCGGTGCTGCTGGCGCTGCACAAGCTGGGGGCTGTGGCTATCCCCGCAACTCATCTCCTTACCACCAAGGATATCATCTACCGCTGCGGCGCGGCGGACATCAGCGGAATTGTCTGTGTGGATGATGAGCAGGTGATGCTTCACGTGGACCAGGCGGAATTCCGGATGCGGAACGCTGCTTCCGGGGAAGTTTTTCTGCGCTACAAGGCCTTTGTCCGTTCCGTCAGGACTCCCGGGGATGCGGATATTGCCGCCCGGGCTTCGGCGGCCCTCAGGGCGGCCTTCACCGCGGAAGAGGCTTCCCCGGAAAAATCCCCTGCCGGCCTCTGCCCCTGGATGGATTTCAGCGCCCTTCTGCAGGGGGCCTCCGCCGCCTTTACCCGTTCTGCCGAGCCGAATTCCAACGATGATACCATGCTTCTCTACTTTACCTCCGGTACCACCGGCATGCCCAAGATGGTACACCACAACTTCGCCTACCCTCTGGGGCATATTGTCACCGCAAAATACTGGCTCAACGTCCAGCCCGGCGGCCTCCACCTGACCGTGGCGGATACGGGTTGGGCCAAGGCTGCCTGGGGTAAGATCTACGGCCAGTGGATCTGCGGTTCCGCGGTTTTTGTCTACGATTACGACCATTTTGTTCCTGCGGTTATGTTGGAGATCATCAGTAAACACCGGGTTACTTCCTTTTGCGCGCCCCCTACTATCTACCGGTTTTTTATCAAAGAGGACTTATCCAGATATGATTTTTCCGCTTTGAAATACTGTGCCGTAGCGGGGGAGCCCCTGAATCCGGAGATCTATGAACAGTTCCTGAATGCCACGGGCATTAAGCTCCGGGAGTGTTACGGCCAGACGGAGCTCACCGTTACCCTCTGCACCTACCCCTGGCTGGAGCCCAAGCCGGGTTCCATGGGAAAACCTTCCCCGGGTTACGACATCGATCTGCTCCGGGAGGATGGTTCCTCCTGTGACATGGGGGAGGAAGGGCAGATCGTGGTCCGGACGGATAAACGGAAACCTGCGGGGATGTTCGGGGGCTATTACCGGGACGAGGGCCTCACCGCCAGTGTGTGGCACGACGGCATCTACTATACCGGGGACATGGCCTGGCGGGATGAAGACGGTTACTACTGGTTTGTGGGACGGGCGGACGATGTGATCAAGAGTTCCGGCTACCGGATCGGTCCCTTTGAGGTGGAAAGCGCCCTCTTGGAACATCCCGCAGTCCTGGAATGCGCCGTCACCGGCGTACCTGATCCTGACCGGGGTACGGTGGTCAAGGCTACGGTGATCCCTGCCAAGGGCTGGGTCCCCTCGGAGGAACTCAAGCTGGAACTTCAAAACCACGTCAAGAAGACCACCGCCCCCTATAAGTACCCCCGGATAGTGGAATTTGCTGCCGAATTACCCAAAACCATCAGCGGCAAGATCCGCCGGGTGCAGATCCGGGAGGAAGACGGAGAGGGAGGGGTATCCTGAGCGGGTCCTTCTTCCCGGCAGATACGAGGTCGAACCGGGACAGGGGACATTACTGTGGCGTCAAGATTCCGGGCCGGGATACGGTTGACAAGTCAGCCCCTTTTTCCCATGATAAACCGCGTATGGATGATCCCCGGTTGATTACCCGAGCCTACCTGGAGAGCTTAACCACTAAAGATCTGATCTCTTTGGGGGATAGTTGGGGTATTGATCTGCCCCCGGATCTGGAACGGATATTTATTATAGAAGAACTCATGGAATTCCAGGCCGAGGCGGACGAGGATACGGCGGAATCTGAAGTTCCCCTGAGGAGGGCGGAACATTCGGAGCTGGCCCCCCTGCCCAGACAGTACAACAGAACCTTTATTGAAGTTTTGATACGGGACCCCCTCTGGGCTTATATCTTTTGGGAGATAAAAAGCGCCGACAAGGACCTCTACGAGAAGGCCCCCGATTTTGAAGGTTACTGTTTACGGATTGTGCCCGTGCCAAATTCGGGGAACCCCGAGGGGGGGGAATCGCCCTTCACCGTTTCCGTAGGGATAGATGATATCGCCTGGTATTTGGGATTTTCGCCCGGGGGAGGCAGGTATAAGGTGGAACTATGCGTAGTCCGGAATTCCGGGAGACCGGTATTGGCGGTTTCCGCTCCTTTCAGGCTCCCTAAACTGCTGGACGCTTCCGGCGTATCGGGGTTGCAGAAGGGCGATAATCCCCTGATCTCCCTGTCCGGTATGGATGAATTCAGGGTGCTGCGAAATGCGGACCGTTTATCCCGAATCAAGCAATAAGGATGATCCCCAAGGTTCGCCGGTATGAGTAAACCGCTGGTCCTTTCCATCCTGCTTAACGCTCATACGCCCTTTGCGGACTGTTCCTCCGGTGTCCGTTCTCCGGAGGAACAGTGGTTCTTTCAGGCCCTTTCCGAAACCTACATCCCCCTCCTTGAGGTTTTTGATCGTTTGGATCGGGATCATGTCCCCTTCCGTCTGGCCTTCTCCCTTTCCCCTGTCCTCTGTCAGATGCTGAAGGATGAGGTTCTGCTCCGCCGGTACCTGGAGTACACAGACTGCCAGATCGAATTTGGCAAGCAGGAACTGGACAGGACCCGGAGCAGCCCGGAATTGTCGGCATTGGCCAGTTTGTTTTACGATAGGGCGGTGGACAAACGGTTCCTCTTTACGGAACGTTACGGGAGTGACATCCTGAACGTTCTGGATCACTACCAGAAGCAGGGACGTGTGGAACTGCTCAACACCGCCGCAACCCATGCCTTTCTCCCCCTGTACGCCGGCTATCCCGAGGCGATTCATGCGCAGTTTGAGGCGGCAATCGCGTCTCACCGGTTCTATTTTGGCAGGATTCCCCAGGGCTTCTGGCTTCCGGAACTTGGCTGGTCGGGGGAGCTGGACAGGTATCTACGGGCCTATAACTTCAGCTATACCGTGGTGAGTACCCACGGTGCGCTCCTGGGGAGCAGTGAACTCCTGAAGGGTAGTTTTTATCCGATAAAAACCGCTTCCCAGGTCCTGATCCTGATCCAGGACTTCTACGCCTACCAGGATATCTGTGAAAGTGAAAAGGGCTGCCGGTTTTCTCCGGTGTTCCGGGATCACTATCAGGACGTGGGCTACGAGCTTCCGGCGGAGTCCGTCAAGCACTTCCTGGGATCCAATGGGAGCCGGGCCCAGACGGGGTACAAGTACTGGGATCTATCCGGAAAGAGGGTACAAAAGCATCCCTATGATCCCCTGAAGGCATCGGAGCAGGTACGGATCCATGCCAGATCGTTCCTGGAGGCCCGGATCGAGCGTCTAGCCAGGGCAAGCGCCTATATGGACGAATCCCCCATCAGCCTCTGCGCCTATGAAGCGGATACCTTTGGCCGTTTCTGGTATGAAGGGCCGGAATTCCTTGAGGCCCTCTTCCGGGAGGGGGCGAAGTGCGGGGAAATCCGGTTCATGAACCCTGCGGAGTACATCTTCAAGCAGAATGTTTCCACCTTTCAGACATCCCTGCCGGAATTTTCCTCCTGGGGGGACAATGGTTACGCTGAAATGTGGCTTGACGCCTCCAATGACTGGATGTACCGTCATGTGGTCCGCGCCCTGGAACGGATGGTTGAACTGGCGGAACGGTTTCCCAACGACAGCGGTCTTAAGGAACGGGCCCTGAACCAGGCTGCCCGGGAGATCCTCCTGGTTCAGGCCTCCGACTGGCCCCGGATGCTCTACAAACGGGAATGGACCGAACATGCCCGGCATCAGATTGAGACTGCCCTGCGGAATTTTACTACCATCTACGAAGCCCTGGGGAGTAACTACATCAGCACCGAATGGCTCACCAATCTGGAACGGCGCCATAACCTCTTCCCCGGTATCAATTACCGTATCTTCCGGCGGAAACGTTAGAGATCAAGCCGTTCCGGCGTGTCGATCCGCTCCTCCAGCTTGTTGATGCGGCCTGTGATGTCCAGGCTTTCCCGGGCGGGGTCAAACCGGAGGTTCAGGGTCAGGGTCTCTTCAAAGTGATGCCATTGAAACGATGGATTCCCGCCGGGATCTTACAAAAAGGATCGAAAAATCCGATATATATAGAGGGTATACCTTGGGATGATCGATGGCAAACGCCGGCTTAGGCGGATTTCCGGTTTTTGGGTGATTGTATGGTCTCTTGGTGCAATCGTTCTCCCCGTCTATGGGGCGGGAAGGAAGGCCCCTCCGCTGGCTCAGGCGGATGCCCTCATTGCGGATAAGCGTTACGATGCTGCCATTCAGGTTCTGACCGGTTATATCCGGCAGAATCCGGAAAATTTCCCTGCCGTACAGAGGCGTTTTCAGCAGATCATCCGGCTCAGGGATCGGTATGGCGCCCTGGCCAATGAGATTCCGGATGTATTTGAGGCGGATCGGAGTATTGCCCGGCAACTTCTCCAGGATCCCCGGAACCGCAATTCCACCCGTCTTTTGGAATTACAGCGAAGGATCGAGTCCGTGCTATGATGCGGATAAAAGGGTATGTCTCCCTTGTGTGCTTCTTCGGCATCTGCCTCTGTATGCCCGGAAGCGTGCGGGGCCTCTCCGATTTTTACTGGGAAGAGCCGGAACTCTTTGTCCCCGAACCGGGCAGTTTCCCCGTTTCCGCCTATAATGATCAGCTTGCCGTGGTGGCCTGGCAGGAAACCGATGCTTACAACGGTTCCGGGGATGGCCGCAACGGAAACGCCCGCAATGGGGATGCCCACAACGGGAGCGGTCTCATATTCATATCCCTGGCAGTAAAAACCCCCGGGAACCCCTGGCGGTTCCACCGTTCCATCGGGGAACCCTATAGTTATTCCGGGACAGAACCCGCCATCCTGAGTATCACCCTGGACAGCCGGAACCGGATTCTCATTGCGGCGGCGGCATCTTCAACCCAAACGGACATCCTCATCTCCGAAGATCTGGGGGAGAGCTTTACCGTCTCCCGGGTGGACAGCGGCACGGAAAGCGCCGTGGCCCCCCGGATCTACTCCCGAACCGGCGGCGGCTACTTCCTCTTCGTTTCCCGGGGCCGGGAACAGTCCCTTTCGATCTATTATGCCCGGTCCGAAGATGGCCGGTCCTGGACCTCCTTTAGTCCCTTTATCACCGAAGAAGAGCTGCTCCTCACCTTTTTGCCTGTCCACATTGCCCATAACGGGACGGATTTTGTGGTGTTTCAGTCCATTGCCGGTTCCACCGGCCAGACCCCCGCTTTCCAGTTGTTCCTAAAATCCAGTTCCGATGGAGGCCGGACCTGGACCAGCGCCAAAGGGCTGACCAATTTTACGGAATCCCGGATGAATACCGGCGTGGCGCCGGATCGTTTCGACAACCAGCGCCCCCACCTGTCCGTTCAGGGGAACAAGCTCTTTTTGGTGTGGGAACGCCGGCTGGACGCCGGTTCGCCCCAGATCTATGGCGTCTTCATCCGGGAGGACGGCAGCCTTGCGGGAAGCCCCGAACGGATCAACTCCGATGAGGCTTACTGTAACAACCCAATCGCCTTTCAGTACCAGGGGGAGACCACGGTGACCTGGGTTGACAACCGCCGGGGAGCCAACAGAGTCTTCCTGGCCCAGCGGGGGGAGACAGACTGGCGGAACCATGAACTTTCCGGTTCCAGCGGCGAGGCCCTCTTTGCCCGTCCCGTGATCAGCGGAGGGGAGCTTTTCCTCTTTTGGCAGTTCAGATCCCGGAACATCGACAGGATCTACGTCCTGGCGCCGGATAACTCCGTCATGGCGCCCCGGCTGAGCGCCCGGAATTTCAGTCCCGGCCGGCGCGGCCGGGGAGACCGGGTGCGGATATCCTGGGATATACCCTCCGATCCCTCGGGGATTCTGGGTTTTTCCTATCTCTGGAGTCAGGACCAAGAGGCGGTACCGGAAAAACGGATCATAAGTTCCACCGGAAACACCGAATGGGAGGAGATTGCCGCTGAAGACGGGTCCTGGTATTTTGCCATCATTGCCCAGGATTTTGCCGGGAACTGGTCCTCTCCGGCCCGGATAGAATACATCCGGGATACCACGCCGCCCCCCATGGCGGTCATCATCCGGCCTCCCATGGATGCCGGGGGTTATCTCCTTTCAAATAGCTTTGACCTTCAGTGGAATCCCCCTCCGGCTTCGGATATAGCCGGTTATACCTGGAATCTACAGTATCTGGGTCCCACCGGTTTGTTCGGGTCCGCCGACTACGCCGGTTTTGTTGCCGCCGCCGCCCGGCGGTTTCCTGAAACGCGTCCTCCTGCTCCCCGGATCATGGGAAGGGCCCCTGTTGCTTCCTACGCCAATCAGGACAACGGTGTCTGGCGCTTTACCGTTTCAGCCATTGACGAGGTGGGTAATATCGGTCCCCCCTCAACCCTGTTTTTCAGGACCGATAAATACCTCCCCCGTACCTATATCACCTATGTAGACGCATCCCGGGATGAGCAGGGGATCCTCGGCATACGGATCCTGGGCCGGGGTTTCGCCGAGGGAGGAGCTGTTACCCGGGTATACCTGGACCGGGACGGGAAAGCTCCCTATGACCGGGAATACTACCTCAGCCGGGGGGATTACCGGGTTCTTTCGGATCGGGAAATTGCAGGCCTGCGGATCGATGATATAGAAGAAGGCCGGTATCTTGTCGGTGTGGAGCATCCCCTCCGGGGGGTTTACGTAACCACTCCGCTGCTGGCGGTGGATGAAACCGGTACTATCAAATTTGGGGATTTTTCCCGGGTTTGGCAGCCTTCCTGGTTTATCCGTCCCCGGGGACGCTTCATCCTCGATACGGTTATCCTCATCATCGCCGGAATATTACTGTTCTGCGTTATCGGCCTTGCAGCCTCAATCCGGGGAATCGGCGCCGTAATGACAGAAGGTACGGTCATCAATGCAGAGGTGGCCGCCCTCATCACAGGAGATCTTATGCCAAGGGAAAAGAAAAAACGCCTTACGGTCCTCAGACGGCGGGGCGGCGGGCTGCGTCTAAAACTAGCCTCATTTACAATAGTCCTCGTGCTTCTGGTAGTTGGCCTGGTATCGGCGCCCCTGTACCTCATGATAACCAGGAGCCAGGAGGAGACCCTGTTCCAGGGCCTTCTGGATCGTTCTACCGTACTGCTGGAAGGGCTTGCCACCAGCGCCCGGGCCTACCTCCCCACGGGGAATATCCTCGAATTGGGACTCCTCTCCGATCAGATTGCCTCCATCCCCGAGGCCCGGTATGTCACCATCACCGGTTTTGGATTGGGTTCCACCATTTTTGATGACCATGTCTGGGCTACCAATGACCCGGATATCCTGGCAAAGATCGATACTGCCGAATTGGAACCCGGCGTCTCCCGTCTTGAGGACATCCTGAGCCCCCGGCTTGCCGGTATAACCCGGGAACTCAACGACCGGGCCCGGACGGAAGCGGGAGATCTGTCCCTGAGTATCAACGGCTTTACCCAGGAGGCCCTCTCCCTGGCCCTCAGGACCGATGAGGAGAGCCGGTTGAGGCTCAACGACATCCGGGTCTCTATTCGTACCCTGGAAATGCGGCTTACGGAAATCCTTGGCAATATCAGCCGGGAAATTGGTTCGGAGCCGGCCTTCTCAGGCCGGTATTCACCGGGGGACGGCAACCGGTACATCTTCTTTAAGCCCGTCTTGTACCGCCAGGGCACGGAGGACATCTACTGCCGGGGTCTTGTCCGGCTGGAAATATCCATCGATTTACTCCTTAAACAGATAGACCAGGAACGACAGGACATCCTGAAGATCATTCTCCTGGTTGCCCTGATCGCCATCACCATCGGTATCGCAGGGGCGCTGATCCTGTCAACCCTCATCGTAAGTCCCATCAGGAGGCTGGTAAGCCACGTGGAGCTTATCCGGGACACCGAAGACAAGGCCCAGCTTGAAGGAGTGGACATCCGGATCCGATCCCGGGATGAACTGGAGGTCCTGGGGGCTACCATCAACGACATGACCCACCGCCTGGTAAAGGCCGCTCAGGATTCCCATGACCTCACCATAGGCAGGGAAGTGCAGAAGAAGTTTATTCCCCTGGAAACGGACCGGGAGGGGAACAAACTCACCTCCGGTTTTAAGGATACCAGGAATGCCCAGTTCTTTGGCTACTACGAAGGAGCCAAGGGCGTTTCCGGCGATTATTTTGATTACCTGGATCTGGATGGCCGGTACTTTGCCATCATCAAGTGCGATGTAGCCGGCAAGGGGGTTCCCGCGGCCCTCATCATGATCCAGGTTGCTACCATGTTCCTCAATTACTTTAAGACCTGGAAACCTACCCCTAAGGGTATGCATATAGAGGACGTGGTTTACCAGATTAACGACTTTATTGAAGCCCTGGGCTTTAAGGGCCGCTTCGCCGCCTTTACCCTCTGCCTGTTCGACTCCCAGACCGGCCTTATCCATTTCTGTAACGCCGGGGACAATATCATCCACTGGTTTGATGCGTCGGAACGGAGGATGAAGACCCGCAGCCTCCGGGAAACCCCCGCCACCGGGGTGCTCCCCAACTTCCTGGTGGAAAGCAAGGGGGGCTACATAGTACAGAACGTTACCATAGACCATGGGGACATCCTCTTTCTCTACACCGACGGCATTGAAGAGGCAAAGCGCCGGTTCAGGGACGCCAACTTTGAGGAGATCCTCTGTACCGAAGGACCTCCGGGCAGTCCCCATGCAAACCATGTGGCCGGCCAGGGGGATGAAGAACTGGGGGCCGACCGGGTTGAGGCTATTATCAATGCGGTGATGAACAGGCAGATCTACACCCTCCATAAGCACCACAATCCGGAAGGCGAACGGAACCTGGAATTTGATTTTTCAACCTGTGAAGGCCGGGTAGAGGAGGCGATCATGGCCCTGGTTTCGGTAGAAAAGGTGTTTCGTCTCTACAAGGACCCCGAAGATCGGGAAGATTCCCTTGTACTGGTGGATAAAAAGGTGGACAAATTTCTCAGGGATCATTTCTTTCTATACCGGCATTACTGCGGCAGTACCCGGGAGATACCTAACAACGAAGGCTATATGTATTATACTCGAGTCAAGGAAGATGCCCAGTACGATGATCTCACGATCATCGGGATCAAGCGGAAGTAGAAGGGCATCAATAATCATGGAAAAGGCAGGAGGGTTTTATGACTTTTAGCGAGCGAATGCGGGATCTCTTGGAACAGGGCGCCCAGGTTTCAAAGGAATTGGTGTCCAAGGCCGGAGAAAAGGCCCAGGATTGGGGAGAAAAGGGTTTACGGGCTTCAAAGGAATTGGTGTCCAAGGCCGGGGCAAAGGCCCAGGATCTGGGCGAACGGGGGGTTCTCTCCCTGGAGATCCGGCAACTGGAAACTCAGGCTCAAAAACTTATTGGTCAGCTTGGTACGGAGGTTTACAATGCCTTTGTGGAGCGGGGGGCAAAGAGCGTCACCGTGGATACTCCTGCGGTAAAGGCCATCCTTGGAGAACTTGCCTCGATCAGAGATGCCATTGAAAAACGGGAAGCGGAGCTGCAAAGCCGGAAGCAGACCGACGATGCCGGCTCGCCATAGTCCTCCGGGGCCATGTGGGAGATCTTCCGGAAAATATCGGAGATGATCCGGCGCATGGGAATGACCTCGCTTTGTTTTGATTGATTCAAAACTTCTCATTCTTTCCACGGCAGCAAAAGAATACTTTACATCCCTTTATCTGTTTTTTTACCGAAGATTGGATTCACGCTCCATAACGGCGATAAAAATATCCGTTAAGACAGGATCAAACTGACTCCCCTTGCCGTCTTGAATAATCTTCAGCGCCTCCGCGGGCGGAAACGCCTTCTTGTAGGGGCGCTCCGAGGCAAGGGCGTCGTATACGTCGGCCAGGGCCATGATTCTGCCCTGGAGGGGTATGTTTTCTTCCGCCAATCCCTTGGGATAGCCTGTGCCATCCCATTTTTCATGGTGGGTTCCCGCGAAGATTTTTGCGTATTTTAAGAAATCACTGGCGCTGGTGCTGGCCTCAATTTTTTCAATTATCTGAACGCCAAAGGCAGTGTGTTTTTTCATCTCATCAAATTCTTCGGCGCTGAGTTTTCCGGGTTTGTTGAGAATAGTATCGCTGATGGCGATCTTGCCCACGTCGTGAAGCTGGGATGATTGCAGCAGCAGTTTAATGTCCCATCCCGCAACTTCGCCGCTGAACATGGGATGATCCCCCAGAGCCTCAACCAGAAGGCCCACACCCCGCCGGGTCCGCTCAATATGGCCGCCGGTAATATCGTCCCGGCTTTCAACCAGGTCTGCCACGGTTTTCAGGATTGCGTCCTGCAATTCCAATACGGTTTTGGTTTTTTCATCCACCATCTTTTGCAGATTGTCGTTGAAATTTTTCAATTCCTTCTGCTGGGCTTCCAGCGTTTTTTTCTGGGCCTCCAC
>JAITJI010000102.1 GCA_031279015.1 Spirochaetaceae bacterium
AAATTATTTAACTGTGGGGTCTACTACCATTTTTCGTGAGTATTTACTAATTCTAACCGCCCCAAGGCTCCCCCGCGTAAGCGGGTTCTTGGGTATTAGACCCCACTGCGAATAAAAAAACAAGCATAACGCCATGACTGCCCGTTGGTGCGGGTTTGGTTTGGTATGGAACATTCATACCGCAACGATTTATATTCGTCCCCAAAGGTACACCTGTGAGTTTGTGCAGGATAACGACTATTTTTCTCTTTGCTTTTTTAGTGAAGAGTATCGAAAAGCCTTAAATTTCTTCGGAGCAGAAACAAGGTGAGATCATGACAAAGCAAAAGAAACAGGACTGACCCCGAATTTTGATATGAATGCCCCTTACTACGAAGAGGCCGACATGGTATTTATCCGCAAGAAAATATATTGTCAAGATATTGCGAGAACTTCGTTTGTTACCGGCGATGATAACTCTTTGATAAAGAGGAATAACCCTGAAAATGATTTTAACCGTATGTACGTTGGATAAATTGAAACGGTACTCACATTGCGTCACGAAAGCTCGTGAAAGGAGGAAACAGGTAAAACCTTTCAACATGACCTCATGAGACCACAGGGAAACCTGTGCACCTCATCCGAAAAGGCGTAGCGAACCACCGGAAGCGAGTGCGAACCAAGGTTCGATGCATGGGCCTTGGCGACAAGGTTTGTGAAGCGGCGGACCGGAGGTCCGAAGACAGCACGTACAAAAGCCGCGGGAATGAGCCACGAAAGAAGTAATAATGCAGGAGGCTTTCGCTGTTACGAGAGCGGGGTAAATGTACAGCAGGTCATACGGGAACGTTGGGGCTGTAAAAGAAGTACAAAAATGACTGTTTTTTGAGGGTTCCGGCGGACAGCTTTCCTCTTTTTACGGTTCGTTTCCGCAGCTGTCCCTCCGCTCCCCCTCCCGGTCCGCTGTTTTGCCCTGCCTGTTCTACGGCGCGGACAGAACTATCCCCCAATCCAGAACGGAGCCTCTTGTCAGGCTTCTCTCAGGATGCTTTTTCTTTTAATGGGTGCAGCGATTTACCGCACCGCCCCACAGGTATATGTCCACTTTACAAAGACTGGTCGCTACAGGCGGCGCCGATGCGGCGAAGATATTTATCGCCATGATTCCCATTTTCATCGTATATCCTTTTGCCCAGAAGCATTTTGTCAAAGGCATTGTGCTGGGCAGTGTGAAGGGTTGAGGGGGGATTTTTTATGCGCTGGCCATGAGGCGCGTACGCAGCATCTGGCGGCGTATTACCGGGAACTGAAGGAAGGCATTGAAGGCGGATGGTTTACGGCTCCTGGGGATAACCGCACCTCTCCATGACATTCTCCCGGAGGGCGCTGTCGATCAGATCCCCCAGGGCAAGGCTTTCATAAAGCCGTCCCGCCTCAGCGGGATCCCCCCGTAAAACCGGGTGCGGCGGGCTGAAGAGGACGCAGCAGTCCTCGTAGGGGAGGATCGAAGTCCTGTAGGTGCCAATGGCCTCTCCCAGATGGATGATCCGGTCCTTGTCCATGCCGATGAGGGGCCGTAAAACCGGCAGGACTGTGCGGCTTTGAATGCAGCTGATATTTTCAATGGTCTGGCTTGCTACCTGGGAGAGACTCTCCCCGGTGATGAGACATCTGTCGTGCCTTTTTTTCGCCAGTTTTTCTGCGCATTCCATCATAGCCATCCGGAGAAGTATCGTGGTCCATGCTTCCGGGGCCCCATCCCGGATCCGCAGTTGGACCGGAGTAAAACCTACCGTGTAGAGCCGCATCCCCAGGGTATAGCGGCCGAGGATCCGCGCCAGATCCAGCACTTTCCGCCGGGCCTCGTCGGAGGTGTAGGGATAGGCATGGAAGTACACCCCGTCGATGTGCATCCCCCGGGAGGCCATGAGGTAACCCGCCACCGGGGAATCGATACCCCCGGAGAGGAGGAGCATCCCCCGTCCGGCGGTCCCCACAGGCAATCCCCGGAGCCCCTTTTTCTCCATGCCGTAGACGTAGGCCCTTTCCCGGATTTCTACCTCGATGATCCCCCGGGGTGTGTGTACATCCACGGCAAGTTCCGGAAGAGCCTCCAGGATGGCCTTCCCTCCCTGGCAGCGGATACCGTAGGAGTCCAGGGGAAAACTCTTGTCGGTTCTCCGGGCTTCAATCTTGAAGGTCCGTAATCCCCTGTCCCGGAATTCCCGGCCAATTTCCACACAGGTTTCCAAAACAACCCGGGGTTCTTTTTCACAGATCCGGGTTCTGGCCCAGCCCGCAATTCCCAGGAGGTGATCCAGGGCATCTTCAACATGGTCAAGGGCGGTGTTTTCCGGACAGTGAAGATAGAAACGCCCCCGGGCGATTTCTATCCGGGCGCCGGTATCTCCAAGCAGGGCGTTAAGGTTACGCTTTAGAATCCGTTCAAAGGCCGCACGGTTGCCTCCCTTGAGGACAAGTTCTCCCGGTTTTATGAGGTAGCTTACCATGCTAGAGAACCCGCAGTATTTCCCCGATCTCCCGGACAAGGGCCTCAATGTCCGCTGTGGTGGTTGACCAGCCCTGGGATATCCGGATCCCCTCAAAGGCCCGTTCTCCCTCAACGCCCATGGCGGTAAGGACGGGCCTGCTTTTTGAGGAGGAGGAACAGGCGGAACCGGTGGAGACCGCAAAACCGGCGTCATCAAGGGTACGGACCATCACCTCCCCGGGAATGCCCTGGAAAGCGGCCTGGAGGATGTAGGGAGAAAACCGGGGATCCCTATCCTCCCGGTCCCGGGGCAGGATGGTACAGCGATTCAGGGTTTTCAGGGCCCTGATGAGGAAGGCCATGCGTTCCGTGGCCTCGGCATGGGCGGCGTTCACAAGTTCGGGACGGGCATGACGTTCCAGACATTCCGCCAGGGCCAGTGCCCCGGCGGTATTCTCTGTTCCCGGCCGGATTCCCCCTTCCTGTCCGCCTCCCCGGTAAACCGGATCCGGAGCCTTCCGCAGGTAGAGAAGCCCGATACCCCGGGGCCCCCCCAGCTTATGGGCGCTGAAGGATGCGGAATCCAGGTCCCAGCCCGGGATATCCACCGGAATCTTACCTGCCGCCTGGACCATGTCGCTGTGAACATGAATCCGGGGACCCGTTTGAGACCGGAGCAACCTCGTCAGGACCCCCAGGTCGGACAGGGAACCGGTTTCGTTGTTCACCGCCATGAACGCCGCCATGAGGGGCCGGGGCCGCTTTTCCAGAGCCCGTTCCAGGGCCCGGGGGCTTACCCGGCCATCCGGTTCTACTCCAACCGGAACGGCCGGTATACCCAACTGTTCCAGGGGTGCGGTGTTTTCCCGGATTGAGGGATGTTCCACCGTGGAGTAGAGCAGGCCGCTCATCCCGGTTCGATTCTTCCGCATGAGCAGGGAGAAAAGTACCAGGGCGTTTGATTCGGTCCCCCCGGAGGTAAAATAGAGCCGGGATGGCTCCAGTCCCAGGACTGTAGCGCAACGTTTCCGGGCATCCTCCAGGGATTGCCGGGCCAGACGACCTTCCTCGTACTTGGAAGAGGGATTCCCAAAGGGCGCATCCACCCTGATTCCCGCATCGGGGATAGCTGTGGCGGCCCAGTCAAAGTAATGCCGGTTGTTCATAGGGAAGATACGTTGGGCAAAGATTCCGTATCGGGTAGGTTACGGCTCATTACATGCCGGTTTGCATAGTGGATCGCCGTAAAAAACAGGATACCGATCAGGTAGGCTCCGCAGAGGACCAGGAGGGAGGGAATCCCCTGGAGCCGTGTCGATACAAAGACCAAGAAGCTGATCCCGATCTGCAATCCGTAGATCATCCCGTCAACCCCCCGGGAGCTGAAGCCCAGATTCATCAATTTATGGTGTATGTGGGATCTGTCGGGGCTAGCGATGCGTCTGCCCTCCCGGATTCGGCGCCAGACTGCGGCGGTGGTATCAAGTATGGGGATGAGCAGCAGGGCGGCGGCGTAGGAGAGGGGGAGAGCCGACGGGTCCTGATGGACCAGGGGCAACAGGGCGAGGACAAATCCGAGAAACTGGCTTCCCCCATCGCCCATAAATATCTTTGCCCGGGGAAGGGGCATGTTGAAAACCAGGAAGCCCCCAATCGAAAGGGCAAGGCATACGCAGAGGATGATAACCACCCCGGCAGCGTCAAAGGATGCGAAGATAAGGGCATAACTCAGGGCGATCAGCACCGAAACGCCCCCTGCAAGTCCGTCATTCCCGTCAATAAAATTGAGGGCATTGGGAAGCCCCACCAGCCAGAACAGGGAAATGAGATACCAGAACCAGTTCATGCCGGCCAGGAATCCGATGTCAAAGTAGAAAAGCCGGTTAAAGATATAACCGGGGAGCATAATGCAGAGGGCGGAAACAATTTGGAGCAGCAGTTTATACCGCGGTACCAACGGACGAAAATCATCAAAAATACCGTACACCAGGGTAAGTATCATGGCGATGAACACCGGAACAAACCGCGGATCAAAATGAGTCTCGGGGATAAAGAAGATAATAAAGGATGCGCTTATGATAAAAGATAGGGCAAAACCAATCCCCCCCAGGCGGGGAACGGCGCCGGTATGGATTTTACGTTCATCAATCTGGTCATACCAGGATTTTTTATGGGATATACGAAGCACTAATCCTACAATCATCACTGAAAGTAAAAAAGAAGACAAAACTACAATAACAATACCGATCATCTATGATTCTCCACGATCAGACGTAAAAATCTATAATTCCGAGCTGGTTCCAAAATTGTTATTGGAGATCAATTTCTGTTTTAGTCCAAACACCTGCCCTTCAAACAGACTATCGTATAGATCTCCACTTGTATAGTTCTTTGAGACTCTTAACCTTACGAAACAGCAATTTTCAGGATTACCGGACAGGCTTTACGAGTCTCCCAAAAATCTATTGCATTTGAAACTTATTTCATTATAGCATGTTTTATACGAAAAAACTATTAGGTTAGTAATGTTTCTCCGTTTTTTGTGGTATTGCTAAAGGGACTAAAAAATCGTATGACTAGAACATGCTGATTCTCAAATTTGGCGGCACATCGGTGGGCTCCCCCGATGCTCTGAGCCGGCTTATTACTATTGTGCATGACGGGGAACACCGGGAAAAGGCGCGGGTTGTGGTAGTATCCGCCCTGAGCGGGGTTACTGACGAATTGATCAACCTTGCCCGGACAGCTTCCCGGGGAGAAGGCGGCCCTGCCGGCAGCCTTGCCGGTGGGGTTTGCGCCATAGAGGAGCGGCATCTGGCCTTAAGCGCCTCCTTCTTAACGGGGGAATTCCGGCAGGCCGCGGACGCCTATATCCGGGCGGCCTGTGCGGAATTACGGCGGACTCTGGACGGGGTCGCCATCCTGGAAGAACTCTCCCTCCGGATTCTCGATCACATCATGAGTTTTGGGGAACGGCTCTCCGCCTTTCTCATCGCCCGGGTGTTCATCGCCCGGGGAACCCCTGCGGAGTACCTTGACTCAAGGCTCCTGGTAAAAACCGACGACCATTATGGCGCCGCCCACTATCTGCCCCGGGAAACCTACGGGTATATCCGGTCTTATATGAAGGGGCATCCCTCCCTTCAGATCGCCGCAGGTTTCATCGGCAGCACGATGGAGGGGCATACCAGCACCCTGGGCCGGGGCGGTTCGGACCTTTCGGCGGCCATCTTCGGGGCTGCCCTGGAGGCGGAGACCGTAGAGATCTGGACCGATGTGGACGGGATCCTCACGGCGGATCCCCGGCTGGTAAAAGACGCCTTCCGGATCGATACGATTTCCTACGAGGAGGCCATGGAGCTTTCCCATTTTGGCGCCAAGGTGCTCCACCCCCCCACGGTGAAACCCGCCCTGGAAAAGGGGATTCCCATCCTAATCCGTAATACCTTTAACCCGTCAGGAGGGGGGACCTGGATAACCAACGCCCCGGCGGAGAGCCCCTACCCGATCCGGGGGATCAGTTCCATGGGGAACGTCACCCTGATCCGTCTGCAGGGTTCCGGCATGGTGGGGGTTGCAGGATTCTCCGCCCGGCTTTTCGGTTCCCTGGCCCGCAGGAAGATCAGTATCATCCTCATAACCCAGAGTTCCAGCGAGTATTCCATCTGTTTTGCCGTGGAACCCCGGGACGGACCCTCTGCAGAGGCCGCCATCAGTGAGGAATTTGACCGGGAGATCAAGGCAGGGTCCATAGACCCTCCGGTGGCGGAACCGGAACTGGCGATTATCGCCGTGGTCGGCTCCCGGATGAAGTCAACCTCCGGTATTTCGGGGAAGGTTTTTCACGCCCTCGGCAGGAACGGGATCAATATCATCGCCATTGCTCAGGGATCTTCGGAACTCAACATCTCCGCCGTCATTGCCCGGCAGGACGAGGCCAAGGCTCTGAACGCCGTCCACGAGGCATTTTTCCTCTCCGGCGTCCGGTCGGTAAACCTCTTCCTCATCGGGACCGGCCTCATTGGGGGGACCCTGCTGGACCAGATCGCCGGCCACCGGGAGATTCTGGCGGATGAACACAAGATCCGCATCAACCTGGCGGGGGTCGCCAATTCCCGGAGGATGACCTTCAACCCCGGGGGGCTCGATCCGAAGGCGGTAAAATCCCTATTGCAAGAATCCGGGAAAGACGGGAAGCTCATCCCCTTTGATCTGACGGATTTTCTTGACCGGATGAAGACCTATAACCTCCCCAACACGGCCTTCTGCGACTGTAGCTCCGGGAGCGATGTGGCGGAGCGGTATGCGGATATACTCAGGGCATCTATCCCCATCGTGACTCCCAACAAAAAGGCCAATTCCGGTTCCCTTGAGTACTACCATACCCTGACCTCCTATTCCCGGGACCGGGGGATCCCCTACCTCTACGAGACCACCGTGGGGGCGGGCCTCCCGGTAATCTCCACTCTCCGGGACCTGGCCTTATCCGGGGACAGGGTCAGACGAATTGAGGCGGTGCTCTCGGGGACCTTAAGTTTTATCTTCAACAACTTTGACGGCACAAAACCCTTTTCCGAACTGGTCCTGGAGGCCAAGGCCAAGGGCTATACCGAACCGGATCCCCGGGAGGATCTCAACGCCATGGACGCCGCCCGGAAGGCGCTGATCCTGGCCCGGGAGTGTGATATGTCCCTGGAATTTGAGGCTGTGGCGGTGGAACCCATCCTCCCTGCCGCCTGTTTCGAGGCCCCCGGGGTGGAGGCCTTTTTTCAGGAGCTGAAAAAGTCGGATGATGACTTTGAAAAACGCCGGGCCGCGGCGGCGGAAGAGGGTAAGGTCCTCCGCTATGTTGCGATCATCGAAGAGGGTTCCGCCCGGCTCTCCCTGCGGGCGGAGAGTCCCGGCAGCCCCTTCCGTTCCCTGGTGGACTCCGACAACATCGTGGTGATCACCAGTGACCGGTATTCCGGCCTTCCCATGGTGATAAAGGGCCCCGGCGCAGGCGCCCAGGTAACCGCCGGCGGCGTCTTTGCCGATATCGTTCGGATAGCCAGAACCCTGGTCTAGGGTTGTTCCTGCCGCAGATAGAGGGGGGATTCCTCAAGTTTCGCCAGCACCGTCTCAAAAATCCCCAGGTCCCAGGCCAGATCCAGGACGGTATAACGGTTGCGGATCATCTGGGCCCGCCGGGCTGCGGCGATCACATCGGTCCGGCTGAGGTTGATCACGCCGGGGGATAGGGGGCAGCCTCCCGGCCTGAAAAGCTCCACCAGTTTTTTGTAGGGGAGGAGCCGTTCCAGTACCGCTTCCCGGAGGGTCTTCCAGGTATCCCGGAGCCCTTCGGCCAGTTTTTCCGCGGCCCCCTGGTCGGTTAATTTTTCCAGAGCCGTTTTTATCACCGCCCTTTGGAGGGGACTCTCTCCGGAACCGTTTTCTGTTAACGGGATGTATCCAAAGGCCAAGCGAACCTCAGTTTCCCGTTCCGCAGGGCTGGGACGGCGCCAGCACGGGGCGGGGCGGGGCGGTTCGGCGCTGGCAAAGACCAGTTCCGTAAAGGCCGTGGCGGCCAGGGTTCCCATGGCGACCTTGTGACCGTGGGTTACCGGAACCCCTCCCACGGACAGATCCTCCATCTCCCAGACATGACTCCAGAGATGTTCGCACCCCGACACGGGGCGGGAACTCCGGAGATGCTGCATGGCGAAACCGGTCAGCGAAAGGGCGGTAAAGAGGGTGTTTATCCCGTCCCCGTCTCCCCGCACCGCATCAACGGAACGGCGGAGGGTTTCTTGAAGACCGGTTTGGGTCATAGACCAGGCCAGGGAGTCAATAGGTTCGGTACCCGGCGCCCCCAGGGAACCTGCCCTTTCGGCAATGATCCAGTCCGTACCGGCGATGAGTTTCCCCGCCAGGTCCCCAAAACCCGAAGATGAGAGGTACGCCGGAGCCTTCTGGAGGATCTCTGTATCCGCCGCCACTACCCGGGGGGCGCTGCAGGGGAAAGTCTGCTTGTACCCCTCTGCCAGGAGGGCCGCGCCGTAGGAAGTGTACCCGTCCACCGAGGCGGCTGTGGGAACGCAGAGGTAGGGAAGTTCAAGCTCCGAGGCAGCCCGTTTGACGAGGTCGTTTATGGTTCCTCCCCCTATGGCAACGGGCAGGATATGCCGGAAATCGCGGAGCACCCGTATATGGCCGGTAATGGTACCGATATGCCGGTAGTCCGCATGGAGCCGGGGATTCCCGGGAAATAAAATGGGGGGAACCATCCGTATACCCCCCTCCAACAGGACTTCCATGACCTTTTTGCCCGCTGCCTCATCGGTGTTTTCGTCGGCGATCAGACAGAGGGCGCCGGGATCGTAATAACGGCTTAGCAGATCCGGTATATCGGCCAGGGCATCATTTTTCAGGATCAGTTCCCGCGTATCGGTGGCGGCTTTAAGGCATTCGGCAAGGGCCGGGACCGGGGAATCCCCAGGGGTTCCGGACCGAAAGTCTGTTTTGTTATTGTAACATTCCATGATTTACTGTACCATAAGAACCACAGATACATCAAAGGGGGGAGCTTATGGCCATAGCCCGGGCGATACGGGAAGCTCTTGGATCATCATCCATGATACGGAAGATGTTTGAGGAGGGGAATCAGCTAAAAAAACAGTTTGGCGCCGATAAGGTCTTTGATTTTTCCATCGGTAATCCCGATTTGGACCCCCCTCCGGCCTTTCACCGGGTCTTCTTGCGTTTGGCGGAGGAGGATGCAAAGGGGTCCCACGGTTATATGCCCAATGCGGGTTTCCCCGGTGTGCGGGAGGCCCTGGCAAAAAAGGCTTCCCGGGAGCAGGGGGTACAACTCGACGCTTCCCACATCATCATGGCGGCCGGTGCAGCCGGCGGCCTCAATGTTGTCCTGAAAAGCATCCTCAACCCCGGGGACGAGCTTATCGTTCCCCAGCCCTATTTCATGGAGTACCGGGCTTATGCGGCCAACCATGGGGGCCGTTTGATCGGGGTCGATACCCTCCCGGATTTTAACCTGGATATCGCCGCCATGGGGGCCGCCCTTTCGGAGAGGACCGCCGCGGTGCTTATCAATTCCCCCCACAACCCCACCGGGAGAGTATACCCTGCCGGCGCCATCACGGCCCTGGCGGATCTGTTGCGGGATCACGGAAAAAAGACCGGCCGTTTCCCCTGCCTGGTCGCCGATGAGCCCTACCGGGAGATCGTTTACGCCGGCGCCGCGGTGCCGCCGATCCTCTCCGCCTACGAGGAATCCATCACCGTAACATCCTACTCCAAGAGCCTCTCCCTGCCGGGAGAGCGGATCGGTTACATCGCGGTGAATCCCGCAATCAGGGACCGGGACGAGGTCCTTTCGGCCCTCATCTACGCCACCAGGGTGCTGGGTTACGTAAACGCCCCGGCCCTGATGCAGCGTATCGTGGCGGAATTAACCGAAGAGCGGGTGGATGTAGCCACCTATGCCCGGCGCCGGGATGCCTTTAAGGAGATCCTGGACAAAGCGGGGATCCCCTACGCCGACCCTGAAGGGGCCTTCTACCTCTTCTGTCAGGTTCCGGGGGACGATAGGGCCTTTGTGGAGCACCTGAAACAGTACCGCATCCTGGGGGTGCCCGGCAGCAGCTTTGGAAAAGCCGGCTGGGTCCGTTTTGCCTACTGTGTGGATGAAGGGGTGATCCGGAATTCCGGGGATGCCTTCAAAAAGGCTATGGAAACCTGGAAGGATGGCAGCACGGCGCCCCAGGTTTCCGGGGCTGGTTATGGGTTCGTTCCCTGAATAATACCGATCAGCTTTTCCAGGGAAAGGGCCTCAAAATCCCGCCGTTCCGCTATTTCACGGAGGGTCAGGGGATCCGTCAGGGGCTTTTCTCCGGGAATGATCACCCAGGGGATGCCTTTTTTCTCCGCCATGACGAATTGCCGGACAAGCTTTTTGGCTTCCGGGAATACTTCACAGGGGATCCCCTGCTTCCGGATCTCTCCCGCCAGGGCCTGGTAGGATCCTCCCCGGGCCTCGTTGACGCAGGCGACGGCCGCCAGGGCGTAGGAATCCTGGCCCCGCAGCCTGCCCAGGGATTCCATGGCCGCGATTAGCCGGTCCAGACCGATGGAAGAACCAACACCGGAGAGTTTTTCCCGGGAGTAGAGACCCGCCAGATCATCGTATCTGCCGCCGGAACACACCGAACCGATCTCCGGTATCTCGTTGAGGAAGCTTTCATAGACAACCCCGGTGTAGTAATCGAGACCCCGGGTGATGGAGGGATCCAGAACGAAGCGATCCCCGCAGCCCGCATCTATCATAAAACGGCGAATCGAGGCAAGCCGTTCCGATTCGGGACAGGCGCCGCCGGCGGCCTCGGTTATCCTATCGAGGGTGTCCTCAAAACTCCCCCGGACTTCGATGTAGTCCAGGAGCCGTTCCGCAGCGTCCCTCCCCGCCAGGTCCGAAAGGGATTGCAGGGTCGCCTCCCGGCCCGTCTTTGCAAGCTTGTCCACAATACGGAGGATATCCACGGAGCTTTCCCGGCAGTGTATCTGCTCCAGGAACCGGTTAAACAAACCCCGGTGGTTTAGCCGTATGGTCACATTCCCTGCGCCGATAGCCTCCAGAGTATTGCGTATCAGGAGGAGGATCTCAAAATCTGCAGCGGGGCTGTCGCTGCCGACTATATCGAAATCACACTGGGTAAATTCCCGGTACCTTCCCCGCTGGGTGTTTTCTCCCCGCCATACCTTGGCGATATGGTAACGTTTGAAGGGCAGGGGCAGTTCCGGACCGTGTTCCGCCAGGAACCGGGCAAAGGGGACGGTCAGGTCAAAACGGAGGGCCACATCCCTGCCGCCGTGATCCGTAAAGCGGTATATCTGCTTCTCCGTTTCCCCTCCCCCCTTCCCCAGCAGGATTTCGGCGTATTCCAGGACCGGCGTATCAATAGGAACAAAGCCAAAGGAACGGAAGGAAGCTTCAATTTTTCCAACCAGGGCACGGCGCTCCATTTCCGCGGCGGGAAGAAAATCCCGAAACCCCTTTAGAATTTTTGGTTCTATCAGAACGATCCTCCTGTTATTGCACCGTCTTAAGGGACGGCATCGCCCTGATAGTAAACCAGTAATCGTCGATAATTTCTACCAGTTCCGGACTGAAGGGAATACTGGCCACGGTCCTTACTATGCCCTGGGGCAGTTTTGACGTAGACATGATGGTTCCGGCGGTAGAAACCCGGTATTTCTTGAAAAAAAGCTGGTAGGCTACCATGGTCCCGGGGAACCGCTCCGGGGAACCGCTTGCCTCCAGGTGTTCGATAATCTTGGTACTCAGGTTGAAGATCTGTATCCGTTTTGGCTGGGCATTCGGTTCCGTAATAGTGGCGTACATGTTATACCCCAGGATTTTGGATGTCTGGGGGGTCATCCGGATCATTGATCTGCCATAATCCTCGTACAGACCCTGTATCCGTTCCTGATTCTCCAGGAAAGAACCCAGCATGTTTATCAAATCACTCGGAGTAGCCTTGTAATCCACCACAAAAAGGCCGACATTTTCCCGTCCCTTCATCTGGCCGACGGTAGTTAAATTACAGCGGATAAAGAATTTGATCGGTTCCTGACGCTGGGGTGTAAAGGTGATGGAGAGTCCCACGATTCCGTTGATGTACCGCTGAAAAAAGGTTAACTCCTGTATGGAAAGGGAGGCCAGAAAGAGGGAACGCTTGAAACCGAACTGAAAAGGCACGCAGAGGATAACATATTCGTCCAGCTTGAGGAAACAATGGGCCCGGTCTACCCCCAGTTTTGCCAGAGCATATTGATTACATGCGATACTCTGTCCACCGAATTTTACCAAATACTGGGCCGGACCGGACGGCGCATGAGCCATATTTCGAGTACCCCTTAAACAAACTGCATCACGCCTTTATCAAAAGCATAAAACAGGACTGGTAAGACAACTACCCGGATTGTCGAACAAGCCCATATCTCAACATATATAATATATACAACTCACAATTTTTTCAATAGAATTGCGGATTTCGTCGGCAATTACCCGGTACAATCTGAAATTCAGACGCATCAGGCCGTTGTTGACAAATAATTTTTCAGAGCTTGCTGTTCCAAAACCGAAATTTTGGAACAACTTTAATTGTAATATTTTTTTCCCTGATCAAAGCAAAACCCAAAATCCGATCCGTATAAAAGATATACGGAATTCGGGATCATGCATGTTTACTGCCGGTGGTATGCAGTCAAACACAGCAGTCCAAAACCATCGTTGTCATTTTATTGAAGACGACGTATATTCTTAATCGAACCAAAGCTTTGCGTATGCCGGGCAATCGGGATTTTTGCGGCAGGGGCGGCGTAAAGTGTCCGCAGGCGCGACAGGCTGCCGGACCGCCGATCCGCACCGGCCGGGCCTGGGTTGGGTTCAGGGAGATCTGATTATGGGAGACGGGATCGTAGAGGCGTATAAACCACCCCGGGGAACAACCCCCGAAGAAGTCTGGGATGTAATCCGGGAAACGGAACGGCTAATCAGGGAGCTGGCCGAAGATACCGGCCGGAAAATGCGGGAGACCGACCGGAAGATGAAAGAGACCGACCGGAAGATGCGGGAGACCGACCGGAGGATTGGAAAGCTGGGCAGCCGCCTGGGTGAAGTGATAGAACATATCATGACACCCAAACTCTATAAGAAATTTGAGGGCCTGGGTTACTTTTTTAACCACGGGTCCCGCAATCATGAACTTCTTGACCGGAATGAAAAGGCGCTGGCCGAAGTAGACGTACTCCTGGAAAACGGTGAGTATGTCATGGCGGTGGAGGTAAAAACCCATCTGATGACGGAGGATGTACAGGGGCATGTAAAACGGATGAATATTCTGCGCCGGGTGGCGGATGAGCACAACGACAGGCGGCGTTATCTTGGCGCCGTTGCCGGGGCGGTTGTTGACAAAAGAGTCCTGGAATATGCCCTGAAAAAGGGGTTCTATGTTATTATTCCCTCCGGAGAGACGGTGGATATCGAAGCTCCGGAAGGCTTCAAGCCCCGGATCTGGTAGGTACATTGTGCGATTTATTCTGACGGCGGATTTGCACATTTCAACGGCGGAAAAGGATTATTCCCTTGCCGTTTTGAACGAGATCGTCGGTGTGTGTGCCAGGGAAAGATGCGAGGCCCTGTTTTTGGCGGGGGACGTGTTCGATTCCCGGGCCGATGTTGAAGCCCTGCGGGGAGCCTTCCGGGCGGGTATCGAAAACCTGCCCCCTGATTGCGCCGTTTTCTTCCTGCCCGGGAACCATGAAGAACTCCGGGCCGGTCCCGGCGGCGCGGAGTCCCTTGACCGGTTCGATTTTGGCCGGGCCCGGCTGCTCACCGAAAAGCCCTTTTCCTTTGGTAGTCCGGATCCCCAAACAGAACTCCTGGCCATTCCCTTTCAGCGGGATTACTCCGGTTACCGTGCCTGGAAGGCGCCGCCGAAGCGGAAACCCCTGAGGATCGTGCTGGCCCACGGTACGGTACCGGGTCTCGCCTATACCGGACCGGATGAGGAGGAACCAGGCGGTATTCTTGATGCCGACCTCTTTACGTGGCTTAAGGCCGATCTGGCCGCCCTGGGGCATCTGCACGGCGGGTTCAGCGTCAGGCAGGGGGATACCCTCATCGCCTATCCCGGTTCGGCCCGGGTTTGGCGGGAGGGGGAAAAGGGAAAACGGCGGGTGCTCCTGGGGGTAACGGAAGCTTCCTCCGTTACGCTTAGGGAGATTCCCCTGGAACGGGCGGGGGAGTACCGGGTAGTGCCCGTCTATGCCGCCCCCGACGGCTCTCTGAGGGTTCCCCGGGAAACCGCCGGATTCTCTCCGGCGGATTGGCTTTCCCTGGAGGTGTCCGGACTCGTTGAGGATGAGCGGGTCGCCGTCCAGGCCCTGGAGCGGTTGCAGGGGGATTTGAAGGAAAAGTACCGGAAGGTGACGGTCCGTACCGAGGGGTTCTCCGTCCTGGGAGGAGTGTCAACCCATCCCCTGGCCCTGCGGTTTATCAAAAAATGGGAAGAAGGGGCGGCTTCCCTTGGCGCCGAAGATCCGGAGGCCTACAACCTTGCCCGGCTCCGGGGCCTTGGGGTTATTAAGGAAATTCTGGAGAGTCGCAGGTGATAAGAACCCTCCGTCTGGACCGGTTCGGCAAATTTCAGGACCGGTCATTTGATTTTGCACCGGTTACCCTGTTTCTGGGGGAAAATGAGGGGGGAAAAACCACCCTGTTTGACGCCATCTTCGATGCCCTCTGCAGCCCCGGAGGGGAGTACGGCAAGAAGCTCAAGTCCCGGTACGGGGCGGAGCGGCGGGCGAAGATTGAATTTGATGGGGAAACGCTGAAATTTCAGGCGGCGGATTTCCTGAATCTCCTGGCGGTCCGCTCCGGTTCCGTTACCCTGGACATCGAAAAGAATTCCGAATGGATGAACCGGGTAAAGGCGGAACTCTTTTCCGGGGGGATCGATCCCCGGACCGCGGCGGCCCGGCTGGAAGAGATCGTCCGCAGCAAGGCCAGGGGTACCCTTAACCATGAAGCCGCCGGGATTGGGGCGGAACTGGCGGAACTGCGGGAGAAACTTGCCGGGGCCCGGGCTCTGCGGGAGGAGTGTCTTGCTGCGGAGGAGCGGATCGCCCTGCTGGATCGGCAGATGGCGGAAAAAGCCCGGGAATCCGGCGCCCTGGAGGAGGAGATCCGCGGTCTTGAGCGATCCCTGGGACAGCAGAGCCTCCTGCGGGAGGAGAGGACCCTCCGGGATCTGCTCTTTGAAATTACCGAAGGCCGCCGTAAAAAGGAAGCCCTGGATGCCTGCGCCCGGTACGTCCGGGAACGGCTTGACGAGTTCCGGCGGCGGGAAGAGGAACTGCAACGGCTTAAAACGGAACGGGAGATCGCCGAAGCCGCCGAAGAAGAGCTTGTCCGCAGTTACCGTTGCGCCCTGGCCGCCGGGGAGAGCGGTGAAGCCCGGATGCGCCGGGCGGAAAGCCTCCGCCTGCTTGCGGACATGCTCCGGGACACCCTGGTTCCCCGGGAGAAACTGGTGGACCAGAAGACCCGTCTTGTCTGGCGGAAGCTTCCCCTGATCCTTGCGGCATCGATGCTCTTCTTGGGGGCGGCGGGCTTTGTCTTGGCGGGATTCTTTCCGTTTTTGATACCATTCATGCCCCCGTACCGGTTTATAATCCCCGCCGCCATCCTTGTGCTGGGCTTCTCTTTCCTCTTTGCCGCTGCAGGGCGCCGAATCTGGGAGGATACGGAGCGGCTGGAGGGGGCCCTTCGGGCGGCCAGGGAAAGGTGGCGGGCGGAAACCGGGGAGGAGCTGCAGGGCGGATACGGGGAGGTGCTGGCGGAGCTGAACCGGGTATCCGAGCGGGCCCGTTTTGCCGTGGAGGACCATGAGCGGCTCCGCCGGGAGGCAGGTTCCCTGGGGGAGGAACTTGACGCCGCCGCAATCCGGAAAAGGGAGGCGGAGAAGGTCCATTCCGCCGCCCTCCGGGACCTCAGGACCCTCTTTGATGCCGCGGGAGTATCGGGGATTGAAGATTACGCAGCCAGGCTTGAAAAAAAGAAGCACCTTGAGGTTCTCCTCAAGGAGACGGAGGGGAAGCTTCGGGAGGGTATGCAGGCCTGGAATGTTTCCACGGTCACGGAACTTGAAGATCTCCTCACCGCCCGGCTTCGGGACATAGGGGACCGGATCACCGAAAAGGAACTGGCCCCGGAGGATCTGCGGATCCTGGAGAACCGGCTCCGGGACGGGAAGGACAGGCTGACCCGGATCCGCCGGGAAGAGAAGGAAGGATTCGGCGATCTCAGCCTCCGGCTGGGGGAAGTCCGGGAACGTTTCCGGGGCATCCCCGGGGAGATTGCGGAGTGTGAAAAAAAGATAAGCCGGGGGGAATCCCGGCTTGGGGAGATAAAAAGGGAGCTCCGGGCTGCCGCCATCGCCGGGGAACTCTTCAATGCCCTCTCCTCTGAGGCGGATACCATGCTCCGGGATCTGTCGGGTGAAATCGGGGCCGCTTTTTCCACCCTTACCGCGGGGAACCGGAGTATCGAACTCCGGAACTACTCCGCGGATTCCGCCGCCATCACCGATGCCGGCGGCGGGATACGGGATGTAGTACAGCTCTCCGCGGGAACCCGGGATGCCTTCCTGCTGGCCGCCCGTCTTGTCCTTGCCCGTAAGTCCCAGGCCCGCAGGGCCCTCATCGTGCTTGACGAGCCCTTTATCGCCCTGGACCGGCCAAGAACCGGCCGGGCCCTCGGGGTGCTGGGGGAATTTCGGGAAAGCTCAGGCTGGCAGCTGGTACTCTTTACCAAAGATGAGGTCACCGCAGGACAAGCCCGGGAGATTTTTGGGGACATTCTCCTGATCCACCGCCTGACGCCCTGATGCCGGCCGGCAATTCCCTGATGCACTTGCTTATACACTTTTAGCTAGTTATACTTAGGACATGTTAAAAAAAAGTCAGGAAGGAGGGGTAATGGACAGAGTTACCATCGTTGCCAGGGTAAAGGATTATATTGCCAAAGAGCAGAACGATGTGTTCCGGGGAGAAGCGGAAGCGCTCTTGCAAGAGGAAAACTGGAAGGAACTGGAAGATCGGTTTTACCGGAATCTGGAATTTGGTACCGGGGGGCTCCGGGGGATCATTGGCGGCGGTTACAACCGGATGAATACCCTGGTGGTCAAAAGCGCCACCCAGGGCTTGGCTATCTATCTCCGGAAGATCTTTCCTGAAAAAGCGGAGGCGGGGGATCGGCAGCCCGGAAAGGGCCTTTCCGGGGTGATCGCCTATGACAGCCGCCATTATTCTTCGGAATTTGCCGAAGCCGCAGCCCTGATCTTCGCCGCCAATGGTATTAAGACCTACCTGTTTTCATCCCTCAGGCCCACCCCGGAGTTGTCCTTTGCCATCCGGAAGCTGGGCTGTGATACGGGAATCGTGGTTACCGCAAGTCACAATCCTCCCCAGTACAACGGATATAAGGCCTACTGGAACGACGGCTCCCAGGTCATTGCCCCCCATGACGGGGGGATCATCGAAGCGGTGAATGCCGTCAGGGAGATCCGGGAGATCTCCCGGGCCGAGGCCCTTTCCCGGGGGCTTCTGCAGATAATCGACAGGGAAATTGATGAACCCTACCAGGCTATGATACGGAGCCGTCTCTTCCGTCCGGATCTCATCAAGGCCAGGGCCGGGGAGGTCAGGATTGTGTATACCCCTCTCCATGGCACGGGGGCCAAACATGTGGAGGCGGTGTTGGGCGGTCTTGGTTTGGAGGTGATCACCGTACCGGAACAACGGGAGGGGAACGGGGATTTTCCCACCGTGTTGTTCCCCAACCCGGAGGAGGCCGCGGCCCTGGAACTGGCGATACGGCTGGGAAAGAAAGAGGGCGCCGATGTGGTCATGGCCACCGATCCCGATGCGGATCGTCTCGGTATAGCGGTCCCCGGAAAAGGGTCCCCGGTTGGATCGGCAGCCGGGACCGCATCGCCGGATTTTGTCCTCATCACGGGGAATCAGCTGGGGACCCTTCTGGCGGATTACATCTTCCTGTCCCTGAAGGAAACCGGCAAGCTCCCCCAAAAACCGGTGATGGTCAACTCCATCGTTACCACGGGGATGCAGAAACGGGTCGCCGCCTCCTACGGGGCCGAATGTTTTGAATGCCTTACGGGTTTTAAGTGGATAGCCGATATATGGCGGAAGAGTGAAAGCGATGGCCGGGGGTACACCGTGGTGTACGGTACCGAGGAGAGTTACGGATACCTGGTAGAGCCGGAGGTTCGGGACAAGGACGGGGTTTCTGCCGCAGCCATGACCGCGGAGATGACTCTGTACTGGCGGAGCAAGGGGAAGAGTCTCCTTGACCGGTTGGATGAACTCTATAAAACCTGTGGGTACTGGCAGGAACTGGGGATCTCCAAGTATTTTCAAGGTCCCGAAGGTCCTGCTATAATGAAGGGAATCATGGATGAATACCGGAAGAATCCTCCCAAAACCCTGGGGGGCATTCCGGTATTGAAGGTGCGGGATGTGCTGGAATCGGTATGGAAATACCCCAACGCCGGCGGGGAGAGGGGAGGCCCGGTTTCTGTGGATCTTCCAAAAAGCGACGTTTTGCAGTTTTATCTTAAAGACGGAACCGTGGTGAGCGCCCGGCCCAGCGGAACCGAGCCGAAGATCAAGTTTTACGCTTCCTGTTGCGCCGATTTGGGAAGCGGCGGTCTTGGGGCGGCCAAAGCTGAAGTTGTCAGGAAGCTGGAGGCGATCAAAGGGGATATCCGTGCCGTGATTGAGGAGGGATGATGAAAAACAGGGGTCTTTTCCCACTGGTTTGTCTTTGTTGCCTTTCGGCAGTAATGCCGGGCTGTTCTATAAACCGTATGGCGGTAAAGGCTGTTTCCAATGCCCTTACCGGTGAAGGGAGCAGTGTTGTTTTTACCGGTGATAATGATCCGGAACTGGTGGGGGACGCCCTGCCCTTTGCAATTAAGTTATACGAATCCCTGCTCTCCATGCAGCCGGATCATCAGGGCCTCATGCTCACCACCGGGTCCCTCTTTGTGATGTATGCCAACGCTTTTGTACAGGGCCCTGCGGAAATGCTGCCTACCGGGCGGTATCAGGAGAGGAAACAGGCCCTGGAACGGGCCAAAAAGCTCTACCTCCGGGGCGCTGCCATACTTTACGGTGGTCTGGATAAAAAATATCCCGGCTTCAGCGGCGCCTGGGATGCGGGAGAGATGGACGCCTTTTTGGGAAAAATGAAAAAGGCCGATGTCCCCTCCCTCTACTGGACTGTAGCGGCCCTGCTTTCGGCCTATTCGCTGGATGTTTTTGATTTTGAATTGGGCGCCAGGATACCCGAACTCACCGTCCTTATCCGCCGGGCCTATGAACTGGACCCGGATTTTAACAACGGCGCCCTGGATGAGTTTTACCTCCTCTTTTATGCCTCCCTTCCCGAAAGCATAGGGGGGAACAAGGCCCTGGCGGAAACCCATTTTGCCCGGGCTCTGGAAAAATCCGGCGGGCTCACCGCAGGTCCCTATGTTTCCTATGCCCAGTCGATCTGCGTACCTGCCCAGGATTATGACACCTTTAGAGTCTATCTGGAAAAGGCTCTGGCCGTTGATCCGGAGGCTGATCCTGCCAACCGTTTGGTGAATACCCTGGCCCAACGGAAGGCTCGTTATCTCCTGGATTCGACGCTCAGCCTTTTCCCCGATCTGCCATCCGATGATGAATGGGATGAAACATACTAAGGAGTACCGGTGATGAAGAAATCAGGCCCCCTTTTGCTTGTTGTTATGCTCTGTTCTCTGGTGAGCCCCCTGGCGGTTTCTGCCCAGCGGCGGCTCACCATAAAACTCGCCTCCCTGGTCCCCGAACGATCCGTCTGGGGGGAAAAGCTGATACAGATAGCCGCTGAATGGAACAGGATAACCAATGGTGAGGTTGAGATGATCATCTCCCATAACGGTGTCGCAGGTTCCGAGGAGACGGTACTGAAAAAACTCAACGCCAACCAGATACAGGCTGCGGTGTTTACCTCCTTCGGGCTCAACCAGATCAGCCCGGAAATAATGACCCTGAGTTGTCCCTTCTTCATCCGTAACGATGAAGAATTGGAGCGGGTGCTGGAGGGGTTAAAGCCGGAACTGGAGGCGAAGATTAACGAAAAAAACTATGTCATGCTGGCCTGGTCAAAGGCCGGCTGGGTTAATTTATTTTCCCGGAATCCGGTTTTTGTTCCCGCCGACTTAAAACGGCAAAAATTGGGAACCCCTCCAAGCGAACCCAAGCTGACCCAGGCCTTTAATTCCATGGGATTCCGTCTGGTTGCGATGGATATGCAGGATGTGCAGGTCAAGCTTGCCAGCGGCATGATCGATGCGGTGTACCAGAGTCCTGCGGCGGTGGCGGCTTATCAGATCTTCGGGGTGGCAAAGAACATGGCCTCCATAAAGATTGCGCCCTTCATGGGGGGCATTGTGATAAACCAGCCCGCCTGGCGGAGAATCCCCGAGCGGTACAAACCGGAATTGATACAGGTTACCCGGCAGATCGCCAGGGAACTGGACGTATCCATACTGGATCTTGAAGAGCGGGCTATTTCTACCATGGTTAAAAATGGTCTCATAATTAACCGCTTGAACCCTGAGCAGGAACAGCTCTGGTATAACGAAACAGAGCGGGCCATGCCCGGTCTCCTGGGAACCACCTTTGACCGGGATATCTATCAGAAAGTTGATGTTATATTGAAGAATCACCGGAACGGGCGGTAGTTCCATGGGGAACAGACGATTCTCCCCGGAAACCATCGGAGGGGTCCTTGAGCGGGGCATCTGTTATCTGTCCCTTCTCCTCCTCGCCCTGGTACCCGTGGCGGAGGTATTTGCCCGGCAGTTTAAGACCGGTATCCCTTCGGCCTCCCCAATCATGACCCATCTGCTCCTGGTGGCAGGTTTCCTGGCGGCAATGATCGCCACCAAAGAGGGGGAGCATCTCTCCGTTGCCATTGTGCAGTACATCCCCGGGGAACGGGTGAAAAGAAACCTGGCGGCTGTTACCAGTCTTGTTTCGGTGTTCGTTTCCGTCATCCTTGTCTGGAGTTCCCTCTCCTTTATCAGGATATGTCTTTCCGGCCAGTTGATCGGCTTTATCCCGGACCGGATCTTTGCCCTGGTGATGCCCGTCGGTTTTGCGGTAATGACCTTCCGCTTTGTCCGGCTTTCCCCTCTGCGGGGTCCCGCCCGGCTCCTTCTGGCGGCGTCGATCCTCCTGGGGACCCTCTGTTCTCTTCCTGCCATCGCCAAGCTCATCTGGGAGTTTGATTCCCCCGATCCAATCTTCAATGCCATCCTTGTTCTTGGCGACATTGCCGCCTTTATTAAAATTCCGGGGATCATCCTCCTCTGCCTCTCCGCCCTGGCAGGTTCCCCGATATTTACGATCATCAGCGGGATCGCCTTCCTCATCATCCAGTCCTCCGGGGGGGAGCCTGAAGCGGTTACTATTGAAATTTACACCGCCCTGACGGAATCGGATATCATCGCCATCCCCCTGTTTACCCTGACGGGATTCTTCCTCTCCGAAAGCAAGGCCGGGGAGCGGCTGGTCCATACCTTCCGGAGCCTTTTCAACTGGATCCCCGGGGGTATGATCATTGCCACGATGATACTCTGCGCCTTCTTTACCTCCTTCACCGGCGCCTCGGGGGTAACCATCCTGGCCCTGGGGGGCATCCTCTATACCATCCTGAAGGACAAGTTAAAATATCCGGAGGGGTTTACCGTGGGCCTATTGACCTCCGCCGGGGGCATCGGCCTCCTCTTTCCCCCCAGTCTGCCTATTATCCTGGTGGGGGCCGCCACCTACACCAATATCATCCATGTTTTTCTGGGGGCTATCATTCCCGGCAGCATCCTGGTCCTTGCCATGATCGTTTTTGGGATCATCGCATCGGTTAAGACCAGGATACCCCTGGAACCCTTCAGTATCAGGCGGGCCGGTTCAGGCCTCAGGGGATCCGCCTTTGAGATACTGTTGCCCTTTCTGCTTATCGGGGGTTACTTTTCCGGTGTCCTCTCCCTGGTGGAGATAGGCGCCGTGGCGGTGGTGTATGTGTTTGTGGTGGAGGTGTTGATCCACCGGGATATTCCCCTGCGGGATCTACCCCGGGTGTTTTCCAAGGCTGTCCCCATAATTGGCGGAGTCCTGGCCATCCTCGCTATGGCTAAGGCCCTCTCTTACGCCATTGTGGACACTCAGCTTCCGGATAATCTTGCCCGCTGGCTCCAGAGCGCGGTGCAGTCCAAGTACGTTTTCCTCCTGCTCCTCAACCTGATTCTGCTGGTGGTGGGCTGTCTCATGGATATCTTTTCCGCAATCCTGGTGGTGCTTCCCCTGATAAGCCCCCTGGGACAAGCCTACGGCATCGATCCCGTCCATCTGGGCATCATCTTCATCATCAATCTGGAAGTGGGATTCCTCACACCCCCGGTGGGGTTGAATCTCTTCCTCGCCAGCTACCGGTTTAAGAAGCCCTTTATAGAGATATGCCGTTACGTCTGGCCCTTCCTCCTGATCCAGTTCACGGTGGTACTCCTGGTTACCTACGTCCCCTGGTTTTCCACCTTCCTGGTCCGGTTTTTTTAGCGGGCCGGGTCTATCCCGGGATCATGAAAGCCCGCCTGCTGCCGGCAACCTAGGGATTCTCCTTGAGCTCATGGAGTTCCTTGAGGTTCCGCAGCTTAAAGGTAGCCTTTTCCTGGATCTGCCGCACCCGCTCCCGGGTTATGCCCAAGAGCTTTCCCGTTTCCTCCAGGGTCAGGGGGCCTTCACCGGCAAGGCCGAAGCGCAGCTGGATGATCTTCATCTCCCGTTCGGAGAGGTGGGAGAGGATGTCCTCCATGGTTTCCTGGAGGGTCATGGAAAAGACCATCTCAAAAGGCTCCTCCATATTGTCATCCTTGATGAGATCCGCCAGGCGGGTCAGGTTCCCATCGTCCACAATGGTATCCAGACTGGTGGTTTCCTGGGAGAGCTTGACGATCTCCTTAACCTTTGCCAGAGGGATTCCCAGATAATCGGACAACTCCTCGTCACAGGGGTCCCGGCCCAGATCCTGGGTTAGCTGTTTTGCCACAAAGTAACATTTTTTTATGGTGTTCAGCATATGAATGGGGATACGGATAACCCGTCCCTTATCAGCAATGCTCTTGATAATAGCCTGGCGGATCCACCAGGTACCGTAGGTGGAAAACCGGCAGCCCCGGGTATAATCAAACCGTTCAACCGCCTCAATGAGGCCAATGTTACCTTCATCGATCAGATCCAGGAGGGACAGCCCCCGGTGCTGGTAGTTTTTAGCGATGGAGACCACGAGTCTGAGGTTGGAGTTGATCATCTTGTTTTTTTGATAGAGCAACAGGGAATCCAGAGTCTGCCGCTGTTTTTTATAGGCATCCTGATCCTCATATTCCGGATACACCTCATCAAGTTCCCTGATCTGTGCCCGGATGGTGACGATCTTTTCCCCTATAAGCTGTTCCTCCTGAACCGTAAGGAGGGGGAATTTTGAAATTTGTTTGAAGTACAAGGCCAGAGGGTCCGTCTCTCTGATAGCTTTTGACCTTTTGGGAGTTTTGGGGGCATGAGCATTTTGTACCCGTTTGTTTATTCGGCGTTTCTCCGATTCCTGCCCATTCATACGATGTACTGCCCCTTTCTTATTGCCAACACTCATCAATGTATCATTATTAACTGTTGTTTTTGACATAATATCACCTTTTCTATTTTTTTTCTATTTTTTTTGAGAAAATCAAAATCCCTTCAACAAAATCAGGCCCTGGGAGCCTTTGCGGGATCTATCGGAGCATTGCTGCGGTATACCAGAAAGAAGAGTTGCGGTTTTACAGAAACCGCATCGATTCCCAGCTTTCCCACTTCGGTACCCGGAACAACCCGATCTCCCTCTTTTACCGACAGACTTTCACATCCACCGTATACGTATAGATAACCTCCTGTCATCTGAACTATAGCGACCTTGCCGAATCCGCGGTAAGGTCCGGCCGATACAACGGTTCCCTGGGTAAGGCTCTTGACGGATTCTCTTTGTTCGCCCAGCAGAACCACTCCATACAGTTTACCCGTCATATACATGACTTCTTTTGCGCTTATGGGCCATCGAATCGAAGGGTCCACCTTTCCCGTCACGGTAAACCGCGGGGCTGCCGGGGCAGGGCCGCCGGTTTTTTCATCCCTTGTTCCGGCAGTTTCGGTCCCCAGAGTTTCGGTCCCGGGATTCGCCGCCGGAACGATCTTTGCAGGACCTGTCTCCGGAACGTTTGCCCCGGCTTCCGCCGATCTTCCCTCCGTCCCTGCGCCCTTTCCGGGGTCGGTCTTTGGGACGCTTCCTGAAGCAATCCCCGCCGGGGGGATCTTGAGGAGATCCCCTTCCTTAAGGACATAGGTATCCGCAAAGTTATTCACCTGGCGGATACTATCTACCGTGGTCCCGTAGCGCCGGGCTATTCCGTAGAGAGTTTCCCCCTTGGAGACCTGGTATTCGGCAAAATCCCCGCCGGTCCTTACGCCGGTCTCCTGAAGGGGGATCCGGAGCCGTTGTCCCGTCTGTATACGGCGCGGGTCCCTGATGCCGTTCAGGCTGAGAATATCCTGCTGCTTAACGCCGTAGGAACGGGCTATGGAATAGATCGTTTCCCCCTTCTGTATAATATGAGTCACATCCTGAGCTGCAATAGACATTACGCCCATGAACAACAGGAAACATAAAAAACAATATCGGACATTCATATTGATACATTATCGGTATTTTTACCTGTTTTATGATTATATCCACGGTCTCAATTAGAAAATTTATAGCCTATTTTCCCATACTATACAAGCCGTCGGCGCTGTTTTTATCCGTCTTCTCTAAATCGTATAAAAATAGTACAAAAATTGTAATTAAAATACATTTTTTGGGGGTATCCATGGGTTTTGAGATTGAAATAAAGGCTTGGGCGGACGATCCCGAAGGAATCGGGAGGCTGGTTTCCCGGTTTGCCAATTACGAAGGGGAATTCCTCAGGGAAGATGCGTACTGGTTCAGGGGGGAATCTGCCGCCGCCAAGACCGCCGGAATCCCGGTAACAGACATACGGATCCGGAACGAATGTTGTACCGATCCCCAGGGAAGGCTTCGCCGGACCGTATGGGTAACCTGTAAGACAAAGGAAGTCCGGGAAAGAGTGGAGGTAAACGATGAGCGGGAATTCGAGGTTTCCGACGGAGATGTATTTGCGGAATTCCTGGCCCGCCTGGGTTTTGAGCGGGGGCAGACGAAAACCAAACAGGGCCGGGTGTGGACATGGGAGGGTATTACGGCGGAGCTCACAGAGGTAAGGGATCTGGGCTGGTTTGTGGAACTGGAGATCATGGCAGATAACGACCGGCCGGAGACGGTGGCCGCCGCCCGGAGCAGGTTGTTGAATCTGCTGGGTAAACTGGGCATAGGGGAAGAAAAAATTGAAAGCCGATACTACAGGGAACTCTTGAATTTAAAGGGATAAATTGGGTATGCTTTGTGTATATAGTAATTTGTTGATTTCCGTGAAGGGGAGTTAGCTGAAAAACCGGGAGGTTCTATGACCATAATTGAAATGTTGGAGCAAAGTGGGGCGCTTACCCTGCTCGGCATGGGAGTTGTGTTTAGTTTTCTGATTATTATGATTGTTTGTGTCAGCCTGGTCGGTAAGTTGATCCATGCAATGGGTTTGGACAAGGATGTTGGAGCCCCGGTAAATGCCGGCGTTCTCCCCGCCGGATCCGTAAACAAGGCCGATAATGGCGCCGTAACGGCGGCAATAACGGCGGCGGTTAACGAATACCGCAAAACGAATTCTTAAAAGACAGGAGCTTCTTTGTATGGCTAAAGTAAAACTGACGGACCTTGTATTACGGGATGCCCATCAATCCCTCTTTGCTACTCGTATGGTTACTTCTGACATGCTTCCGGTTTGTGATAAGCTGGACAAGGTTGGATTTTTTGCCCTGGTAGCCTGGGGTGGGGCTACCTTCGATTCCTGTATCCGCTTTTTGAACGAAGACCCTTGGGAGCGGCTCAAAAAACTCAAGGCCGCCCTTCCCAACACGAAGATCATGATGCTGCTGCGGGGTCAGAACCTGCTGGGTTACCGGCACTACGCCGATGATGTGGTGGCGAAATTTGTGGAATACGCCGCCAAAGACGGGGTGGATATTTTCCGTATCTTTGATGCGGTGAACGATCCCCGGAACTTCGAGGCCGCTACTGCGGCGGCAAAGAAAACCGGCAAGCATATTCAGGCCGCTATTTCCTATGCGGTGACTCCCTTCCATACTATTGAAAAATACGCGGAACTGGCCAGGCAGTACGCCGGCATCGGCGCTGATTCCATCGCCATCAAGGACATGTCGGGGCTTCTCAAGCCCTATGTGGCCTACGATTTGGTAAAGGCGATTAAGAAGGTGACGGACCTTCCCATTGAGATTCACTCCCACGCTACCACCGGCATGTCCGTGGCGACCCTCACCAAGGCCGCGGAGGCGGGGGCGGAGATCCTGGACACGGTGATCTCCTCCCTGGCCATGGGTACCAGCCACAGTCCCACGGAAACCATGGTGGAGATCTTTAAGGGCACCGAATACGACACGGGCCTGGATACCAAGCTGCTGCTGGAAATTGCCGCCTACTTTCGGGAGGTCCGGAAAAACTATAAGAAATTCGAGTCCAGCTTTCTGGGGGCCGACACCCGGATCCTGGTATCCCAGGTACCCGGAGGGATGCTCTCCAACCTGGAAAGCCAGCTCAAGGAGCAGGGGGCTTCCGATAAAATCGACGAGGTCTTGAAAGAGATCGCCGTGGTGCAGAAAGACGCGGGGTATCCGCCTCTGGTAACCCCCACCAGCCAGATTGTGGGCACCCAGGCGGTGTTTAACGTCCTCTTTGGCCGCTACAACCGGCTTTCCGGGGAATTCCAGGATCTGATGGCGGGTAAATACGGCGCCTGTCCGGCCCCCAAAAACGCCGAGGTGGTGAAAAAGGCCCTGGAGGGCCTCAAGATGGAACAGGAGATCACCCACCGGCCGGCGGATGATATTCCTCCTGAATACGATAAGCTGGAAGGGGAAGCGAAAAAACTCCTGGGAACCGAAACGGTCAGCGTGGAAGACGTGCTGACCCTGGCCATGTTCCCCAAGGTGGCTCCGGGCTTCTTCAAAAAGCGGGCCGAAGGGCCGGTGGTCTTCAAACCCGAGGCCGAGGCTCCAGCCTCCCCGGCGGGGGGTTCTGCCCCGGCGGGGGGCGGCGCGGCTTCCGGGCAGGCGGCCCGGTACACGGTGAACGTCAACGGGGCCAACTACAACGTGGTGGTGGCCCCTGCGGGGATGGTGGCGATAACCGCAGCCCCCGGCGGGAGCGGCGCCTCCCCCGCTGCCTCCTCCGGCAGCGTGGCGATTCCCGCGCCGGTGGCGGGGACCATCCTCCGCTACGCGGTGGATGAGGGCGCGGAGGTTGCGGCGGGCCAGACGGTGATCATCATCGAGTCCATGAAAATGGAACTGGAGATCAAGGCTACCGCCGGGGGGAAAATTCACTTTTTGGTTCCCCCGGGAACCCAGGTGGCAGCCCAGCAGCCCGTGGCGGAATTGAGCGGTGTGGCCGGCGCGGCCCCGGCTCCTGTTCCGGCGGCGGAAGCCTCCCCTGTGCAAGCGGGTTCTTCCCCGGCTCCTTCGGCGTCCGGTACGGGCGGCACGGTGGTTCCCGCGCCGGTGGCGGGGACTATTCTCCGTTATGCGGTGAATGAGGGGGCCCGGGCGGCCGCCGGGGACACCATCATCATCATCGAGTCCATGAAAATGGAACTGGAAATCAAGGCCACCGCCGCGGGAGCGGTTCACTTCCTGGTTCCCCCCGGAACCCAGGTGGCCTCCCAGCAGCCCATCGCGGAGATCGGGTAATTAGCCCGCAGGAAAAAGGATACCATTATGTCAGATATGAAAAAGAACCCGGCGCTGGTTACCAAAATATGTTTGTTGCTGGTGATAGGCGCCTTTGTGTTTTCCTTCATGCCCCGGGTTCTGGCCCAGTCTTCGGAAGCTGCCGGGCCCCGGAACGCGGAGGGGGGGGGACGGATTCCCGGTACGATGCTGGTTGCCCCCGCCGCGGGAACCATGCTCAGGTACGCGGTGGAGGAGGGGAGCGGCGTAAGCACGGGGACGGTGGTGGCCTATATCAGCGTCAACAATGTGGAGCAGCCCCTGACGGCCACATCCAAAGGGACGGTCCGTTTTTACGCGGCCCCCGGCGCGGCCTTTGCGGAAAAAGACCGGCTGGCGGAGATCGAAATTGTCCCCATCTCCTTTCGCAGTTTTGCCCGGAATATCGCCGAAACCACGGGCCTCTACGCCTTTATCAAGGGTTCCGGTGAGAAGGGAACTCCCAAAACCGCCGTAACCCCCGCGGGGGAAACCATCAGGGTCTTCGGCTGGATGGAACTGCTCATGGTGGCGGTGGGTTTCCTCATCGTGTACCTTGGGGCGGTCAAGGGCTTTGAGCCCCTGCTTCTCATCCCCATCGGTTTCGGCACCATTTTTGCCAACGCCCCCTTTGCCGGTATGGGAAACCCCCCGCACGGGTTCCTCCATATCATCTACGAAAGCGGGGTGGGGAACGAATTTTTCCCCCTGATCATCTTCATGGGGATCGGGGCCATGACCGATTTCGGCCCCCTGATTGCCAATCCCAAGACCGCGCTCTTGGGGGCCGCGGCCCAGTTCGGCGTATTCGGCACCCTTTTCGGTATTTCCCTGACCAACTCCCTGGCCGACAAACTGCCGGGCGTTTTGTTTAACCTCAAGGAAGCCTGTTCGGTGGCCATCATCGGCGGCGCCGACGGCCCCACCACAATCTACATCTCGGCGAAGCTGGCTCCCCATCTTCTGGCCACCGTGGCGGTGGCGGCCTATTCCTACATGGCCCTGGTGCCCATCATCCAGCCGCCCATCATGAAGCTCCTCACCACCAAAAAAGAACGGCTCATCAGGATGAAGCAGCTCCGGCCCGTGGCTAAAGTGGAAAAGATTCTCTTCCCCCTGGTGGTCTTTGTCCTGTCCATCCTCCTTATCCCCTCCGCGGCGCCCCTCATCGGCTGCCTTATGTTCGGGAACTTTATCCGGGAATGCGGGGCGGTGGAGCGGCTGTCCAAAACCCTCCAGAATGAGCTGATCAACATCGTGTCGATCTTCCTGTCCCTGGGGGTGGGAAGCCAGATGACCCCCGACCGCTTCCTGAATTCCAAGTCCCTGATTATCGTGGTCATGGGCCTCTTGGCCTTTTCCATCGCCACCGCCACGGGGATTCTGGTGGCTAAATTCATGAACCTGTTCCTCAAAGAGAAGATCAACCCCCTCATCGGTTCCGCCGGGGTTTCCGCGGTGCCTATGGCCGCCCGGGTTTCCAACAAGGTGGGTCTGGAGGCCGATCCGGGGAACTTCCTCCTGATGCACGCCATGGGCCCCAACGTTGCCGGGGTGATCGGAACCGCCATAGCGGCCGGGGTCATGATAGCCGTGTACGGGGGCTGAGAAGCAAAGGCCGCGGTTCCGCCGGAACCGCCATAGCTGATCTATTGTCAGGACGGCTCCGGTAGTTCATTATAGATGTATGTTGCTTCATGGATTCAGGTTTCGGGTGGCGGTGTTTTTTTTTCTGTTAGCCGGCGGTTTTCTTTTTGCGCAGAATATGGCCAGGGAAGGCGGATTGGGCCGGGGGGACTACCTGACCCTGAAGATCGCCGTTATGGGGCCCGGGGACGAACTTTACTTTTGGTGGGGGCACATTGCCCTGGTTATTGAGGATCGGGTTACCGGGGAAAGCCGGTTTTATGATTACGGGATCTTCTCCTTCGACACGGAAAATTTTTTTGTTAATTTTGCCTTTGGCCGGCTTCTCTATCACTGCGGGGCATCCCGGACGGAATCGAATTATAACGCCTATCAAAGGACCAACCGGGACATTACGGTCTATACCCTGGACCTTCCGGCGGCGAAAAAAGAGGAGGTCCGGGCCTTTGCGGAATGGAATGTCCTCCCGGAAAACCGGGATTACTACTACCATCACTTTAAGGATAACTGCGCCACCCGGATTCGGGATATTATCGATCTTGCCACAGACGGACAATTTAAGGAAGCCTTTGGAGAAGCCCCGGGCCGTTATACCCTGCGGCAGCACGTCCGCCGGCATACCTGGTTTTCCCCCTTCTTCGACTGGCTTCTCAATTTTTTCATGGGTCAGGATATTGATACTCCCATCACAGTATGGGAGGAGATGTTTCTGCCGCAGGAGATCGGGAATCGTATCGAAGATTTTTCCTTGCAGGATTCTGCCGGGGGGGAGCGGAAACTGGTGCGTTCTGTGGAGATCCTGAATCTGGCGCTGAACCGTCCGGTGGTGCTGGATGTTCCCCGCCGGCAATGGCCCCGGGAACTGGTCTTGGGCCTGGCGATTGCGGCGGTCCTGGCGTTCCTCTTCCACATGGAGCAGAAAAGGCCGGAGGCGGGGCGGATTTTCCTGGGGATAGTGCAAAGCCTCATCGGTTTTTTTTTCGGTATGGCGGGGTCGATCCTCTTTTTTATGATCTTTTTCACCAATCACGATTACACCTACCATAACAGCAATATCCTCTATATCAATCCCCTTCTTCTGGCGGCGGTGCCTTTGGGGATCCTTCTGGCGGGTTCAAAAAACAGCCGGAGGCGGCGGCGGGCCAGGATGCTCCTGCGCTGCCTCTGGACCTATGTATTTTTTGGGGGCATCCTCACCATGGCGATCAAGGCGCTCCCCGGTTTTTATCAGCAAAACCAGGTTACCCAGGCCCTGGTCCTGCCCTTTGCCCTGGTTTTGAGCTTTGCGCCGGGCTGGATAACGGGTCTGTGTCGAAGTTTTCTGGGGAAAAGACGGGGTTAATCCCGGGGCGGAAGCATGAAAGACGCTAATCCTTCCGGTATGGTTAATGGCATGAAGGTTCCGTCCCCCCGTATGGAAGGGCTTGTTACGCCGGTCCTCCCGAAGCCCGGGTGGATTCGGGTCCGGATGCCATCGGGAGACACCTGGAAGCAGGTGAGTCTCATCCTTGAGAGATACCGGCTCCATACCGTCTGTGATGAGGCCCGGTGTCCCAACAAGGGTGAATGCTGGGGGGCGGGGACGGCAACCTTTATGCTTATGGGGGATATCTGCACCCGTTCCTGCCGGTTTTGTGCGGTGGCGACAGGCCGGGAGGGACATCCCCTGGAACAGGGGGAAGGGGAGGGGATCGCCCGGGCGGCGGAGGAACTGGGTCTTAGGTACGTGGTCCTTACGTCGGTTGACCGGGATGATCTTCATGACCGGGGGGCGGGCCATTTTGCTTCCTGCGTCGGGGCCATTAAGGACCGCCTCCCCGGCGTCAAGGTAGAGGTTCTTATTCCCGATTATACTGAAGCCGAATTATCCTCCCTTCTGCGGGCCGCCCCGGATGTAATCGCCTGCAATGTGGAAACCGTCCGTTCCCTCCAATGGATACGGGACCGGCGGGCATCCTTTGATAAGACCCTTGCCTGTCTCCGGGCCGCCAAATCGGGGGGCGCTCCGGTAACCAAGTCCAGTCTCATCCTGGGCTTTGGGGAAAAACAGGACGAGGTTCTCTCTGCCATGGATGAACTCCGGGCTGCGGGGGTGGATATCCTCGTCATGGGGCAGTATCTTAGACCCACCGCAAAACAGCTTCCCGTGGCCGAATACCTCAGCCCGGAACAGTTTGAAGACTATGCCGAAGAGGGGCGGCGCCGGGGCTTCTCCGCGGTGGTTTCTTCCCCCCTTGCCCGGACCAGTTACCATGCCCTTGACACCGCCAACATTGCCTTTGCTCCCGGTGGCGGAACTTCCGGTACCGGTGGTAATAGCGCATGATACGGATAGAAGGGGTGGGAAAACCGCCGGATTGTAAACTCATCCGGGTGTATGCGGAACTGGAGGGGAATAGCATCAGGACCATCCGCATCCGGGGAGATTTTTTTGCCAGCCCTGAGGAAGCCTTTGACCGGGTAGGGGAGGGGCTTTCCGGGGTTTCCCTGACGGATCTGGCCGGAACCTTTGACGCGCTGCTGCGGGAGGGGGCAATCGAGGCCTTTGGCATCAACGGCGCGGGAGTAGCCGCGGTGTTGGCCGCCGCCCTGCCGGCGGCAGGGCCGGAGGGAGGGCCGGTATGGTGAGAAAAAGTATGGAAGCCGATTCCGGCCTGTCTCTTCCCCTTCCATTCAGGCTCCTCAGGACCGGTTATCATAATTGTTTCTACAACATGGCCCTGGATGAGGCCCTCCTGGAATCGGTTTCCCGGGGCAGGTCTCTTCCCGTGCTGCGGTTCTACGGCTGGGAGCCCTGGGCGGTATCGGTAGGCTATTTTCAGGGACTGGAGGATGAGGTGAACCTGGAGGCCTGTAAAGCCCGGGGGATCGATGTGATCCGCCGTATCACCGGCGGTGGAGCGGTCTTTCATCATGCCGAACTCACCTACAGTATCATCATGCCTGATTCCCATCCTCTGGCGGGGGAGTCTATCCGGGAATCCTACCGGAGCCTCTGCGCCGGTATCATCCGGGGCCTTGCTCTCCTGGGGCTTGAGTCCCAATTTGAGCCGATTAATGATATCCTCTGCGGGGGCCGTAAAATATCCGGAAACGCCCAAACCCGCAGGGCAGGGACCATCCTCCAGCATGGCACGATTCTGCTGGATATTGATGTGGACCTTATGTTTGAACTGCTCAACATTCCGGAAGAAAAAAACAGGGGGCGGCTCATCCGGGATGTAAAAGAACGGGTCACCAGCCTCCGGAACATGGGGGTCTCCTCCGGTTTTGGGGAGGCGGTTCAGTGTTTTACCGAAGGGTTCCGTCAGGCCCTGTCCCTGGAGTTTTCGGAAGAGGATGCACTGTCCCCGGTCTACCCCGGAGGCCCCGGGGCGGCTGAAGAAGGGCGGGCGCTGGAATTGGCCGCCGGAAAATTTGCCTCCCCTGAATGGCTCTACAAGCGCTAATCTCCCTGGCGGACAGTACGCCCGGTACGGACAAGGGCCCTGAAATGCCTTGACCACCGGCATACCGCCGGACATTTGGGTATACCAAAACGGCGGATCGGTGTACCTGACTATTGAACAATTCTTGTTTTTTCTGGAGTCAAGTTCAGGACATACCCCCGCGGTTACAAAAATTCCATACGCATCCCGGCAGACTACCCACAGGTAGTTCCTAACCGTTATACTTATGGCATGGTTCGTTCCGTCTTTTTTTTGTGCATGTTGTTTCTTCTGGCCCTTCCCCCGGTAACGGAAGCGGAAGAAGCGGCGGATCGGGATGTTCCTGCCGCCGGGTCCGGAGCACAGTTGCAGGAGGCGGCGCCGGATGCTGCCGGTGAACCGCCCTTCATCCCCATAAGCCGTCTGGTTGAGGCCCTCCATTCCGGGTTCCCGTCCTGGCGGCCGGACTGGCCCTTTTCAATGCCCGCCGATGCCTTTCTCGTTTCCGGAGACTGGTCCGCCGTCAGCCTTTCCGGGCCCTTCGGGGAGTTGACCCTGAGGCGGAATGGAGACGGATCCCTCTCCGCCTTTCCCTTTTTTTACGGGGGGATTTTTTTCCCCGTCGATGTCAGCTATGACGACCGGGGGATCCTGGCGGGTTTTACCGTCGGTTCCGGCATCCCCCTCAGGATCGATTTTCTTGAATCCGGGGACCCCCTCCCGGTCCTGATCCGGATTATGCGGGAAGACGCCGTGTACTTTGTCCTTATCCGTTATACCGATGCCCTGGTCATGGAAACCTGGTACGATGAGGCCGGCGGGGCATTGGGGGTTTACTCCTGCCGCTATGATTCAATCGCCGGGGAACGCCGGCCCGTCTCGGCTGTTTTCAGGAGCGACGGAGGCGAAATAGCCGAGGAATACGCCTATGACAGCCTGGGAAATATCACCGCCATAGCATCCCCGGCAGGGCTTTTTTCCGCCCTCTATACCGGCGGGCCCTGTCCCCGGTACTGGAGAATCCGGGCCGCTTTGCCCGGGCCGCCGGAAACGGGGACGGAGGATTCGGCTCCCGAAGCACCGCAGCCGGAAGGGGATTCTCCCGCCTTCAGCGCCGCCTTTATCACCCTGCAGTGGGATGAGGATGGCTCCCTTGTCCGCCTGAGCGGTGAACCCGGAACGGACACCCCGGAGGCATCATCCCTTGACGGGGAGGAGCGATTCGACAGAGGATATGCATATTCCCGGGACGGGCAGGGTAACTGGACGGAACGGCGGGAAATTGTCCTGGTCCGCCGATTCGGGTATCTTGTGCCGGAGGGGGAATTTGTCCTGCGGCGCCGGATAGAGTACCGGGCAGGAGAGTAGTGTGTCATCGGTCGATTGGAGGGATATCAAATACAAGGAGACCCTTGAAGAGGAAGTTCAGGGCCTTATGCGCCGCAGGAAAGCAGACCCGCAGTGCCGGGTGGAGGATCTGGAGGGGGTGCTGCGTCACCTCTACCTTATGGATGGCGCCGATTGGGGGGGCCGGGGGGAATTACAGGGTATTATCCTGGCTGCCACAATAGCCGCCTATGAGCACATCATCGCGGAGTGGAAGGCGGAGAAGGAAAATTGATAAAAAAAGTGTTACCATATACCGGGGAAGTTGTTATAATTGTGTAAGCAGATGGATAATTGAACTGTTTTCTATTCCTCCTTCCCCTTTTCTGCCCCGGGGTTACTCCTTTCCCCGGGGCTTTTTTGTATATGAGGATTCCGCTGTTGATCGATATTCTATTCATATCGAATAGAATGATATATAGTAGGGTTGTTTGGAAACTTCAGTTGCCGAACAAATTTTGTTAAAAGATGCAGGTTCGTCGAATTAAAAATTTGCCGACCCTTTGGTGTGCAGGCTTTAGCCTGGAAGTTACAGGACGGGTGTTGTATGAAAGTCCAAGACAAGCAGCCGGTTTGTCGAACAAGTCTATTGACTTACAAAGAAAATTGTCTTGAAAAACAGCGTCCGCAGTAATGGGCAGGAGGTATCTATGGAATGGCGAGCGAGTCATATTCTGGTTAAAGACCGATCTAAGGCGGAAGATATCCTACGGCGTATCAAACAGGGGGCTTCCTTTGAGGCCCTGGCCAGGGAATTTTCAACCTGTCCCTCAAAATCATCCGGGGGGGATCTGGGCTGGTTTGGGCCGGGGAAGATGGTCGCCCCCTTCGAATCGGCGGTTAAAAGGATTTCCCCCGGTTCGGTAGGGGATGTGGTACAGACCCAATTCGGGTATCATATTATCAAGTGTACCGGCAGGAAGGATTAGTATTGCCTTGGGAATTAGTGAATGTCTGATATAGATCCTGATTTTAAGTCTATTCTGGAGATCGATTCGGAGCTGAACAGGATACAGGATTTTGATCTTCTCCTCGAACATATCCTTCTGGAAGCCCGTAAGGTGGTCCGGGCCGATGCGGGTTCAATCTATATACGGGAAAATGTAAAAGAGAAGGGGAGGGTAACCGAGCGGCTGGTTATTAAGTACGCTCAGAATGATACCATTCAGAAAAATTTGCCCCTGGGCCAGAAGATGATCTATTCGGTTTTTCCGGTGGAGATAAACGATAAAACCGTCTCCGGTTACTGCGCCCTGACAAAAAAACTGGTAAACGTTCCGGATGCCTATAGCATACCCGACAATGTTCCCTATTCCTTCGGTATTGCCTATGACCAGTTGTCGGGGTATAAAACCACATCAATTCTTACGGTTCCCCTTGTTGTCGCCGACGGGAAGCTGCTTGGGGTAATACAGATGATCAATTCCAAGGACATCGAAGGCAATACGGTTCCTTTTTCTACTAATGATGAATTCATCATTACCCACTTTGCCGTCAATGCGACTATAGCCCTCCAGCGCAGTTATGCAACCCGGGCAATAATCCTCAGGATGATCAGGATGTCCGAATTGCGGGATCCTAAAGAAACCGGTACCCATGTAAACCGGGTGGCAGGTTATGCGGTGGAGATATATGACCGCTGGGCTAATAACCACGGCATTCCCGGCGATGAACGGGAGCGGTTCCGGGATACCTTCCGGATTGCCGCCATGCTTCACGATGTGGGTAAGGTGGCGATCTCTGATATAATCCTCAAAAAACCGGCCCGTTTTACCCCGGAGGAGTACCGGATTATGCAACATCATACCATTTACGGGGCGCTCCTCTTTGATGATCCCCAGTCTTCAATCGATATCGTTGCCCGGGACATAGCCCTGACCCACCACGAAAACTGGGATGGGACCGGTTATCCCGGCTGGGTGGATCCCTTAACGGAACAGCCAATCAAGACGGACAGCGCAGGAAATCCCCTGGGATTAAAGGAAGAGGAAATTCCCCTTACCGGGCGTATAGTCGCCATTGCCGATGTTTTTGACGCCCTCTGCTCAAGACGGGTGTACAAGGAACCCTGGACCGAAGAACAGGTGTTAGAGGAGATTCGCCATCTATCGGGAACCAAATTTGATCCCGAACTGGTGGATATCTTTTTTCAAATTCTGCCCAGCATAAAACAGATCCGAAATCTCTACCCCGAACAGGAGTCCGGTTAATACTCCGGATACGGAAAGCCGTCTTTCAATCAGGTTCCCGGTTTTGGTCCCGGGGCTTTTCCCTCATCAACCGGACCAGAATCCGGTCAAGGCTGTCCGCAAATGCCTTTAAGGTCCGCTTCCCATAGGTCGCGGTCCGTTCTGTCCCCAGCCCGTTTTCCGCAAGGGCCACCATAAAATCCCGCAGGGAAAGCCGCTCGCGGATGTTCTCCCGGGTATAAACCTGGCCCCGGTCATCCATTACCAGTACCGAAGCCTCCACCAGCCGGGATGCCAGGGGAATATCCCGGGTGAGCACCAGATCTCCCGGCTGCGCCAATTCCACAATGTGGTTATCTGCGGAGTCCTTTCCCGGGGGACAAAGTTTCATCACCACTCCCGTACCGGTGATTCCCGGTATTGGCCGGTTTGCCGCAAATATCGCCGGAATGCCCCGTCTGACGGCGGACCGAAGTACCAGTTCCCGGGCCGGTCCCGGGCAGGAATCGGCGTCAACGAGGATCTTCACGGAGAAAAACCGGTTTCCGGACCAGGGCCGGCGGCATAGAGGGTAAATTCCCCCATAAGAGACAAGTCCTCCGCCGGCGCTTCCGGGACGGCGGAACCTGCGGCAAGGAAGGCGCTTTCCCCCGGTAAAAGGGTCAGGGTTTCCACACCCTTATTGCAGGAAAGTTGAGCCTTTCCCCGGGTGACGATAAAAATATGGGGTCCCTTCCGGGAAAAGAGCATGCTTTTCCCCGTTCCCCGGATTACCGAAAGGGAAAATTCCCGGCAATCCGCCGGATAGGTGTACAGGGATACCGCCGGCGTTTCTCCGGGAGCCGCCTCCCGGGGGGGCCTTATAATTGCCGGACAAAAAGGACGGAATTCCAGAATCCTTGCCAGTTCCCCTGCATCTACATGTTTTTTGGTGAGCCCCCCCCGCAGCACGTTGTCGGAGTTGGCCATTAATTCTACTCCGAAACCTTTAATGTAAGCGTGGAGTATCCCCGCCGGAAGGAATATGGCTTCCCCCGGCGCCAGATCGAGGAGGTTGAGGTAGAGGGGGGCAATGACTGCGGGATCCCCCGGATACAGGGCCGCAAAGTCTGCGGCGGTTTTCCACTCCTCTGCATAGCCGGGATGCCTTTCAACCAGACGATCCCCCTCGCCCAGGGTATAGCTGCTCAGGGCCTGCCGGTCTGCCGGGGAAAGGGCGAACAGCGTCCCAAGAAAATCCCGCAGTCCCGATGCGGCATCCTCCTGTTCCAGAGCCCTGCGGAGCTGCCCAAGGCCGGCATCCAGGGAATGAGGCGCCTTTTCGGAAAAAATCTCCAGCCGCTTCAGGATCTCCGGAATATCCCGGAAACCACACATTGCCCGGAAACGACTCAGGGCGCAGAGTATTTCAGGCTTGTGGTTGGCATCCCGGTAATTACGATTGGGGTCGCCGGGTGAAAATCCGGCCCGGTTCTCCCTGTCCCAGCCGGCCAGGGCCTGTTTCCGGTTGGGATGGGCCTGAATGGAGAGGGGCTTCTCTGCGGCCAGGAGTTTGTACAGAAAGGGGAGGGCGCCGAATTCCCGGTTTACCGCCTCTCCCAGATAAAACAAGGGGTCCCGGCGGATCAGATCCGCCAAACCGATCCGTTCAGCCCCGGCCTCCGCAACCGAGGGCGCTGCCGGATGGACTCCCATCCACATCTCAGCCCAGGGTTCACTGCCGTCATTTTTTCTGCCCAGCAGGGCGGGTATCCATTCGGAGGATCCCCAATCGTAATTTTTTACCGTATTTTCCAGTTTATAAAGCCGGGGCAGAACCCGAACAGGGCTGTTAAACCGCTTGTCCAGAACTTCGTCGATTCGGGTAATCATATCCAGGGTAAGCCGCTCTGCTTCCCGGGTATCCGTATCCCCCTGGATGCCCTTCTCTTTTTGTAATTTCTGAATTTCATCACAGAGCAGATAACCGGTGATTATGGCGATTTTCAGAGGATCCTTTAGGCCGGTGATCTTCCGGGTATTTTCAATGCAGATTCTATACCGGTTTAAAAGACTTTCAAGACAAACAGGATCTTCATCAACGGTAATAGTAAAAGATGTGCCTAATATATCTATACGGAGACTACTTTTTGGCACCGCGGCTCCTTAAAGGGTATGAAACAACGATTCTCAGAGCTACCCTAAAATATATCCAATTCCACGGATTCCGCAGGAACAACGGGAGGAACCGATTCCCCAGCCTCAGGCCCCGCCCTTTCACCTTCACCGCCGGCGGCAAAGAGGATCTCTTCGTCGGATTCCTCACCCTCGTCCTCCACAAAAAGCTTCCCCGGGAATGCCTCCGGCTCACTCTGGCTTATAACGGGTTCGGGCTCCTGATCCGGTTCGGCGCCGGACTCTCCGGCTTCGGCTTCGGCGGCGCTCTCCGCCGTCTTCTCCGGGAAAATACTCCGTTCCATGGCCGCTTCAAACTGACTGAGCCTGTCGAGGGCGGAGAGAATCCCGTCCTCAATACGGCCCTGATCGTTCTTAAAACTCTGGATCAAAACCTCAAGCTCATCGATTCGTTTTTGATAATCGTCCAGTTTTCCCTTAAGAAAGGTATTTTCCTCGGTTATCCGGTTAACAAAGTCAATTGTTTTTGCAACCTTTGTTTCCAGCAGCTTTACCTGCTCAAGGGTTACCATAATCTACGCTCCTAACGCAGTTTTCGCCCGGGCTGCTATAACCTTAAAGGCTTCGATATCTTCGATGGCCAGATACGCCAGGGCCTTACGGTTTATAGTTACTCCGGCCCTGATAAGCCCCGCGATAAGCCGGGAATAGGTGATCCCCTCCGCCCGGCAGGCTGCGTTGATCCGGATGATCCACAGGCGGCGGAAATCCGCCTTTCTGTCCTTCCGGTCCCGGTAGGCGTAGAACAGACTCTTGGCAACTGCGTCCTTGGCGGTCTTGTAATTTGAATGACGGCGGCCCCAGTAGCCCTTGGCCTGTTTCAGTATCTTCTTGCGATGGTTCTTTCTTTTGGAACCGTCTACTGCTCTTGACATGGCAGACTCCTCTTCTCCCTGCTCTTATACATGCCGCACAAGCGGCGTAGCCCCCGGCGCAGAACCGGAAGACTCATCCGTAGGGTAATAACCGTTTTTTGATGAGCGGTACATTATCAGCGGAAAGAACTCCGGCATGACGGAGATTTCGCTTCCGTTTACTGGACTTCTTGGTAAGGATATGGCGAAGGTTCTGCTTCTTGTACTTTACCTTCCCCGATCCGGTGAAAGAATAGCGTTTGGCAGCGCTTTTTTTCGTTTTCATTTTAGGCATAGACAACCTCTGCTGTTTTCCGGTTTCCAAAAAATTTCCGGTTTCCAAGAAACCTTATTTTCTGGGTTTGGGGCTTAAAACCATGGACATAAACCGGCCTTCCATGGCCGGAGCTTTATCCAGGAGATACTCCCCCTCAATACGGGACAGGACATCCTTAAGGACATCCAGTCCAAGTTCGGTATGGGCAAGTTCCCGGCCCCTGAAACGAACCGTTACCTTAACCTTATTGCCCTCGCCAAGGAATTCCCGAACATGCTTGGATTTGAAATCAAGATCATGTTCATCGATCTTTGGCTGCATCCGGATCTCCTTTAACTTTAACAATTTCTGTTTTTTCTTTGAGTCCCGGACTTTTTTTTCATTTTCGAATTTATACTTACCGTAGTCCATGATCTTGACCACCGGCGGAACCGCCTGTGGGGCAACTTCCACCAGATCAAAACCCTGTTCCCGGGCCATTTCGAGCGCCGTAGTGGTGGAAACAACCTGCTGTTCCCCCCCTTCCTGAATAAGACGGACCTCCCGCACCCGAATCTGTTCATTAATCCGTAAATCTTTATCCGCCAACTGACCTCCTCACTTTTTCCCGGCAGGGAACCACAGCTTCCGGTACAAAAAATATAAACCGGTTACTGATACAATACTATACACAATAGGGCAGCTTATGTCCAGTCAAAGAAACGGTAAATATGGGGGAGACGGCAAAAGCATTTACCGGTACGCCCTTCCCGGAAAACCATGACGGAACCCGCTCATGGCCGAAAGCAAGCCCGGATTACAACCCGCCGCGTCTGTCTATTGAGTTCTTCCCCTTCGCTATGGTAACCTATTCTCATGGGCCTCTTCTGTCTTCTCTGGCTGCCCCTTTTTTATCTTTTCTGGGTATCCGTTTCCCCGGCAGGTTCCGGTTCCGGTATAATTTGGGCCCTGCTCCCGGGGAGCATCGGGGCGGTGCTGCAAACGGTTCTGGGCTCCCCCATTGAACCCCATGGATTTGGTTTTTCCCGGTGGGCGGCCGTGCTGGTTGATATCGCGATCCTTCCGGCGGTGCTGCCCCTTGTTGTATGCGCTCTTTTTGCGCTGCTCCGGATCATCCCGAACAATTCTGATTTGACCGGTTTCGCCCTGCTCTGGCTTATCCCCGGCGCCCTTATCCGGGCGGTCAGCCGGAGCGCCCTGCAGAATCCCTGGCTCCTCATCCTTACGCTCCTCATCTGGACCGCCATCGCCGTGGGGATCCCTTTCTTTCTGAGGATAATTGCGGAGAGATATCCCAGCCGCCTCATGTTCATCCCGGTTCTGTTCATCCCGGCCCTGCCCCTTTTGGCAGCCACCAGTTATTGGGCCTTTTTCTCCCATCGGCGGACAACCGGGGCCTTGGTCCTCACCGCCCTCTGTATTCCCATGGGGATACGGGTGATTCAGTCCTTCCGGGCAGCCAACAAGAGGCGCTGATCCCCCGGTTTCCGCTGGCTGTTGCGCTATTATCCGGCGTACCTTCGGGGTGTGCAGGGTTAAACATCGCCTTATCGGCGATGTTTGGGGCGTTTACCCGTAAGGCGCAACCGGCTTCTAGGCCTGTCCGGCGGAACCCAGGACGTTTTTGTTTTTGTGGGCGTACATCTTTTTAAGTTCGTCCCGGGCGGGCCCCAGGTATTTGCGGGGATCGAATTCTTCAGGCTTTTCCGCAAAGATCTTCCGGATCAGGGCGGTCATGGCAAGGCGGCCGTCGGAATCGATATTGATCTTACAGACCGCACTTTTCGCCGCCCTTCTGAGCTGATCCTCGGGGATGCCCACGGAATCCTTTAGTTTCCCGCCGTACTGTTCGATCATCTTTACGTATTCAATAGGCACCGATGAGGAGCCGTGAAGGACAATGGGGAAACCGGGGATCCGTTTTTCAATTTCTTCAAGGATGTCAAAACGCAGGGGCGGGGGAAGGAGGATACCGTTGGCGTCCCGGGTGCACTGTTCGGGTTTGAATTTGGCCCGGCCATGGCTGGTGCCGATGGAGATGGCCAGGGAATCGACCCCGGTTTTTTTAACAAAATCCTCAACTTCCGCGGGCTGGGTATAGTGGCTGTGTTCTGCGGAGACATCGTCTTCTACCCCCGCCAGAACGCCCAGTTCTCCCTCAACCGTAACATAGTCCTTCCGGGAATGGGCAAATTCGCAGACCTTTTTGGTGAGCGCCACGTTTTCATCGTAGGGCAGATGGGAACCATCGATCATCACCGAGGAAAAACCCGTTTCGATACAATCCTTGCAGAGTTCAAAACTGTCCCCGTGGTCCAGATGCAAAACGATGGGGATGTCATAGCCTAGTTCGTGGGCATATTCCACCGCACCCCTGGCCATGTTTTTTAAGAGATTCTGATTGGCATATTTCCGGGCGCCGGAAGACACCTGAAGGATCACCGGAGATTTGGTCTCCACACAGGCCTGGATAATGGCCTGTAGCTGTTCCATATTATTGAAATTATACGCCGGCAGCGCATAGCCGCCGCTTACCGCCTTCTTGAACAGTTCCACGGTGTTCACCAGGCCTAATTCTGTATAACTGGTCATGTAACACTCCTTAAAATCGATTCTTGCGTTTGGATTAGGATTCCGGAATTATCAGGGACCCTATAATACAGTTCCAATACTATAACATGGTTTGATCATGGTCAAGAAACATAGACAATACACCGGCGGGTACATACAATAAATGGGTATGGGGGATGAAGCTTTTTTTACCGGAGCGGATTCTGCCGGGCCATCCCGGAGAAACCGCCGCAGCCTTGTGGCAAAAATTACGGGATTGGCTTTTTTAGTCCTGATCCTGGGCCTGGGGGGTGTTTTTTTTCTCCGTTCGCCGGTGCTTCTGGTGACGGATAATTCCTTTGGGCGGATCTATGGCGGGATGCGGGGGATGATGGTCAGGGTGGAAGCCGCCCTGAAGCTGTTCCGGCCGGTGAAACAGGTATGGATTGCCGGCGGGTCAGGTCCGGACATGGTAGTTTTTGCCGTGGAAGGGATTTCGGAAAAACCGTTTTGCGTACTGTTCCCCTACCGGTACCAGGAGGGGGCCAGGCGCTATGCGGAGAGGCATCCCGGGACGCCGGCGGCGGTTTTAACCGGCCGGGCCCGGGTGTCCGGCGGGGATGATATACCCTATATCATGACCAATACCCGGGTCGATCTGTACCGGGCAGGTCGTTCCGCTGCGGTCTTTGCCGGGGGAGAGGGGGAGGTTCTCCTCTTTCAGGATGAATCCCTGGGCGCTTCGGAGCGGGAAGCCTTTGAACTGGGTCTGCAGGATGGGGGTTTTGAAAGATCCCCCCGGTATCTGAGGGGGAATACCGAATCGGCCATTCCCGGGAATACATCTGTGGTGGTCATCATAGGGCCTGCGGATCATTACCTCCGGCAGAACTATGATATCCCGGTGATCCTCTTCTCCTGGATAGATCCCGAACTGACCCGCAGAAGCATCAAGGTATTTTTTGATGATTCCCCCCTTGCCCTGGCCGCCGAAGCGGCGGCCGCCGCTTCAACCGTTCCCGGGGAGATGACGGAGATTCCCTCAAGGGTGGAGCTTATGGGGCAAAGAATTTCAGAAAAGAAGATTCTTTTGGCTTTAAAAAAAGTAGTAAAGGCCGATAATGTGATGAGGGATCTTTTTGGAGGCAATACGACGCAGCTTCCATAGATATTGATACAAAATCTCTATGAAAGTCTCCAAAGAGATTTGACAAAGACTGTACAAAGAAATATAATCAATGAAGACCTTCCTTCCTAGGTTTAATTAAGAGGAGTATGGGATGAAACATGGTAGTTTCAGGGTTGTATGCCTTATAATTATGGCATCCATAACAGCGGCAGCATTCTGTGATGAAAACACCGAAAGTCTTGAAGCGCGCGTTCTGGAGACCTTTGATGGCGATTCAGGGTACGAATGGAAAACGGTTGCCAGCAAATTCGCTACCAATGACGATGACGGACAGTTTCCCGTGTTGAGTTATATTGAAACCTGGCCGTCAGCGCTTTTTGGTAACAACAGGCAAGGGCTCACTTTAAAAAGTCTGGGTATATGGGGCAGATTCGATCGCCGGGGCTATAACTGGATAGATATATATCCGGTGAGCAGTGAAGGCGGCGATGATGCGGGACCAGCGGAAATTCCGATTCCCGGCAGGTTGAAATACATAGATCTGTGGGTATGGGGTTCAAACCTGAACTACTATATAGAGGTGTTTGTGAGGGATCATCTGGGGGTGGTTCACGCGCTCAACCTGGGGAATATCGCGTATGAGGGCTGGAAAAACCTCCGCGTCAGGGTACCGGACAACATACCCCAGGTTAAACGGATCCTTCCCCGGCTTGCGTCCCTGAGCTTTGTAAAATTCCGTATCTGGACTCAGCCGGTAGAACAGGTTGCCAACTTTTATATCTATTTTGATCAGTTTAAAGTGATCACCGATACCTTTGAATCCATCTACGATGGTGATGAATTGGCAAATCCGGAACGGATACAGGAGCTCTGGAATGCCGCTTCCGATAATGGTTGAGGAGGCCGTTACATGAAACGATATATTTTTGTTTTGGTTATATTCGGTTTAGTTGGTTTCCTGGCTGCCCAGCAGACTGAGATTGGTTCTACTGACGCTGAACGTATTGGCGTTGATGCTGCTCAGCAGAAATTAAAGGAAATTTCTATAGAAAAATTTGAACATGAAGGGTATTGGCGTTCTTCCATATCCTCCGACACGGGGTATACCACGACCAGGCTTTTTGCCGGCGGCCCTGCGGGAAAGGAGCCGGTGGAGGATGAGCAGGACCTCAACATTCCCGATCAGTACGTGCTGGGCACCCGGGTTGATTTTCTTCGCCGGGGACATACCAGCGTTACCCTGTATCCGAACCGTCCGATTCCTATAGAGGGAATCACAAAAACCGTTTCCATGTGGGTGGCGGGCCGCAATTTTAACCATGTGCTTAGCCTCTTGATACAGGATTATTTTGACCGGACCTATGAATTGTATGTCGGCAAACTGAACTTCCAGGGCTGGAAACAGATGACCGTTTCCATACCTCCCCAGGCAGATGATGGGGTACACGGTATTGTCCAGAGAAATTACCACTACAACAACCTGATGGGGATTAAAATTGTCGGGTTGCGGATCGACTGCGATCCCATGGAGGCCATGGGGAGTTACTATGTTTACTTTGACGATCTGCGGGCGGTTACCGATCTTTTTGCGGAAGACAACCGGGACCCCGACGACATGCTCGACAGTTGGTAACCGTTTTTACAGACCGGACAAGGGCGGTACAGCCGCCATTTGTATAGATCCCCTCAGAAATAACATGACCCATTGGTCATGTTATTTTTTTTATATAACGGAAGGCGTTTCCCTCCTTGCCGATGCGTTCGGTTACCCCCAGTTTTGTCAATACGTAGAGGGCCTTCCGGGCAATGGCGGGGCTTATCCGGGCCCTGTCCCCCAGGAGCTTAACCGTGAATTCCTCATGTTTTGAGAAGGGGATAAAACAGCCGTAGTCCTGGATGCTGTACAGGGGAACGGACCCGCGGCAGGCGGTCAATTCCCGGTCAACAATGCTGATCCCCCGGCGCCGCCAGGAACCCCGTCCGTCCCGGATTCGCCGTTCCCGGACATCCACCAGGACCAGTTCGATCCGTATGTTGGGGTTGAGGGGGAGTTCCGGGGCGTAGAGGAGGGCCTTGAAGAGGTCCCAGATCGTACCCTTCCGTGGGCTTTTACGGCGGCTTAAGAGGGCTCCGTCCCCGTTGTAGAGTTCAATTTGGTTAGTGACGATAATGGGGTGGACGATCCTGACCATGCCCAGGGCGCTTAACTCCCGGACCTTCTGTTTCAAAGGGCCAAAACTGCCGGTCTGGATTTCAAATATCTCTCCGGATTCGCTGATACCGTCACAGACATACCCCCCCAGAGATGCCTCGGTCCGGGCCGTCGTGCCGGCGTATTGGAATTTCAAGGTCCGGTGCAGGCTGCTTTCCCGCTCTGTTCCTATCCGGCTTTGAGGTTTTGCCATGCTAGGTTCCCGTGAAGGGCAGGAGTTCTTCCGCGCTCAATAGTTCTAAAAAATGAAAGGTCTCATTACTCCCCTTGTTTTCCTGTACCGTGATTTTGGAGATCCTGAATGCGATCATCCGGTTAGTTGGAAGGGGCGGCGTTAAGATCCGGCCGTTTATATCCACCAGCCCGTTTAAGGGGAGCCGTCCGGGGATCTCCTGGATATCCCCTTCAGGAAAGACGATGAAGTGCTCATTCATAAACATGGTTTCAGCATATCAACAGGCCCGGGACCTTACAAGGATTCTCCATAGAATCGCCCGGCCCCATCCCTAAACAGGTGTATAGGATCAATGAAGATTTCTTTTACTATTCATAATTTTTTCCGTATTTTACATTGACGGTTTTTTATATTTATAAAATACTTAAAAAGTGGAGTAAAGTGGTTTGTATTGGGTTGAATTGGATCAAATTGGATAAAAAATAGTCGGGGTGCAGAAAAAGTGGATTCGTTGACCGGCAAATTTAGAATAACCCTTGATGATAAAGGCCGGATCAATTTGCCGTCCCGTTTGCGTAATGCCCTGACCGGTACCACCCTCATCCTTACCCAGGGGGCGGATGACTGTGTGTGGATATATCCCCCGGAGGAATGGGAGCGGGTCCGCAGGAGCATCATGGAGATGACCTCGCCCTTTTCCTCTAAATCCCGCAGTGTGCGGCGGCGCATCATCGGCCCCGCCCAGGATATGGAGTTGGACAAGGCCGGCCGGCTGCCAATTCCCCAGAGTCTGCGGGAATTTGCGGGTCTGACAAAGGAATGTCTGGTTATCGGGCTCTATGACTATATAGAGGTCTGGAATTGTGACCGGTATCAGGCTTATTTAAATGCCACCGAAGAGGATTTTAATGCGGGTTCCGAAGAACTGGCGATGATGCTCCGGGAAAAGAGAGACTTTTTGAATAAGGACGGGTTTTAGTGGAAATTGTCCATATACCGGTACTACAGGAGGAGACAATAGGGTATCTCGCACCCCGGGGAAGGGGGGAACTGATGGTAGATGCCACCCTTGGAGAGGGAGGGCACGCTTATACCTTCTTGTCACGGTTTCCGGAATTGCGAATTATCGGTGTGGATGTTGACCGGGATATACAGGAGATAGCCCGGGAACGGCTTAAAGAATTTGGAGACCGGATCCACTTCTACCTGGGGTGGTCCCAGGAATTTTTTGCCGAATTTCCCCGGGACATCAAACGGCCGGATACCATCCTCATCGACCTGGGGGTGAGCGCCTATCATTATGAACGGGGAGGACGGGGTTTCAGTTTCAGAAAGGATGAGTTTCTTGATATGCGAATCGATAGGGACCGGGGGCCGCCGGCCGCGGAATTACTTAAAAAACTGCGGGAAGAGGAACTGGCGGATCTTATCTACCGGAACGCCGGGGAACGGTACTCCCGGCGTATTGCCAGGGCCATCGCCGCGGCCCGCGTTTCAGGGCCCATTACCAGTTCTGCAGTCCTGGCGGAACTGGTGGAAGGGGCGGTGCCGTCCTATTACCGGCATGGTCCTGTACACCCGGCGACAAGGACCTTCCAGGCCCTGCGGATTGCGGTAAACGGGGAACTGTCCCGGCTGCCCGCTCTTCTGGAGGGAGCCTTCGATGTGCTGGAACCCGGAGGCCGCCTGGGAGTGATCGCTTTTCACTCCCTGGAAGACAGGATTGTTAAAAATTTTTTTCGGGAGAAAAACAAGAGCTGTACCTGTTCTCCTGAAGAGCCGATATGTAGATGTGAGGGACGCCGGATCCTTACCCCGTTGACCCGGAAACCGGTAGTTCCTACGAATGATGAGATACGGAATAATTCGGCTTCCCGCAGCGCGAAGCTTCGGGTGGTGGAAAAAATTCTTGACGAGGAAGGTTTGTGATGAAGGGGCGTCTCCTGTTCTATGTGCTCATTGTATCCATACCGCTGTTTCCGGGACTCGTGGTCCGGCAGTCTATCCGGTTTACCAGATTGACGGAAGAGGTAAAACGGATAGAGAGCGTCCAGGAGGAATGGGTGGAGAGTAATAAACGGCTTATAGCGGGGATTACCGCCCTTTCATCTCCTGAACGGATAGAGGCGATATCCAGGAACGAATTGGGGCTGGTGAAAAAAGCGCCGGAGCATGTGCTGCAGATCCGGATTGAAGGGGGGCCGGGACCTGATGGATAGAGCCCTTCTCATGACCTTCACCGAACTCTCCAAAACCCTGGGCGGGCAGCTTGTTTCATTCGGCGGGGAAAGGGGATGGACTGCGGGTTTCAGTTCGGTGAGCATCGATTCCCGGCTGGTTAAGCCGGGGGCCCTCTTTGTAGCCCTGGGGGGCAGCGTTCAGGACGGGCACCGCTATGTGGAGGCGGCCTTTAAGGCCGGTGCGGCGGGGGCCATGATCGCCAGGTCCAGGATGGAAGATGGCGCCTTTGCCCTTGGAGAAACCGCCCGGAAGGCCCGGTGTCCCCTCATCGTCGTGGAGGATACCCTCCGGGGCCTGCAGGAAGCTGCCCGGGTGTATCTTGACAGATTCCCCCGGCTTATCCGGGTAGGCATTACCGGTTCTTCCGGGAAGACCACCACCACGGAGATCGCTGCCGCCATGATAGGCCGGGAGAGGACTACCGTGGTTAATCCGGGGAACTTCAATTCCGAAACAGGGCTTCCTCTTTCGATCTTTGAGGTTTCTTCCCGCCACGAAGTGGGGATCTTTGAGATGGGGATGAATCGCCGGGGAGAAATAGCTGAATTGGCAGGGATACTGAAACCGCATATTGCCCTGATAACAAACATAGGCTCTGCCCATATCGGAATTTTCGGCAGCAAGGAGGAAATTGCAAAGGAGAAAAAAAATATTTTTGCTGAATTTACCGGGACTGAGACGGCCCTGATCCCGGAGGAAGACGATTTCAGAGAATTTCTGGCCGGCGGTGTTCGGGGCCGGGTGCTTTTTTACGGCCCCCGGAGTTTTACCGGGTTGGGGGAATTGCAGTATTCCGGATTGGATGGTACCGACATAACCTGGGAGGGGATCCCGGTACATTTTCGTCTTCCGGGAAGGCATAACCTCGCCAACGCCCTGGCGGCTGCTGCCGTCGCCAGGGTGATCCCCGTGGGTCCTGAGGCAATCCGCGGGGGACTCGCCACGGTAAAACCCCTCTTTGGCCGGAGTGAGATTATCCGGGGGAAACTTCGCCGGAAAAAAGAGGGGAAACTCCGGGACGGAGAGATCACGGTGCTCCGGGACTGTTACAACAGTAACAGCGAATCCGCCGCCGCGGCCATTACCTTTTGCGATGCCCTGGACTGGCCGGGCCGTCGGGTGTATGTCATTGGTTCCATGCTTGAATTGGGGGCCAGGACCCGGGAAGCCCACGAGGAACTGGGCCGGCTCCTGGCTGCTTCCCGGGCGGACCGGGTGTTCCTCTACGGTGCTGAAACGGAGGTTACGGCCTTAGCAATGGAAAAGGCCCTGACAACGGGGGAAGATCGGGAGGGGAATCCGGCGGAGGGCCAAAGGATTCGTCCCTTCCATACCGATACTATGGATAGACTGGTCCGGGCTCTGGAAGATTATGTCCTGCCGGGGGATATGGTGCTGCTGAAGGGTTCCCGGGGCTGCGCTTTGGAACGGCTGAGTGTTGCGCTGATCGAATCTGAGCCGTCCCCGTTGGGGACAGCCCTTGGGGGTCCCTCCGGTTGAAACGGAGAATCAGAGGGAGGAAGTTTTATAAATGTTTTTAGAATATGTATATCCGCTGGTAAAATTTTTTACTCCTCTGAACATGTTGCAGTACCTGACCTTCCGGGGCTCATACGCGGCTTTGACTACCTTGCTTATCTGTTTCATCTTTGGGCCCCGGATTATCGAAGCCCTACAGAGACTTGAGGTCCGGCAGTCTATCCGAAACGAAGGCCCGGCGACCCATCTGAAGAAGGGGGGTACCCCGACCATGGGAGGGGTGTTCATCATCTTTTCTGTTTTTGTGGCGGTGCTGCTCTGGCAAGACTGGGATAATGACAAGGTATGGCTTACCCTGGGGTCGTTTCTGGCCTTTGGCCTTATCGGTTTTATCGACGACTACCTTAAGGTCGTCCGGCATAATTCCCTTGGACTCCCAGCCTGGGCCAAGCTGGTTTTTCAGTTTGCCATTGCCCTGGGAATAACCCTGATCCTCTATTTCAGGGGGGGGGAAGAGGTTACCTTTTTGTACCTTCCCTTCTTTAAGTATCCCGTGGTAGATATGGGGATGCTCTGGATACCCTTTGCGGTTTTGCTCCTGGTGGGGGAGTCAAACGCGGTGAATCTCTCCGACGGTCTTGACGGACTTGCGGCGGGCCTCCTCATCCTTGTGTTTATTACCCTGGCAATTCTGACCTACCTTTCGGGCCGGGCGGATTATTCCTCCTATCTGGGGATTCCTTATATAACCGGAGCGGGGGAACTAACGGTTTTCTGCCTGGCTGTAGTGGGGGCCTGCGTGGGGTTCTTATGGTTTAACACCCATCCTGCGGACATCTTCATGGGAGATGTGGGGAGTCTTTCCCTGGGAGGGGTTATCGCTACGGTTTCTCTCATCATCAAGAAGGAGATCCTTGTCTTGATCATCGGCGGAGTTTTTGTGTTGGAGGTTGCTTCGGTAATCATTCAGGTAGTGATGTTCAAACTGCGGAAACGCCGGGTTTTTAATATGGCACCCCTGCACCACCACTTTGAGATGGCAGGATGGGCCGAGACAAAAGTGGTAATCCGTTTCTGGATTCTCGGAGGTCTCTTCGCCATAATTGCCCTTTCAACCCTGAAGATTCAGTAGGGAGGAGTATATATGAGGAAAGGCAGGTCATATCAGGTAAATATGGAAATGACAACACGAAAACTGCACTTTGACCATGTACTCATTGCCAGTGTTTTTCTCCTCACCGGCATTGGACTGGTGACTCTGTACTCCGCCTCCTATGCATTCGGGAACCGGTTTTTTGGCAACGGGATGTACTTTATCTCCCGGCAGATCCTCTACTGCGCCCTGGGGACAATCCTGTTTCTGATTGCCTCCTGGTTTCCCCTTGATCTGCTGCGGCGGTTGATCCCTTCCTTTGTGCTGGGGACGATTCTGCTCTGTCTCCTCACCTTTGTTCCCGGCCTGGGGGTTATGAAAAATGGAGCGGTCCGGTGGATCCGTCTGGGATCATACACCTACCAGCCGTCGGAACTGGTTAAGCTGGTACTGCCCCTTTACCTGGCCCATATCTTTGACAAGAAGCAGGAACGGATCGAAGCCCTTGCGTCGGGAGCCTTGCCGCCGGTCCTGGTTACGGGGCTCTTCTTTATGCTTATTTATATGCAGAATAATTTTTCAACTGCCCTTTTTATCGCCCTTAACGGCCTCTTCCTGTTTTATCTGGTGGGCATCAGGATCCGGTATTTTATCGGCGCCACATGTATCCTCCTGCCCTTTTCCGGGCTCCTGATCCTGTCGGAGGCATACCGCTTACAACGGCTCCTCAGTTTTATCTGGCCCGAGTGGGAACCCCAGGGCGCAGGGTATCAGGTCCGTTCCTCCCTCCTGACCATCGGTTCCGGGGGATTCTGGGGGAAGGGTATAGGACAGGGGACCCGGAAGATCGCCAGTGTGCCGGAGATACACTCGGATTTTATTTTTTCTTCGTATGCCGAAGAATTCGGCTATCTGGGGATCCTCCTCTTCTTTCTGCTCTTCTCGATTTTTACGATCCGGGGATACCGGGCAGCCCTGCGGGCGGGAGACGGATTCCGGCGGCTGCTGGCGGCAGGCCTGATCACCATGATCAGCTCCCAGGCGCTGATCAACATCGCAGTGGTTTCGGGAATTCTTCCCGCCACGGGGATCCCCCTGCCGTTCTTTTCCGCCGGCGGGTCCTCCCTGGCAACAACGCTGCTTGCCGCCGGGTTGATCGCCAATGTTTCCCGAAGCGCCGCCGGGCCGGCGCTTGGCCGTATGAAAGACTCCGGACTATACTCGCCGGATCTATCTGCCTTTTCACAATTTTCAGCGGAGGGTCCCCATGTCTTCTGATACCATACCTTCCGATACCCTGTTTTCAGATGAACCGATTGCCGAGCCTGCCCGGGGGAACGGTAAAATAGACAGATGGCTGAAGATCCTCTTTGTGGTTGTCGTGATCCTTCTTGCGGCGGAATTTATCTGGCTCTTTGCGGTTAAAATATCCATGCCCCTTGCCACCGTGGAGGTCCGGGGCATCCCCGATCTGGACAAGGCCGCCGTGTTGGCCCAGGGGGGAATAGACTACCGGTCTTCCTTTATGACGGTTAAGCCCCGGATGGTGGAGAAGGCTCTGGCGGAGATGTATCAGGTGGAGTCCGCCCGGGTGATCAAGCACTACCCGGATGGTCTGGAGATCATCCTGAATCCCCGCAAGGCCGTGGCGGTATCCCTCTTCTGCATTGACCAGCGGGTTTTTCCGGTATACATCGATAAACAGGGGATGATTATAAAGATAGGAAATGTAGGAGAGACGGACACACCGAGTCCGGGACTTCCCCTGGTATCCGGCCTCTTTACGGAACTGCCCGGCTTGGGTTCCCGGCTTCCGCCTCGCCTTGAACCCCTTTTTTTCCGGCTGGAACAGCTTAAGGTATCCGCTCCGGAACTTTTGGCGGCGATATCCGAGATCCGGATCAATGAAAAAGCCTACGATGGCTTTGATTTGGTTGTGTATCCAATGTATAATCCTATCCGGTTTCGTTTTGAAGCTGAATTGAATGAGGATATGCTTCGATATATGCTATTAATGATCGATGTATTAGTTTCCAGAGGCGTCACGGTTGATGAAGTGGATCTGCGAACCGGCACGGCGTCTTATGTGGTAAAGGAGGCCTCTTCTGGCTAACGACGGTTTAGTTGTCGGCCTTGATATCGGCACGACCAAGGTATGCGCCGTCATCGGCGAACGTAATGAGCATGGAACCCTCGAAATAACCGGTGTGGGAACAAGTCCGTCTACAGGCCTGCGGAAAGGGATCGTTGTAAACATCGAAGCCACCCTCCGTTCGGTGGCGGCGGCCATAGAAGCGGCGGAAATGATGAGCGGCCAGGAAGTGCATTCTGTGTGGACCGGAATAGGCGGCAGTCACATCGATGGAATCAATTCCCGGGGGGTAGTGGCGGTTACGGGGAAGAACAAGGAAACCCGGGAGATAGATGAAGAGGACCTCCGCCGGGTGCTGGAAGCCGCCCGGGCGGTGGTCATTCCCATGGATCGTCAGGTATTGGAGGTGATCCCCCAGTCCTATATAGTGGACGATCACAAGGGTATTCCGGATCCCCTGAACATGATTGGGGTACGCTTGGAAGCGGAGGTCCATATCATCACCTGTTCCGTTACCAGCGCCCAGAATCTGATCAAATGTGTTAACCGGGCCGGATTCAGGGTTAACGATCTTGTCCTCCACTCCCTGGCGGCAGGCCGCGCTTCGGTTACCCCGGAGGAAAAGGCCATGGGGGTAGCCCTTATCGATCTGGGAGGGGGGACCACGGAGGTAATGGTCTATTCCCAGGGCGCTCCCTATTCAACCACCACGATCCCCGCAGGAGGTTCCCAGGTTACCAGCGACATATCGATCCTCAAAAATATCGCCTTTGAAACGGCGGAAAAAATAAAACTGGAGGCGGGGTGCTGCTGGGGGGATCTCCTGGAGGGGGATGATGATATCATTGTTCCCGGAGTCGGCGGCCGTCCGCCCCTGCCCATACCGCGTTCCGAAATTCTCCGGATCACCAGGCCCCGAATGGAGGAGATCTTCACCATGGTGAAGGAAAAACTGGACAAGTTATCCCTCTCCCGGCCCCTGGGGGGTGGGATTGTGTTGACCGGCGGCGGGGCCCAGCTTTTGGGGGCCGTGGAGTTGGCCTCCCACATCTTTAAACTGCCCGTGCGGATAGGGAATCCCCTGGCCGTGGGAGGGCTCGTGGATGAGTACCGCAGTCCGGCCTATGCCACCGCAGTGGGGCTGGTCCTGGAAGGAAACGACCGGGAAGGGAACCGGGGTTCCGAATGGAGTGGTGAGCATCTCCGGGACAAGGGAAAGGGATCCATTCTTAAGCGGTTAAAATCATGGCTGCAAAATGAATTCTTTTAAGTTAAAGATGGTAATTAAGGCGTTTGTTATGCCTTGAAAAAATATTAGAAGACCAAGTGATTTGGGAGGGGGAGTATGAAAATTCTCGAAATTAATGACAAGGCATCTGAACCGGTACCGACTATTATCAAGGTAATCGGTGTGGGCGGCGGCGGATCCAATGCGGTCAACCGGATGATCGACTGTGGAGTAAGGGATGTGCAGTTTATCGGAGCCAATACGGACGTGCAGGCTTTAAACCGCTGCAGGGCGCCGGTAAAACTGCCCCTGGGTTCAAAATTAACTCAGGGGTTGGGGGCTGGGGGCAAACCGGAAGTGGGCGAGCAGGCCGCCAGGGAAGATCAGGAGATGATCGCCAATGCCCTCCGGGGGGCTCACATGGTTTTTGTCACCGCCGGCATGGGGGGGGGTACCGGAACCGGCGCCGCTCCCGTGATTGCCCAGATTGCCCGGGAGTGCGGCGCCTTGACCGTTGGAGTTGTGACCAAACCCTTTGGATTTGAGGGACGTTACAAGATGCGCCTTGCGGAAGAGGGAATCCTGAAACTGCGACAGTCCGTGGATACCCTTATCGTCATTCCCAATGAGCATCTCTTCAAGATCGTAGAGAAGAGCACCCCTATTAAAGAGGCCTTCCTCAAGGCTGACGATGTGCTTCGTCAGGGCGTGCAGGGAATTTCGGACCTTATCACCACCCACGGAGACGTGAATGTTGATTTTTCGGATGTCCAAACTACGATGAAGGGTCAGGGAGATGCCCTGATGGGTATCGGCATTGGTACGGGAGAAAACCGCGCCCAGGAAGCCGCCTCCAGGGCGGTGGAGAATCCCTTACTGGATGACTGCACCATTGAAGGGGCCCAGCATATCCTGGTCAATGTTTCCGGCGGGGAGAATGTCTCCCTGGTGGAATATCAGGAAGTGATGGAGTATATTAACCGGATCGTCGATCCCGATGTACATACCATCATAGGATGCGCGGTGGATCCGAGCCTGGGGGATAAACTTCAGGTGACGGTAATTGCCACGGGTTTCCTGAATGAGATCTCGGAAATGGCGTCCCATAACTCCCGGAAGATTGAGCTGGTAAAATCCGCAAAGGGTGACTATATTAAAACTGAAGATTTTGATACTATCACCAACCGATCCGGTGTGACGGCCCCCTACCTTTCTCCACGGAATTTCCGGGAGGATGATCTGGATGTGCCCACCCTTATCCGGGGTGCAAAATATGCCGGTTCCGCAGAAAGGGATCTCAAGACCGGTTCGGAATCCAAGGACGCGTAGCCGGTATGGACGGACAGGCTCTGCTGAAACGGTACCGGTCCCGGCTGCTCCTCATGGAACGGCGTTCGCCCTTGACCGCGGAAACCTATGGCCTGGAGATTCGCCACTTTCTGGATTGGCTTGTGAAGGAGGGGCTGGAGGTCGCAGGGGTGGACAGTTCCGCCCTTGCGCAGTACCTGGATCTGCGCCGGGAACGGGACGGCATAGATTCCCGTTCGGCGGCCAAGGCGATCTCCGCCCTTCGATCCTTCTATAGGTATATGATCGATACGGGTTTGTGCCAGGAGAATCCGGCGGCGGTTCTTGAGCGGCCCCGGCGGAACATCCGGTTACCGGGGGTACATTCCCGGGAGCAGGTTGAGGAGATGCTGAATACCGTGGATACCGGTACCCCCTGGGGGCTGCGGGATAGAGCCCTCTTTGAACTCTTCTATTCGGCAGGGCTGCGGGTTTCCGAAGCGGTTAGCCTGAACGTGGAGGATATCTTTTTTTCTAAAGGCATTGCCCGGGTCCGGGGGAAGGGGAACAAGGAGCGGCTTGTGGTTTTTGGACCCCAGGCGGGGGTCTGGCTGAAGCGGTACCTCACCGAGGCCCGGCCGGCATTGGCAGGACCCCGGCGGAGTTCAGCCCTGTTTATCGGCAGGACGGGGAAGCGGCTTTCCCGCAAGGGAATCTGGAAAAACTACGCCACCCTGACATCCCAATTGAAGATAAGTTCCCGGCTGCATAGCCTGCGGCACAGTTTTGCCACGGAGCTGCTGGCGGGAGGTGCGGATCTCCGATCCGTACAGGAACTGCTGGGACATGCGGATCTGTCCACCACCCAGATCTATACCCATGTGGATGTTTCCATGCTCCGGGAGAATTACCGCCGTTATATGCCCACGCTCAAGCAGGCCGGAAGGCGCAGGGGATAACTATGAAAATTAAAAAGGAAGTTTTTAGCGGACTCATCGCGGTGATCATCGTTGCCGCCGCCATTGGGGGGTTTTATGCCTATCAGAAGTACAGAGCCAGGACCAGCCTGGCGGCGCGGATAGCCGATATAAGCAGTAAAGGGGTCCCCGCCACTATCGATGAACTCCGGAACGCCATTGCCCTTTACGAGGCCCGGATAGAGGAGCATATACGGGACGCAGCCCAAACCGGGACTTATTGGAAGATCCTGGCTACCCGTTTTCAGGATCGGGGTCTGCACAACGAAGCCCTGGCTGCGCTGGAACGGGGGGTTTACTACTTTCCGGAGGATCCGACCCTGCAGTACCTTACGGGAGTTTCCGCCGCCATGGTGGCAAAATCCTGGCTCGATTTTTCCCCGGGAAGCGCCCCGGGATCTTCCGGCGGTCCGGTTAACCGGTACTTTGCCCTGGCGGAACAGGCCTACCTTAACGCCATCAAAATGGATGATCAGTATACCCGGGCCATGTACGCCCTGGGGGTTCTCTATGTATTTGAACTGGAACGGCCGGAGGATGCCATTCCCTGTATGATCCGCCACAACGAGATCCGGACTCAGGATGTGGACGGGATGTTCGTCCTTGCCCGGGCCTATTTTATGACCGGTGAATATGGACCGGCGATTGATCTCTATAACCGTATTATCTCGATTGCCAAGGATAAGAACAAACGGAATGAAGCGGAACGGAACAAACAGTACATAATGGATATATACTATGGATGATCGCGGTTTGTTGGATCTTATCATCGGACGTTTCCCCGGCATTTCTCCGGTTGACCGGATCCGTTTATGCACATCCTTTGACCGGGAGGCGGATTTTACCCTCCTTTCCCGGAGGGATATTGAGGAGGTGCTGAAAAAGCGGTTGGATGCAGGATTCGGTACCATGGCGGAATTGCAGGCCCGGGCGGCAGCGGATGCGGCAGCGGCGCGGCTCCGGGGTATAGCCTATGTTTCCTATGTCCAAAGTGGTTATCCGCCCCTGCTCCGGGAGATCTACGATCCGCCGGTACTGCTCTTCTACCGGGGGGCCATGCCGGACCCCGGAGGGCCTCTGGCTGCGGTTGTGGGAACCCGTAAACCCTCGGGGGCCGCCGCTGCCCAGGCCTACGATCTGTGCCGGGATCTGGGCCGGAAGGGCATCCCGGTGGTCTCCGGCCTTGCTCTGGGGATCGATGCCCTGGCCCACCGGGGTAATCTGGATGGGGGCGGGGCTACCGTGGCCGTCCTGGGTTCCGGTCTTGACCAGGTTTACCCCGCATCAAACCGGATGCTGGCCCGGCGAATACTGGAGGACGGCGGGGTTCTCCTTTCGGAGTATCCGCCGGGGACGGAACCCCGGAAGTGGCATTTTCCCGCCCGGAACCGGATTATTGCAGGGCTTGCCCGGGGTACCCTGCTGGTGGAAGCCCCGGCGGTTTCGGGGGCCCTCATTACCGCCCGCTTTGCCCTGGAACAGGGCCGGGATCTCTGGGTGGCTTCCGCCGGCGCAGCCCCGGGGAGCGTAACCGGAGAAGGAACCAGGAGGCTGGTTGAGGAGGGGGCAAAGGTAGTTTCCTCCGCCAATTCCATCCTGGCCGAATGGGGAATCGTTCCGGAGGGGAGAACCGGGGAAACGCCCCCCCGGGATGGCTTGGCAATGGCCTTGGCGCGGCAGCTCAATATTAATTTGTGAGGACAGGTATGGCGGTTATAGCCGAAGAAACAGTACCGGGAACAGAGGCGGGGAAAAAATCCCGGAATACAAAAACCGCCGGGAAGCGGAAACCCGCAAAGACCCGCAAGACCGCAAAGGAGCAGGACTCCGTGAAGGAACAAAAACCCACGAAGACCCGCAAGGCCGCAAAGGAACAGGACTCCGTAAAGGAACAAAAACCCGCAAAGGATCGCAGGACCCTCGTTATTGTAGAATCCCCCGCCAAGGCAAAAACCATTGAAAAGTACCTTGGCCCCGCCTATATGGTTAAAGCCTCCATGGGGCATCTCATCGATCTGCCAAAGTCACGGCTGGCCATCGATGTGTCCCGTGATTTTGAGCCCGAATACATCACCGTCAGGGGACGGGCAAAACTGTTAAAGGAACTCCAGGGAGATGCCAAAAAAGCGGATACCGTACTTCTGGCGAGTGATAACGACCGGGAGGGGGAGGCCATTGCCTGGCATCTGCGGAACGCCATTATCGCCAAAACCAAAAAGGTCCCCATACACCGGATAGCCTTCAACGAAATCACCCCCATGGCCATACAGAAGGCGGTAACCAATCCGTCCGCCATCGATGAGGCAAAGGTGAACGCCCAGAAGGCCCGGCGGGTACTGGATCGGCTGGTGGGCTATAACCTATCCCCCCTGCTCTGGAAGAAGGTTAAGAATGGCCTATCCGCAGGACGGGTTCAGTCCGTGGCCCTGCGGCTTATCTGTGAACGGGAAAAGGATGTGGAGTCCTTTATTCCTGAAGAATACTGGACTCTGGAGGTGGATTTTAAGGTAGGGAAATCCCTTTTTACCGCCCAGCTCATATCCTGGCAGGGTGTTAAGCCCGAACTGAAAAACGAAAAGGCCGTTACCCTTATCAGGGACCAGGTTGCCGGGGCGGACTGTTTTGTTGCGGATATCCGGGAAATCGAAAAGACCGTAAGGCCCAAGCCGCCTTTTACCACCTCCCAGCTTCAACAGACCGCGGCCAACCGGCTGGGTTTTACCAGCAAGAAAACCATGCAGATTGCCCAGCAGCTCTACGAAGGGGTGAATATAGGTAATTCCCGGGTGGGGCTTATAACCTATATGCGTACCGATTCGATCCGGATATCCCAGGTTGCCCTTGAGGAAGTCCGGGACTGGCTGGGGAAGGAGTTCCCCGGAGAGCTTCCGGAAAAAGCGATAGAATACACCGTGGGGAAGAAGGCCCAGGATGCCCACGAGGCGATTCGGCCTACCTATGTCACCTATACTCCCGAAGATCTCAAGGAGTCCCTTTCCCGGGATCATCTGCGCCTTTACACGATTATTTGGGAACGTTTTGTGTCAAGCCAGATGAAACCCGCTAAAACTAAAACCGTCAGTGTTGATATACAGGCCGGTGAGGGGATCTTCCGGATCGCCGGTACAAAGATCGTTGAAAAGGGGTTTTACAGGGTTATAAAACTCCTTGCCTCCCGGGAGGAAAAGGGGAATCCCTATCCCCCCCTCAAGATCGGTGACCGGGTGAAGGCAGAGAGCTTCTACCCTGAACAGCACTTTACCCAGGGACCGCCCCGGTTCACCGATGCGTCCATCGTTAAAACCCTGGAGGAAAGGGGCATCGGCCGTCCTTCAACCTACGCTCCTATCATATCGGTGCTTTTGGACCGGTATTATGTAACCCGTTCAAACAAGCAGCTTATCCCTACCGTTTTGGGCAGGATGATCTGTGATATGCTGGTTGAATACTTCCCCCGGGTGGTGGATACCGCCTTTACCGCCTCTATGGAAACCAAACTTGATGAGGTGGAAGAAAACCATATCCGCTGGCCCGACATGATCCGGGAATTCTGGGATCCCTTTAAAGAGCAGGTGGATGAGGTGGGGAAAACCCTGGAATCCTTTAAGGGATCCCTGGACGAGCCCACGGATCATATCTGTGAAAAATGCGGCAAACCCATGGTGAAGAAACTGGGTCGTTTTGGATTTTTCCTGGCCTGTTCCGGTTTCCCCGAATGCCACAACACCCGTTCCATTCCCCTGGCTAAGTGTCCCCGCTGCGGCGGCGATATTGTAGCCCGTAAGACCCGGGGGCGGGGCAAGGAATTCTACGGCTGTACCAATTATCCGGAATGTGACTTCATCAGCCACTTTAAGCCCATCGATCAGAACTGTCCAAAATGCGGGCAGTTTCTGGTGGAAAAGTACGACAAAAGAAATGGTTTCCACAAGGCCTGTATCAATGAGAACTGTGACTATCTGCACTCCGATGATGATGAGGAATCGTTCCATGGCAAAGAGTAAAACAGACGCCGATATGATAGAAGACTACTGTACCTATCTCCGTGCAGTACGGCGTATCTCCGCACGGACCCTCCTGGCCTACGGGAAGGATCTGGACAACTTTTCCCGTTACGGCGGGGAGCGGGGCACGAAACTCCTGTCGGTGGAATCCGCCGACATTCAGAGTTTTATCACGGAACTTGGAGAGCGGGGTATGGCGTCGGTCAGCGTTAACCGGGTTCTCTCCTCCATCCGGGGGTTTTACCGCTGGCTTCTGCGATACGGCCTGCTGAACAGGGATCCTACGGAATCCCTCAGAAACCTTAAGACCCCCAAAACCTTGCCGGTGTTTCTCTGGGAAGGGGAGATGGCGGACTTCGCCGAGCTTCCCGATACCGCCAAGATCCTCTGGCCCTGCCGGGATAAGGCGATTATCCTGGTGATGTATTCTGCGGGACTGCGAATATCCGAGACCGCCGGCCTGACCCTGGAGGCCCTGGAGGGGGATCTCAGCGGGGCCAGGGTTATTGGCAAGGGGAACAGGGAACGGTATGTTTTTTTTTCCGGGGAAGCCCAGGAGGCCCTGAAGCTTTGGCTGCCCGTCCGGAACATGCGGGTTAAGGCTGTCGAGTCCGGCGGCAAAGCTCCCACGAACAGGCTTTTTATAAACCGGAAGGGAGGGGCCATTTCCATCCCCGGCCTGCGGTGGATCATCACTAAATACGCCGAAAAATCGGGATTACAGAAAAATGTACATCCCCATGCATTGCGGCACAGTTTTGCTACCCATCTGGTTAATTCCGGTTGTGATGTCCGGGTGGTACAGGAACTGTTGGGTCATGCGAGTCTCTCCACAACCCAGCGGTATACCCACGTGGATATTGAGGGCTTAAAGCGGGTTCATTCCGAGGCGCATCCCCACGGATAGCGGTTCCGCTGTATATAAAAGGCAAGGAGTAAGGCCGATGAGAAAGTCGATTGATGATAAAAAAAGATACCGGTTTGGGAATTCTCCTTCCCCGGAAAAGCGGATTCGTTCCACCACGGTTCTTGCGGTTAGGCGGGATGGAAAGGTGGCTATGGCCGGGGACGGGCAGGTAACCTTTGGGGAAACGGTGATGAAAAACAACGCCCGCAAGGTCCGGCGGCTTTTAGACGGCAAGGTTCTCTGCGGGTTTGCGGGGGCTACGGCGGATGCCTTTACCCTCTTTGACCGGTTTGAGGAGAAGCTGAAGGAATATTCCGGGGATCTTACCCGGGCGGCGGTGGAGCTTGCCACCGACTGGCGTACCGACCGATCCCTCAGGCGGCTGGAGGCCATGCTCCTTGTGGCGGATATTAATAAGACCCTCCTCATCTCCGGTACGGGGGATGTGGTGGAACCGGCCACCAGCGCCCTTGCCATTGGCTCCGGTGGCAACTTTGCCTATGCCGCCGCCCTGGCCTTTCTTGAGGGGAGCTCCTTTTCCGCAGCGGAGATTGCCGAACGCAGTTTGCGAATAGCCGGGGAGATCTGTATCTATACGAACGGACATATTACACTGGAAGAACTTGTTCCTTCAGAGGAACCCAAATGACAGGCAGGATGAGAAGGGGCGAACAAATATGAATGATAAAAATCTTGACCGGCTGACTCCCCGGGAGATTGTGGCGGAATTGGATAAGTACATTGTAGGCCAGAAGAAGGCTAAACGGGCCGTGGCGGTGGCCCTGCGCAACCGGATCCGCCGGCTCAAACTGGACCCGGAGCTGCGGGAGGATATTGCTCCCAAGAACATCCTGATGATCGGCCCCACCGGGGTGGGCAAGACCGAGATTGCCCGGCGGCTGGCCAAACTGGCGGGTTCTCCCTTTATCAAGGTGGAGGCCACCAAATACACCGAGGTAGGCTATGTGGGCCGGGATGTAGAATCCATGATCCGGGATCTCATGGCTGCGGGAGTCCAGATGGTAAAACAGGAGATGCAGGAGTCCGTCACCGCCGATGCGAAAAAACGGGCCGAAGAGGCGCTGCTGGATCTGCTCCTCCCGGGGACCGGCAAAAAAAACCGGGAAAACCGGCAGCCGTCAGGGCCGGTGGTACGGCCCATGGGCGCCTTTTCCATCAACCCAAATAATTCGGGGGCTTCCGGGCCGTCCCTTATGGGCGCCGCCATTCAGGTGGGGATTCCCTCCGTGATGAACCGGAAGTCCGGAACCCCGGACAGGGAAGAGGAAGACCCCGCCGACGGAGAGGAGGCGGCGGACAGCAGACCCATAGAACCGAACATCGCCGAAGACAGGGCCGGGAAAACCGGCGCCGCGGCATCTACCCGGGAAAAGTTTCGGGCCATGCTCCGGGAGGGAAAACTGGAAGACCGGATGGTGGAGATTACCGTAAGCCAGAATCCCCAGTTTCCCGCAATAGAGATGATGGGGGGTGGCCTGGAGGAACTGGAATCGAGCCTTTCGGGGCTTGCCGGATTTTTTGGGGGAAACAAAAAAAAGAAACTCGTTTCCGTCAGCCGCGCCCGGGAGATCCTCATCGCCGAGGAATCGGAAAAACTCATTGACCGGGATCGGGTAAGCGACGAAGCCCGGCAGCGGGTGGAGGAAACGGGGATCGTTTTCATCGACGAGATCGACAAGATAGCCGTCCGGGGTGACCGGGGGGGCGGACCGGATGTGTCCCGGGAGGGGGTGCAGCGGGATATTCTTCCCATCGTGGAGGGAGCCACGGTAAACACCAAATGGGGCCCGGTGAATACGGATCACATCCTCTTTGTGGCCGCGGGGGCCTTTAATGTCAGCAAGCCCTCGGATCTGATCCCCGAACTCCAGGGCCGTTTTCCCCTGCGGGTGGAACTGGAATCCCTGGGCAAGGCGGAATTTCTGCGGATCCTGACGGAGCCTAAGAACGCCCTGACCAGGCAGTACATTGACCTTTTGGCGACGGAAAATGTGGACATTGAATTTACCCCGGAAGCGGTGGAACGGCTTGCCGCCCTGGCGGCGGATGTCAATTCCCGGTTGGAGAATATCGGCGCCCGGCGGCTCCACACGATCATGGAGACCCTGCTGGAGAATCTTTCCTTTGAGGCGCCGGACATAGCTCCCGCCAGGATCCCCATAACTGAAACCTACGTTAACGAGCGGCTTGCCAGCATCGTGACCGATCAGGATCTGGGGAGGTATATACTATGATGATTGGGCTTAGTTTCTTAAACTGTCCCCTACTAATTCCTAATGCCCCCTACCGGTACTGCCGATGTTAAGATAGAGCGTTTTTTTTGGAGAGGATTTTTATGGTAAATAATTTTACAAAAACGGTGGATCTCCTGCATCGGGCCATGGACGCCAGTCTTATCAGGCGAAGCGTTATCGCCAATAACCTGGCAAACGCGGAAGTTCCCAATTTTAAGCGTTCAGAAGTGAATTTTGAAAGCGAGCTGAAGAAAGCCCTGGAGACGGAAAAACAACGTCCTGCCCTGGAGTTGACCTTGACGGATTCCAAACACATTCCCAATTGGCGGGAACGGGATTACCGGGAGGTACAGCCCCGGCGGGTTTTGGATTATATCAGTACTTCAAAAAACAACGGGAACAATGTGGATTCTGAACAGGAGATCATGCTGGCCCTGGAGAATCAGATGATGTACACCCTTTTAGCCCAGGCGGAGACCTTCGAGTTCAGTCAGGTTAACCTTGTATTACGGTAGGATGAATCATGGGACTCTTTAATTCGATTAACATTGCGGCATCGGGGATGAGCGCTGAACGGCTCCGTTCAGATGTGATTGCCGATAATATTGCCAATGCTTCCACCACCCGTACCGCCGAGGGCGGACCCTTCCGGCGGAGCCGGGTGGTCCTCCGTCCCCGGGTTGAGGAGCCCTACTGGCGTTCACCCTTTCTGCCGGAAATGCTGGATAACGGTATCGGCAAGGGGGTAAGGGTGGTAGAGGTGCAGAAGGATTTTGCCACCGAACTCCGGCTGGTATACGATCCCACCCATCCGGATGCCATCAAGACCGGCCCCAGGGCAGGTTATGTGGAGATGCCCAACGTGGACATCGTCACCGAAATGGTGGATATGATCGCCGCTTCCCGGGCTTATGAGGCAAACGCTTCCATTATAGATGGTTCCAAGGCGATGTTTCTCAAAGCCCTGGATATTGGAGGAAGGTAACCATGCCGGCAGGCAGCGGCGCTGAATCAAGGGGAGGTTGGGAATGACGATTTACAGACCGGAACTGGTAACAGGGGATAAGGTGCCCATGGTGGTAACCAACCCTAAACACATGGTACCCCTGAAGGGCGCTTATACCGCTTCCGGGGCGGCGATTTCCGAACTGGGGAACAAGATTGGCGCCGAGGCGGTTCTCAGGACCGGCAGCTTTGAGGATGTGATGCTTCAGGCCCTCGACAAGGTCAGCGCCGCACAGCAGTTTTCCGCCAATCTGTCCCAAAACGCGATCACCGATCCTGGTTCGGTGGATATCCATGATATTACCATCGCCCAGGCAAAGGCGCGGATGTCCCTTGATATCACCAGGACCGTATTGAACCGTATTGTCCAGGGATGGAGGGATCTCATCAATACCAGATAAAAAATAAAAAACAGACATTTGTTCTTCTGGGGAGGGGAATATGAACGAGTTTTTCAAAAGAATAATCACACAGATCAAGACGCTTTGGGGTAAATGGTCCATCATGCAGAGGATCATCCTTATTGGCATTGTGGCGGCCGCCATTGGAGGGCTCATCGCCCTGGTAACGATATCCTCCGCCCCCACCATGGTGCCGGTGATCGACGCGCCCATCCGGGATGAGGCCGCCCTGGACCGGATCGTTACCCGGATAAATGAGGAGGGGATCAAAGCTTCGGTATCCGCCGCAGGAACCGTTATGGTTCCCGATGAGCTCACCGCAAGACGGGTACGGGCCATCCTTATCCGGGAGGATCTGATCCCTGCCGGTACCGATCCTTGGGCCATATTTGACCAGGACCGCTGGACCATCACCGACTTTGAACGGAACGTCAACCTTCGGCGGGCCATAATCCGGATGGTAACGGATCACGTAAAGGCCCTGGACGACGTGGACGACGCCAATGTCAGCCTGGTGATGCCTGAACGGGAGCTTTTCCTTGCCGACCAAAATCCCGTAACCGCCAGCGTGATCATCCTTCCCCGGCCGGGCAGCGATATCGTCCAAAACCGGAAGAAGATTGAGGGGATCCAGAAGATCCTGAAATTCGCCGTGGAAGGGCTTGCCGATGAAAACATCGTTATCACCGACCAAAACGGCCTGGTCCTCAACGACTTTGAAGGTATGGCCGCCATGGACCGGCTCTCCCTTATCGAGCGGGAAACCAAAATCGTCCAGACCCTGGAGGCGGCCTACCGGACGCGGATCCTCTCTTCTCTGCAGGGTATATTTACCGCCGACCGGGTCCGGGATCTCAACATCAAGATCGATATGGACATGTCCCCCCGGGCCATTGACACCGAAGAATTCTTCCCCATCACCCTCAAGGACAGGACTCCGGGACTGCCCTACGATGATTCCCAGTTTGTGCAGTCCGTTACCCGGTCCCGGTCCACCTCCAGTACCGCCTGGAAGGGAACGGGCTTTAATCCCGAGGGACCTGCCGGGGTTGAGGGACAGACCACTCCGGCTTTCCGGGATATGTCTAACCTCTACGGGGAGGTGAGCCAGGAGACCCTGACCAACAATGAGGAGATCAACAAACGGGTTACCCGGGAGGAACGGAGCCCCTCCATAGACCGGAAGACGATCTCGGTGAATATCGACGGAACATGGAAATGGAAGTATGATGAAAAGGGGAACCCCGTGGTGCTAACCGATGGGTCCATTGAACGGGAGTATATTCCGGTGCCTCCGGAGGAGCTTCAGGCGGCCCAGGCTCTGATCCGGGACGCCATCGGTTACAGCGCCGCCAAGGGTGATTCGGTAACGGTCCAGAATATACGGTTTGACAGAACCAAACAGTTTAGTGAGGAGGATGCGGCCTACTTCCGGCAGAAGCAGGTTCAAATGATCATCCTGTTCTTCCTCGGCGGACTGGCGCTGCTCCTCATCGGTTTTGTGGTGTTCAGGATGATCTCCAAGGAACTGGCCCGGCGCCAGCGGCTTCGGGAGGAGGAACTGGCCCGGCAGCAGGCGGCCCTGCGGGAGAGCGCCCTCCTTGAAGCGGACAACGAAGGGGTGGAGGTTTCCATGTCGGTGGAAGAAAAACGGCGGATGGAACTACAGGAGAACGCCATCAACATGGCCAAAGAACATCCCGGAGATGTGGCCCAGCTTATCAGAACCTGGCTTTTGGAGGAATAGAAAATGGCACAGACATCGGCTACCACTTCCGCTGCATCTTCTTCTTCAAAGAAGAAGGGCGGCAAGGAATTTACCGGCCGGCAGAAGGCGGCCATATTCCTTGTAAGCATTGGTTCGGATATTTCTGCGGAGATCTTCAAGTTCCTCAGGGAGGATGAAATTGAAACCCTCACCTTTGAGATAGCCCGGCTTGAAACCATAGAACCGGAACAGAAGGACGCTATCCTTGCGGAGTTCCAGGAATTGATGATGGCGAATCAGTTCATCACCATGGGCGGCATCGATTATGCCCGGGAACTTCTGGAAAAATCCCTGGGCAGCCAGAAGGCTATTGACATTATCAACCGCCTCACTTCAAGCCTCCAGGTCAGGCCCTTTGACTTTATCCGCCGTACCGATCCGGCCCACCTCCTCAACTTTATCCAGCAGGAACACCCCCAGACTATCGCCCTGATCCTGGCCTACCTGGAACCAAACAAGGCTTCGGTGATCCTCCAGAATCTGCCCCACGATGTCCAGAGCGACGTGGCCCGGCGGATAGCCAACATGGATCGTACCAGTCCGGAGGTGCTCCGGGAGGTGGAACGGGTGCTGGAGAAGAAACTCTCTACCCTGTCGAGTGAAGATTATACCGCCGCCGGCGGCGTAGAGAGCATTGTGGAGATCCTCAACATGGTTGACCGGGCGTCGGAGAAGCAGATCATTGAGGCGCTGGAAGATGAGGACCCGGAACTGGCAGAGGATATCAAGAAGCGGATGTTCGTCTTCGAGGATATTGTCATGCTTGATGACCGGGCCATTCAGAAGGTTATGCGGGAAGTGGATTCCCAGGAATTGGCCAAGGCCCTTAAATCGGTGGATACCGAAGTTCAGGATAAGATATTCCGGAACATGAGTAAACGTGCCGCGGGGATGCTCAAGGAAGACATGGAGTACATGGGCCCGGTCCGGCTTAAGGATGTGGAAGAGGCCCAGCAGAAGATCGTATCCATCATCCGGCATCTTGAGGATACCGGGGAGATCGTGGTTGCCCGGTCAGGAGAGGATGAATTGGTGGTATAATGGCAAAAGCGGTATTCAGGCCCGGAGAAATAATCCTCAGTGACACCAAGGTTATCCTTGACTCTCCCCAGGCCTACGCCGAATTGCCCCTGGTCCCTCAGGAAGAGACAGCGGAGGCCCATGAGATTCCGGAGGAGTATACCGGTCCCACGGCGGATGATCTGCGGCGGGAGGCGGAACTCTTTAAGAGCCAGTGGAATGTTGAGCGGGAAGCCATGATCCGTTCCGCCCGGGTAGAAGCGGAGCGCATCATCAAGGAAGCCGAAGAGGAGGCCGCCCGGGAAAACCGGCGCAAAGCCGAGGAGGCGGAGACCATTAAACCCAGGGCGGAGGCGGAGGCGGAGCGGATCATCGCCGAAGCCCGGGTAAAGGCGGAGGAGATCGGCGCCGGCGCCCAGGCGGCCTTTGATGCCGGGCGTGCGGAGGCGATAGAACAGGGCAGGCTGGCGGGACGGGAAGAAGGTTTTAATGAGGGAAAGGCGGAGGCGGATCGGCTGATTGAGCGGATTCATAGGGTACTGGAACGGGCCCAGAACAAGCGGGAGGAGATCCTTGCGGAAACGGAACAGCAGATCATCGATCTGGTTCTTCTCATAACCCGTAAGGTGGTCAAGATCATCTCTGAAAATCAGCGGGATGTGGTTATATCCAATATTGTTCAGGCCCTGCGGAAGGTGAAAGGCCGGGGCGCCATCTTTATCCGGGTTAATCTGGCGGATCTCAAGCTCTCTACCGAACATACAAAGAATTTTATCCAATTGGCCGAGGGGGCCGGGAACATCCAAATTGTGGAGGATTCTACCGTCGATCCCGGGGGCTGCATCATTGAAACCGACTTTGGTGAGATCGATGCCCGTATTTCGAGTCAGCTTGCGGAACTGGAGACCAGGATCCTGGCGATGTCTCCCCTCCGGGGCAGGGCAAAACCTGCCCCTCCGCGTGAAGGTTCCTGAGATGACAGGGGAAACCTTCTTTCCCGGGGAGGTCATACAGAAATACCTTAAAGCCGCAGAAGAGGCGGATCCTATCAAATGTACCGGCCGGATCCGCAAGGTCCAGGGACTCCTCATCGAAAGCCGGGGCCCCCAGGCGGTGATCGGGGAGGTCTGCCGGATAGAGGCGCCCAAGGGGCGGGGGATCATACAGGCCGAAGTGGTGGGACTCCGGGAGGAGATCGTCCAGCTTATGGCCTATGAGGAAACCGACGGCATAGAGATCGGCGACCGGGTGATCGCCTCCGGGGAACGCCTGGGGGTTGCCGTATCGGACAAGCTCCTGGGCCGGGTCCTGGATGCCATGGGTAAGCCCGCGGACGGCAGAGGGGAGATCCTGTCCCCGGTCCGGTACCCCGTTCTGGCAAATCCCCCGGACCCCCTTAAGCGGAAGCCGATTGCTGCCCGGATAATAACGGGGGTACGGGCCATCGACGGCATGCTGGCGGTGGGCCGGGGACAGCGCATGGGGATCTTTGCCGGCTCCGGGGTGGGGAAGTCTACCCTCCTGGGGATGATAGCCCGAAACACCAATGCGGATATCAATGTGGTTGCCCTCATCGGGGAACGGGGCTGGGAGGTCAACAACTTTATTGAAAACGATCTGGGTCCTGAAGGGCTTGCCCGGAGCGTTGTCGTGGTGACTCCCTCCAATTCTCCCCCTCTTGCCCGGATACGGGGCGCCTATGTGGCCACTGCGGTGGCGGAGTACTTCCGGGATCAGGGCCTGGATGTAATGCTCCTCTTCGATTCAGTAACCCGCTTTGCCCGGGCCCAGCGGGAGATAGGGCTTGCAATCGGGGAGCCTCCGGCCACCCGGGGTTACACCCCCAGTATGTTTGATTCCATGCCGAAACTGCTGGAACGCAGCGGATCCTCTGACCGGGGAACCATCACGGGATTCTATACAATTCTGGTTGAAGGGGATGATATGGATGAACCCGTGTCCGATACGGTCCGGGGAATCCTGGATGGTCATATCGTCCTCTCCCGTTCCCTGGCGGAGCGCTATCACTACCCCGCCATTGATGTGCTGACCAGCATTTCACGGCGTGCCCAGGCGGTTTCCGGACCGGTCACCAATAAAACCGCCGGGTATATACGGCGGCTTATGGCGGTTTACGCCGAATCCGAAGATCTTATCAATGTGGGGGCCTATCACAGCGGCTCGAATCCTGCTATCGATGAGGCTATCGCAAAACGGGACGCCATAGAGGCGTTGCTCATTCAGGGAGTGGATGAACGCTCCTCCCTGGCGGAAACCCTTTCGGTAATGGCCGAAATATCCGGGATACGGATCCCTGAAGAGGAGATGACGGGCTACCGGCAGGGAGCCTCTGCCGCCGGGGAAGGACCGGGGGCGGCGTCTACGGGGGAGGACCGGTGAAGCGTTTCAGCTTTGATCCGGAGAAGATCCTCAAGCTCCGCCTGTACCGGGAACAGGAGGCGGAGGCGGCCTTGGGGAGGGCGGTTTCCGCCTTAACCGCCATAGAACAGCGGCTCGATGTCATCGCCCGGGAACGGTTCCGGTCGGCGGCGGAACGCTTTGCCCCGGAGAACGGAGCTGCGGAGATCCTTGCCCATGAACGGTATATCCAACGGCTTGACGCCGCCAGGGAGGAGCTTTTGAAAGAGGCCGCCATGGCGGCTCTCCGGGTTGAGGAGGCCCGCTCCGAATATATCGAGGCATCCCGGGATAGAAAAGTTTTGGATAAGCTCAAGGAACGCCGGCAGAAGGAGTACCGTAAGGCCGTACTGGCGGAAGAGGTCAAGACCTTGGACGATATTGCCGGAGGCGCCGTTGTCCGGAAGCTCATGGGTGAAAACCTCTGAGGTTCCGGAATCGTCTTCGCAAGGCCTTAGGATATTGAACCCCCAACGAGGTCTTTTCGGATCATCTGGCTGAACCGCAGATAGGCTTCCCGGCCGGAATGGTAGAGGTTGTTCCCCCGGCTGTCGATTACCACCACCGCCGGAAAGTCCTCCACCACAAGCCGGCGGATCGCCTCGGCGCCCAGTTCGGGGAAGGCCACCAGTTCCACTTCCCTGATACGATCCGAGAGCAGGACCCCGGCGCCGCCTGTGGCGCCAAAGTACACCGCCCCGGCCTGCCGCATGGCCTCAATTACTCCGGCGGAACGTTTTCCTTTGCCGATCATCCCCCGCAGGCCAAGTCCGAGCAGCCGGGGGGTGTACGCATCCATGCGGTAACTCGTGGTGGGGCCTGCGGAGCCGATGATCCCGCCGGGAAGCGGAGGGGTGGGACCGGTGTAATAGATGACCGAATCCTCCAGGGGGAAGGGGAGGGGCCGGCCTGCGTCCAGTAATGCACAAAGCTGCTTGTGGGCGGCGTCCCTGGCGGTGTAGAGGATACCGCTGATACGGACCATGTCGCCTGCGGAGAGGGAGGCCGCCCTTTCCCGGGTCAGGGGCAGGTGTATGCCGATAGGTTCCCGCTCCATCCCCGGAGGATTCTTTCCGTATTCCATCAGAGACACTCCCGGGCGTGACGGGCCACGTGGCAGTTGATATTCACCGCACAGGGGAGGCCGGCGATGTGGGTAGGCAGGGTTTCTATGGCAACCGAAAGGGCGGTGGTTCTTCCCCCAAAACCCTGAGGTCCGATACCCAGGGCGTTTATCCTTTCCAGGAGTTCGGCCTCCAGGTTGGCGTAAAAGGGATCCCCGTTCCCCGCTCCCGGAGTACGGAGCAGGGCCTTTTTTGCGATGAGGGCCGCCTTGTCAAAGCTGCCGCCGATGCCCACCCCCACGATTATGGGGGGACAGGGGTTGGGTCCCGCCTCTTCTACCACGGAGAGTACAAAATCAATGACCCCCCCGGCCCCGTCGGAAGGACGGAGCATCTTGATTTGGCTCATGTTTTCACTGCCAAAACCTTTGGGCGCTACGGTGACGGTAAGCCGGTCACCGGGAACAAACTCACAGGTGATCATCGCCGGGGTGTTGTCTCCGGTGTTTACCCGCTTCAGGGGATCCCCCACCATGGACGCACGGAGGCAACCCTCCCGGTAGCCTTCCCGGACTCCCTCGTTAACCGCGGCGTTGATATCCCCCTGTAGGTACAGCTCCGTTCCGATTTCAAGGAACACCCAGGCCATACCGGTATCCTGACAGATGGGCATGCCGCGGCGGCGGGCAAGTTCAAAGTTGGCGATGATCTGGTCAAGCAGATCCCGGGCCGGGGGCCAGGTTTCCTCTGTCCGGCAGAACCGTATACGGTCCTCCACAGCCCGGGGCAGATCCCGGCTGGCCTTCATACATAAGCGTTTCACCGTGTTGCGGAGGACGGAAGCCTCGATCACCCTCATGGTTCAGTATCAGTATTTAAATTCACTTTCCCCGATAAATTCCCGGAGGATGCTCTGTCCCGGCACATACTGGGGTGGTATGGGGGCAAAATTTTCCAGGAAGGAGAGAAGCCTGACCGCCTCCGCATACTCCGGTCCGTTAGGCTTGACAACCCGGAGCAGGGGATCGGCGTAGAATTTCAAAACCGCCAGTTCGTAATCCAGGGCGGAATTGAAAGCCGCATCGGCGCTATTCTGAAAGGGGAAGATATGCTGCCGTTCACCCCGTTGTACGCTGGGCCACATTCTGATGGTTCCCGTTGCATCGACGCCCCGGAATTGATAATCCCGGACCATGCGCCGCAGAAGCCGGTTATCGCTGGTGGGGATCCGGTTATGATCGTCCAGGTTGAGCTGGGTCAGGGCGGAAACATAGAGCTTGAATTTCATATCATGGGCTATGCCGGGGGTAAGGCCGTCGTTTAACCCGTGGATGCCCTCCACAATGAGCATGGTCCTCCGGCCAAGGCGGATCTTCCTGCCCCCTCCCTCTCTGCGGCATTTCGCCTTGAAATCGTAGGCCGGCAGAGTCGCCTCCTGTCCGTCAAAGAGGGCCAGGAGCTGTTCATTCAGAAAGGGAATGTCCAGGGCCTCAAGGCTCTCATAATCGGGTTCACCCTTTTCATCCTGGGGGGTCCGGTCGCCATTCACATAATAGTCGTCCAGACTTATGGCGATAGGTTCTATACCCATCACCTTCAACTCGATGGAAAGCCGTTTCGCCGTGGTGGTTTTTCCGGAACTGGAGGGACCGGCAATGAAGACCACCTTGACGGAATTTCGGTTTTCGTAGATCTGTTCGGCGATCTCCGTCATCTTTTTCGTCTGGAAGGCTTCGGCAATTCTGATATAATCCCGGATGGTCCGGTCCGCCACCATACGGTTCAGATCCCCCACCGCATGGACGCCGATGATTCGTCCCCATTTCTTATACTCATGGTAAACTGAAAATATCTTCGGACTGTCCTCAAAGGCATCTATTTTCATACCCTGCCCTGTTCCGGGATACCGGAGGAGGAACCCGTCCCGGTAAGGCATCAGCTTAAAGGCCGAGAGGAGACCCGTATGGTGCACCAGGGGCTCGATATAGAGGTCGGTAAAATCTCCGCAGCGGTTTACCCGGACATTGGATTCGCAACGCTGATCCAGAAGCTGGCTTGTATCGGTCTGCCGGTTTTTTTCAAAGAGTTCCACCGCCTCCCCGTAGGCCATATAGCCCGCTTCAATGGGAAGATCCTTCCGGACCATCTCAAGCATCCGCGCTTCCAGGGCTTCCACATCACCGGCAACGGGGATCCTTTCGTTGGCGAAGGTATAATAGTAACTGTGTCCCAGGGAATGACCAATCCGGAGGCCCCGTTCGGGGAAAATCTCCCGGGCGGCTACGGCAAGCAGGAAGGCCAGGGAACGCCGGTAGATCATCATCCCCTCGGGACTCTCCAGAGGAACCGCTTCCAGGTACGCGTTAACCTCAAGTTTAGTGACCAGGGGGAGGATCTCGTTGTTTACCCTAAGCGCCGCCAGGGTTTTCAGGTCCAGACCAAGCTGTCCTGCAAGGGAGTCCACCGGCGTTCCCCCGGGACAGGTGAGGGAGGCCCGCTTCCCACCGGCACTGATAAAATGGACTGTTATGGTTTGCATAAGGCTCCTCCTTCCGTTATAGTAATCCTCCGGGTTATTTTTTTCCATACCGTACTGCGTCCCTGATCGCGTCCATCCAGATTCCCGGGCCCAGGTAGCGGGCTTCCGGGGGTAGTTCCCATTCCAGTTCGTCAAAGGAACGGGGCGTTGTCATGGCGGCGGCAAGGCGGTTCAGGGTTTCATGCCGGCCGGGTTCTTTTCCGTTCTCCCCCGTCTCCCCTGTGGCGGAGGGCTCCCGCAGGGCGGCGAGGAGCTTGTCCCTGTTCATTATATGTCTCCAAAGAGCTCAGGTTGAGCCGGAAGGGAAGGGCGTTTTCTGGTCTTTGCCGGGGATCTTTCCCTCCTGGAGGAACTCCCCAGCAGGCTTATCACTTCGGCGATCAGGTCCCGCATGTCCCCGTCCACAAAGAGACCGTCCCCTGCCTGCAGCGCCTTTTCCAGAGCCGCGGCGGCGGCTTGGTTATCCTTTCCGATAAGGGCGAACCCCAGGGCGCAGAATCCGTCCGCCTCCCCCAGGGTACTGATGATTGCGGAAAAAAAACCGGAATCCCCATAGCCGGACTGGTTCAAAAGTTTCAGACAATACCGGGCATACCGGAGGGCGAGGAGGGGGCCGTCACAGCGCCGTTCCTCCCGCAGTTTCCGCATGATCCGGACCGCCATGGTGCTGAACTGTTCCGGAAGGTCGTGCCGCAGAGCTTCCTCCGCCTGTTCGGCTATGAGAGACAGGGGATGGGGTTCAAGGATCAGCCGGCGGTAGAGTTCTGCCACGGCATCACAGGACCGGGAGAGTTCCTCGAATATCCCGTTCCGGTTTTTTGAATCATGCCGGTACATCCAGGCCCGGAACAGGGGTTTTAGTACCCCCGGGGCCTGATCCTCCGCTATGGCCTCGGTGGCGGCCCGGCAGGCAGGCAGATCCCCGGCGTAAAGGGCCTTGATGGCCCGGATCAGGGCCCGCCAGGCCCGGAACCGCGGGTCCTCCAGGGTTTCCATCCGGGAGAAGCTTTCGGGATTCTCCATGCCATTGGTGGCCGCATCAAAGGCGTCCGCCAGACTCCAGTAGGGGGAGTTCCGGGGACAACTTTCCAGAAGGGTATAAAGATCTGCGTACTGATACATAAATTCCCCCGGAGCCGGACTCCTAGAGATCCCCCAGATAGTTTTTTATCAGTTCCAGTTTAAGGGATCTAAGTTGTTCCGTAACGGAAACCTTGTACACATGGGGGTTGAGAAACCGTTTATAGCTCTGATCAAAGGTATCAAGTTCCGTTCTGACCTTCTCTCTGATCTTTTCCAGGGACGGGGAAACCCCGATCCGCTCCCCCCCCCTGATACGGATCTGCAGAAGGGCCTCGATAGCGCCCTCCGGCGTATGATAAAAATGCCGGTAATCCGCCTGGGGATGCCAGAATGCGTAACGCTTTCCCGGAACTATGACGTCGCCCCCCGCCCTGCCGTCAGGAAGAGTCTCCTCCCCGGCATCGGCTTCGTCAAGGCTGAGGATATCCGCCACCGCTATACCCTGGGGGTCCCGGATTCGCCACACCTGCTTTACCCCCGGGGTAGTTGTTTTTTCGGGGTTGTCGGAGAACTTTATGGTTGGGATGAGGCCGCCGGAGGGACCCTCCTTGGCGGCAAGTTTGTATACCCCGGTAAAGGCCGATTCAGTTCCACCGGTAACCATCCGGGTTCCTACACCCCAGAAATTCACCGGAGCGCCTGCGTCGGTCAGGGTCTGGATGATGGATTCATCCAGATCGTTGGACACCGTGATGGTAGCCTTGGTAAAACCCGCGGCATCCAGGATCTTCCGTACTTCCACCGAAAGGTAGTGGATATCCCCGGAATCCAGCCGTACCCCAAAGTTTTTCCCCTGTGCGGCCAGGCGCTTCCCTACCTGTACCGCGTTCTGGATGCCGCTTTTCAGGGTATCGTAGGTATCGATAAGGAAAACGGTGTTTCCGGGGTAGAGGTCGGCGTAGCTTTGAAAGGCCTCCGCCTCGCTGGGGTAGGCCATAACCCAGGAATGGGCCATGGTTCCCATCACCGGAATGCCGTAGCGTTTCCCCGCAAGCACGTTGGAGGTCCCTGCGGCGCCGCCGATGAAGGCCGCCCGGGAAGCGGAGACGGCCCCATCGGGTCCCTGGGCCCGGCGGAGCCCGAATTCCATGATCGAGCCCTTGCCGGACGCCAGCCATACCCGGGCGGTCTTGGTGGCGATAAGGCTCTGAAAGTTGATGATATTGAGGAGCATTCCCTCAAGGATCTGACACTCGATGAGCCCTCCGTCAATACGGATAAGGGGTTCCTGGGGAAAAACCACCTGTCCTTCGTCCATGGACCAGAGGGAACCGGTAAAATGGAACCCCTTAAGATAGTCAAGGAACGCTGCATCGAAGAAATTGAGACTCCGCAGATAGGCGATATCATCCGCTGAAAATGAAAAATCACTGAGCCGGTCAAGGAGGGTTTCAAGGCCGGCGAATACGGAAAATCCTCCGCCAAAGGGTTGACGGCGGAAGAACATCTCAAAGACCGCGCGGTGATTCATCCTCTTCTTCCAGTAACCGTGGGCCATGGTAAGGGAATAAAAATCGGTAAACAATGCGGATTGGTCTGTCATACTACACATTATCGATATTCTATACCAAGAATCAATAAGAAATAGAAGAATCAGCCCTTGTTTATTACCGTACCTACTGCTTAGACTTGATATGGGTGTTGACAAAAGATGTTGAAACTATATTGACTTCCCGCCTGAGGGGTTATACACTTTCGCTTTAGAGGTATATTTGGACGACAGTATTACCATCGTACTGGACAGCCGAGATGTGTTGTCCGGGGTTTGCGGCGCCAACGATGGGAACCTTAGGGTAATTGAAGGTTCCCTGGGGGGCCGTATTGCCGCCCGGGGTAATGAAATCCGTCTTGAAGGGGTCGATGAGAAGGGAGTCCGTCGCTTTAAGACTATGATGGATAGTCTTATCACTGCGGTGCAGGAGGGGGAGAGCCCTTCTCCGGAGTATGTCCGGGCCCTGGCGGGGATTCGGGATTTTCCGGGCCCTCAGGCGGAAGTTTTGGGGGATCCTCTTCCGGATCAGCCCCCCTCCGGGGAGGGGTCCGATCCCATGCGGGAGGCCCTGATCCAGATACCCCAGGGTTTCCGCAGGGTATTTCCCCGGGGGCGGAACCAGGCGGCTTATATTCAGGGTATGCGTACCCACGATATCTGTTTTTGTGTGGGTCCTGCGGGAACCGGCAAAACCTATCTGGCTATTGCCGAGGCCCTGAGGCTGGTTTTATCCAAGAAGATGCGGAAGCTGGTGCTGACCCGTCCGGTGGTGGAAGCGGGAGAGAGTCTGGGTTTTCTTCCCGGCGATCTTACCCAAAAGCTCAACCCCTACCTGAGGCCCCTCTATGATGCCATGGAGTCCCTGATCCCCTACGAAATCATCCGCCGGATGGAGGAAAACCGGACCATCGAAATTGCCCCCCTGGCCTATATGCGGGGGAGAAGCCTGAACGACAGCGTGATCATTCTGGATGAAGCCCAGAATACCACCCGGGAACAGATGAAGATGTTTCTCACCAGGATTGGCGAGGGTTCCCGGGCGGCGATCACCGGGGACATCACCCAGATCGATCTGCCCAGACGCCTTGATTCCGGGTTGCTTCACGCCGTTTCCATCCTCTCAAAGGTGGAGGGTCTCTACTTTGCCTATCTCCACACCGCCGATGTGGTGAGGAATCCGTTGATAAAGAAAATCATACAGGCTTACGAGGCGCCGAATTCTGCTGTGGCGCCTGATCTTGCAGAGGGTAAAGAGCCTGTGGGGATGTATGGCGGTGAAAAAAAACGGTAATATCCTGGTCCGGGTTTCTAGCGGGATCAGGGTGTTTTTCAATTTCCTCAAGCTTCCGGAACTGCGGACAGGTCCGGTGCTGGCTTCGGCGGCGGTCTTCTTCGTGTCCCTGGGGCTGATCATCGCCGGCAAAGGCTATGCCGGACTGGGCGTGGGGGACATCGGCGACTTTGAAGTCGGCCGGGTGGCGGAACGGGATGTCATAGCGGATCGATCCGTTTCGTATACCGACCAGGAAGCTACCAAACGGCGGATTGCGGATAGGGAACGGATGATTCCCGCTGTGTTTATCCGTTCCAATACCGCGACAGAGATGGCTTGGGATGCCTATAACCATTTTTTAACGCTGGCCAGGCGGATTTTTTCTGAAGAAGCCCCGGTAACCGCCTTTATATCCGCAGTCGAGCAGGAATTCCCCGAGTATTTTTCCCGTGAGGCTATACAAACCCTCTTTGAAGACAGCGAGCGGGAGCAGATCCTTGAATACGGCGCCGGCGTTCTGAATCATTTCCTGGAAATCGGTATCGTTGCCCTGCCGGATACGGGATTGGAGGCCCTTAATCCCGATGTTCTGGAACTCCATTCGGCCAGGGGTGTTCAAACCGAACAAGAATACATCCAGTATAACCATATCATAACCCGGGAAAATGTGGAGGAAGCAATAGACCGGTACGTGGCGGACCCCTCCTTCCCCCTATCCTTTGTCCGGATCGGTCCGGCCATGATAAAACCCTTTATTGTCGAAAACATCTTTTTCTCCTTTGAAGAGACCCAGCGGCACATTGAGGAAGTCCAGAACGCTATAGAACCGGTGGTGAAGCTCATTGAGCGGGGAAAACGGGTTATCCGTAAGGGCTTTATTGTAACCGAAGATGACATGGTTCAGCTCCAGGCCCTGAGTACCGTTATCCGGGAGCGGGACCCCCGGTCCATCATTGGCCAGATCCTCCTCCTCCTCCTCCTTTTCTGCGGGTTTGTATTCCTTGAAAGCCGGCGAATTCAGGGGAAGCGCCTTGCCCCGGCGGAAGTCTACCTTGTCTGTGGGCTGGTATTGGTATATATCGCCGGGGCGGTGTTTTTCAGGAACCTTTCCATCACCCAGGAACTGCCGGTTGCCCTGTTTATGCCCAGCGCCCTGGTGGTGATGCTGCCGGCCATACTAATTGGACCCCGGCCGGCGGCCTTCATGGCCATGATCCTGCCCCTCATCGTCTTTCTTGCCGGGGTTTACGATACCTCATCCTATATGTTTGCCTTTACCTCCGGGGTGGTCGCCGCCTATACGATGCAGGGTGCGGAAAAGCGGATGGATCTGATTAAGACGGGTTTTATAATCGGGGTAGTCAACTGTATCGTTTCCGTAGCAACCCTCCTCATCCACCGGAACCCCATCGGCGATTATCCCCTTGTTCTATTCGTTTCCGTTGTTAACGGGATCGTCTCGGGGATGCTTGTTCTGGGTTTCCTCCCTATGCTGGAAAACGCCCTGAATGCGGTAACCTCCTTCCGGCTTATTGAACTGTCGGATCTCAACGCGCCCATCCTGAAGCGGCTCTTCAGTGTTGCCCCAGGCACCTACAGCCATTCCCTTATGGTGGCAAACCTTGCGGAGGCCGCCTGCCAGGAGATTGGGGCGAATCCCCTTCTTGCCCGGGTAGGGGCCTACTATCACGATATCGGTAAAATGGAACAACCCGGTTACTTTGTGGAGAATCAGAGCACCTACAATAAGCACAACGATATTTCTCCCCGGCTTTCCGCCACGGTGATCCGCAGCCATGTTAAGCTGGGGGCGGAGAAGGCCCGGGCCATGGGGCTTCCCAGGGCGGTTGTCGATATTATCCTGGAGCATCACGGCAATTCGGTGATTACCTGGTTTTATAACGCCGCCCTCAAACGGGAATCCCAGGTGAACAAGGAAGATTTCAGTTATCCCGGTACTCCCCCCCGTTCCCGGGAATCCGCGGTGGTGATGCTGGCGGATGTAACCGAAGCGGCGGTCAGGACCCTGAAGAAACCAACCGTAACGCGGCTGGAAAAATTCATCCAGGAACTGATCATGGCGAAATTTGAAAATAACCAGCTTTCCGAATCGGAGTTGACCTTTCGGGATCTGGAGATCATAAAAAAGGCCTTTGTCCGGGTCCTGGCGGGGTACTACCATTCCCGGATAGAGTATCCCAAGCTGCCCAAGCCCGGCGCCTCCCCGGGCAGCCTTTCCCCGGGCGACGGAGTTCCGGACAGCCGGTATTCCGGGGAACCGAAAGCCCCGGTGGAAGACCGGGCCGGCGGTGACGGACACCCATGAACCGGATCGCCATAAACGCGGAAGGAGTCCCCCTTCCCCCTTGGACAGGGGCGGCGAATCGATATATCCTTAAGGTGCTTGGGGCCCTCGGTAAGGATCGCTGGGATCTTTCACTGCTCTTCTGCGACGACGCCTGTATCAGGGGTTTGAACGCCCGGTACCGGAAGCGGGACGAGGCTACGGATGTGCTGTCCTTTGCCCTGGGGGAATCCCTTTGGGACGAGGCGGGGGAAGAATGGTTTTTGCCGGGGGATATCGTCGTATCCCTGGAAACCCTGGCGAAAAACGCCCGGTATTTTAAGGTAAGTCAGGATGAGGAATTGCGCCGCCTCCTGGTTCACGGCATCCTGCATCTTGCCGGCATGGATCATGGTACCAATGAAGCCGCAGAACCTATGCTGGAAGTGCAGGAAAAATTGCTGGTGAAATTCGCCCGGGAGCGGATCCTGCCCCAGGATGTCGCGTGGGAAGTACCATGAGTGTGGGAACAAAAGTAAAGGCCCTTTTCAAAAAAGGGGACATGGATAAAAAAACCTTCCGGACCCTTGAGTCGGATCAGCAGGAGATGATCCGGGGGGTGGTGGAGTTATCGGATACCACCGTTAAGGAAGTCATGCTGCCCCGGATCGATACGGTTTTTCTCTCCGCCGATACCGGGCGGGACGAATTGCTGGCGACGATCTCCGAAAGCGGCCATTCCCGGTTCCCGGTATACCAGGATACCATTGACAACGTCATTGGCATCCTCTATGTAAAGGATGTGCTCAAGAGTCTGGTTCGCAACGAATCCTTTTCTATCCGCAGTCTCCTCCGGAAACCTTTTTTTGTCCCCCTTTCAAAACATATCGACGAACTCCTCCGGGAACTGCGGCGGCGCCGGGTGCATATTGCGGTGGTAGTGGATGAATACGGCGGCGTTTCGGGGATCGTCTGTATGGAAGATATTATCGAAGAAATAATCGGGGATATTCAGGACGAATTCGACAACGAACAGGAGGATGTCCTACAGTTGGCACAGGATGCCTGGCTCTGCGATGCCCGGGTGAATCTGGAAGACCTCTCCGAAAAGATCGGTGTGGAACTGCCGGCGGAAGATTTTGATACCCTGGGGGGCTTTGTCTTTGATCTCTTTGGGAAGATCCCGGTTAAATATGAAAAGGCTGTCTATGCGGGCCATGACTTTATCGTTCAGGATATGGAAGGTCACAAGATCAACACCGTCAAAATAGTGCTTAAAAGGGAACATAGCCCATGACTTTCACCGGCGGGGAGGGGTCCCATGCCCCTCTAAAGGGTTTGTTTCTCCCTGTCTTGATCTTCAGCCTGACCCTTGGGGGGCCTGCCTGTCTTCATGCCCGGAACCAGGCCGCCGGGCTCTATGAACAGGGCCGGGCCTTCATGATCGCCGAAGACTGGTATTCCGCGGCGGAATCTTTCCTTGAGTGTCTGCGCGTAAGCCCTGCCTACGCCGAAGCGGTCGCTTCTCTGGCGGAGTGTTACTACGAATTGGGGGAATTTGATCAGGCCCTCTCCTGGGTGCGGAAGGCCCGGATCCAGGCCCGGGGGAACATGGACCTGGCAAATCTGGAAGCCTTTACCCTCATTGCCCTTGGACAGTTGGATGCGGCGGCGGACATTGTCAGGGATGTTCTTTCCCGGGAACCCTATAACCGGGACGCCGTCTTTGCCGCAGCGGAACTGGACATTAGCCGGGGCAGGGCGGGGGATGCCCTTGTCCGGTACCGGGAGGCGGAACGCCGGTACCCCGACGATAGGCGGGTCCTCGTCTCCCTGGCCCTGGTCCTGGGGTCTCTGGGAGATACGGAGGCCGCCCGTTCCTGTATTGAACGGGCGCTCCTGAACCACGGCGGGGATTACCGGGTGTATTACTATGCAGCCTACCTTGATGCCCAGGCGGGACGTTTAGCCCAGGCTATCCGGTATGCCGAACAGTCCCTGTTTTACCGGCCCGGTTACGGCCCGGCCCGGTCGCTTCTTGCAAGCCTCAGGTACCGTTCAGGTCAATTTGAGGAGGCCGCCCGCCTTGCCGATGAGATCATCGCCCGGTCCCGGAACGATATTGGCGCCTGGTACTTAAAGGGTTTGTCCTATATCCGCCTGGGCCGCCGGAACGAGGCCATAACCATCCTCTCCACCGCCCTGGGTATCGATCCGGAGGATGAATTTGTCCGGAGCACCCTGGAGGATCTTCTGGCGTCGGATACCGCCCTGGAAGATCCCGTCCGTATCCGCTGGGCTTCCTGGCATTTCAACCGTGCCCGGGACTATCGTTCCCGGAACCTCACGGATCAGGCCCTCTTTGAATACCGCCGGGGTCTGAGACTTAACCCCTACGCCGCAGACCGCCGGGAGTACGCCGAACTTCTGCGGCTCCGGGGTTTTCCGGGCCGGTATCTTGAGGAGCTGCGGTTTATGCAGAGCCTGGGGTTGGCGGACCGTTCCATTGACGACGCCGTGGAGGCATACGATTCGCTTTTGACGGATTCCCTCTCCAGACGCTGGTCCGTCAATCCCGTGGAAATTGCCCGCCGTCATTGGAATATCGCAGTTTTTTCGGTAGCCTCCCAGTCGGCTTTTTTTCATGCCGACGCCGGTATCACCGCCGCCTCCTATATCAAGGATCTCCTTGTCCATGACCGGAATATCGGCGCCGCCGACCTGGAGCCCCGGCAACCCTCGTTTTCCGATGCATTCCGGGCGGCCCGGGAAGGGGGGCTGGACTATTTTCTTCTGGTTTCCGTTTCCGAGAGTGAACGGGACCTGTCCATCAAGGGGGAACTCTTTGTCGGCAGGACCGGTTCCCCTGCGGGGGTGTTTTACGCCTACCGTACCGGCTCCGACCGTCTGCGGAACGCTTCCCGGGGCATCACGGAAGCCCTTGCCAGGTCCCTGCCCTTCCGGGGGATACTCCTGGCCCGCAGGGCCTCCCAGGGGCTCATCGACAAAGGCCGGGCCGACGGGGTGGAACCGGACACGGTATATGAGGTGGTTAAACAAGGCCGCCCGGGGATTTTAAATGAAGGAATCGGACTCAGTTACAGTGCCGATGATGTGGTAGGAACCCTGCTCATTGGAGAGATCAGCGAAGAGATCAGTTCCGGCGCCCTGACCCGGAACGGATTTTTCGACCGCATTGCCCCGGGGGATGAGATTATTTTACAGAAACAGAAGACCGAGACCGCCGCCCCGGAAGCTGCGTCCAATCCGGAACTGCGGACCCTCCTGCGGACCCTGCGCTGAAAACCGTATCGTATACCGCTGTCTTTCCGGCGCTTGGTGTAATCACGAAAATTTGACCCGGGTACAGTGGCGGCCCTATATGGTCCTCCTGTAACGTTTACGGTTTCTTATAGTTTTACCGATCCCTTAAGCAGATCCGTACCTGCGCTGCTGGTACCGATATACACCTCGTATTCTATATGCTCCAGCTCAAAACCGGGAATACGGGGATTGTACCATTCCAGTTTCTCAAAGGGGCAGGAAAGATCGACAATACGGCTTTGGCCGGGATCAAGCTCCACCCGGGCGAAGCCGCGCAGAAGTTTAAGCGGCCGGTCCACGGCGGAGCGGCTAAAGCCGATGTACAACTGCACTACCTCGGCCCCCCTGCGGTTTCCGGTATTGGTAAGGGTGCAGGACGCCGCCACCGCGCCGTCCTTAACGCCGAATCGGCCTTCGCTTATCTTAAAGGTGGTGTAGGAAAGGCCAAAGCCGTAGGGGTACAGCGGAGTCTTGCCCTCTTTTTCCAGTTTGGCGTAACCGTGGTAGTAATCGTACCACTGGTTCGTGGTATCCCAGTTGACCTGGGGCAGATCGGTTTCGTGCAGGGGCTGGACATAGGGCAGCTTCCCGCTGGGGTTAACGTCGCCAAAGAGGATCTGGGCTATGGCGGCGCCGCCTTCCTGGCCGGGGTAATAGGCCATCAGGATGCCGCCCACCTTGTCCACCCATTCGGTCATCATAGTGGTATTGCCGCCGATAATCACCGCCGCGGAATT
>JAITJI010000012.1 GCA_031279015.1 Spirochaetaceae bacterium
CCCCCCCCCCCCCGTTTTACTATATAGCGGCCATAAAAACAAATCAAACATTAAACATAGAATCACCTGCAGGCGATCTTTTCCCGTTTTATCACTCCTGTTGCTGCACTATGATTTTCACTGCTTTCTCAAGGAAGCGGCTATGGTCTTAATTCGGGGCGTCCCGAATTATGGAGTTTTCATATAGAGAATTTTTTCCTATTGTCGGGCTGAAAAACAAAACCGGTGTAGCCGGTTATTTATGTTTTACAGAAGGAGATTGCTATGAAAAAATTTCAGTGTGTATTAACGGTTACCATTCTACTGGTCCTGTCCGTGGTGTTCTTAAGCTGTCCAACGAACATTGACCCGGAGACGGTATATGTTGAAGTGGATTCTTCTGACTGGCTGGGTACGGCGCCGGGTATCACCGATGCACAGATTACCGGGACCAAGACGGCGGATATTGTAATTGTCGGTGCGGGAGTTGCCGGTGTTGCTACAGCCCGTTCCGCTGCGGAGGAAGGCGCCACTGTCCTGGTGATTGAGCAGACCCCGGGCATTACATTCCGGGGCCTGTGTTTCGGCGCCTTTAATTCGGATTATCAGAAAAGCCTTGGTCAAATGTTGAGTGAGGCGGATAAAATGGAAGTGGTCCGCCAGATGCAGAAGATCTCCGGCAACCGCGCCAACATGGCCCTGTGGACCAGATGGGTCAATGAATCGGGCGATGCCTTCAACTGGTTTATCAATGCCTTTAGTCCCAGCGGTCCGGAGTATGGCTATTATCTTGAGATGTGGCCCCTGCCGGAGTCCTTTGATAATTCTACGGAGTATTACCCCCAGTTCCAGTCCAGCATTGCATTCGGTACCCTGTTTGTAAACAAATGGGGTGATGCGGTCACCGCACAGTATGATAAAAGCGTGGCGGAGGGAGCGGAATACCTCTTTGAAACTACCGGGAAGGAGCTTGTCCTGCGGGATGACGGCGTGGTGATTGGAGTATATGCCCAGCAGAAAGATGGATCGTATATCAAGGTGCTGGCAAACAAGGCGGTTGTACTGGCTACCGGCGATTATGGTAATAACGAAAAAATGGTAAAGGTTCTGAACCCTGAATTCTACGAAGCCCTCAACTATGGTTTGACCAATATCCCCACATCCACCGGAGAAGGCCATAGAATGGCTGTCTGGGCCGGGGCAAGGATGGAACCCGCCCCGCACGCCCACATGAGTCATTCCTTTGCCGGCGGTTTCGGCGGAATCGGTTCTACCGTCGCCCTGCACCTGAACTTGCAGGGTAAGCGTTTTATGAACGAGGATGTTCCCGGTCAGATATTCACCAACCAGTTGCTCCGCCAGCCCGGACATACCAGCTTCCAGGTTTTTGACAGCACCTGGCCGGCTCAGATTTTAAAACAGAGTGTCGGGCACGGCAACCTGGATCTGTCCAACGGGTTTGACCCGGCGGCAATCGAAGTGACTTTGGCTGCTGCATTGGAGAATGATGGTACCAATCTAATGGCGCCCCTCGGCGCCAATACCATCGACGAACTGATTGCAAAGATGTACCCGAACGATACCGCAACGCAGAACACCGCAAAGGCGGCGATTGCCCGGTATAATGAATTGGCTGAGGCCGGTTTTGATGCGGATTTCGGCTGCCGGGCGGATCGTCTGTTCCCTGTTAAAACCGGTCCCTTCTATGCATCCCGTTCCATGGTTGCCGCCGGCGTAACGACTGCGGGCGTTATGGTGGATGAACGCCTGCGGGTGCTCAACGCGGAAAGTTTGACACCGATTCCCGGACTGTGGGCGGTAGGTAATGTGGCCGGGGGGCGCTATTCCATTGATTATCCCACCACAAGTCCCGCGACCTCCCATGGGACGGCCATTACCTTTGGCCGGGCTATCGGCCAGGAAACGGCGGCTTATACTAGACCATAAAAGAAATGGTCATGCTCTGACCTTCCCGGGGGTACAGAGCGGGTTTAACGAATGACCATCTTACAAAAACGCCGCCGACAGAATCGCTTCTGCCGGCGGCTTACGCAAAAACCCAGCGCTAATTGCTTGTTCCGGATCAGGCGTTCGCCGGAATCCTGTTTTTGGCCAGGTCGCTGCCGAGCACATACCCAAAGGTAAGACAGTTTCCGCCGTAGCTGTGGCCCGGAATGGCAAAATTGTAATTGTTGGCATATACATCCCCCACCATGATGCCCACGTTAAACAGACCGGGGATGGGATCATCATTTTCATCGCAGACCTGCATATTGGCGTCTGTACGGAGCCCTCCGGTTATCGTCATGAACAGGGGACTGTTTACCGCCGCATAGAAAGGTCCCGCCGGATTGACGGGGATCATCAGCTTTGAATCCTTAAAGAAATCCCTGTCTTCCGGAGGATTAGCGTTAGCCAATTCGTTGTAGCGGTTTAGCGTGGCCTGCGTAGTAGCGTAGGAAATACCCAGGGCTGTACAGAGCGCCTGCAGCGTATTCGCCTTGAAATATTGCTTGTAGGGACTATCGGCCGCGGCCGCGCCAGCTTCCCATTGAGCTATCATCTCGGCTGCAGTTCTCTCCGGGGTGTCGTAGGTATCCCCAAAGGCGTACCACTTAAGGCCGTTATCGATCACCGCTTGGGCAAAATTTGCCGTCCATATACCGTAACTCCTGCGCTGAGGCTGATTAACCAGAAGAGTGGCGCTGTAGGGTGAAGAAATATTTTCGTTATAGAAACGTTCACCCTTGACATTTACTACCAATCCCTGATGGAAACCCAGGGGCTGGTAACTGCCGCCCCAGTTCCCCTGAATCATCGGCGCATTGGGATATATCTTCTGCCATGCGGCGCCTACCCACAACCCCATCTTGTGACCGTCGCCGGGAAAGATGTCGCCAAAGGCAAAACCCTTGTCATAAATCGCTTCGGGAGGGGTATAGGTATCCTGTGTCCAGATGGGTAGTATCCAGGGACAGTACTTGGCAAGCATATCCCGGTCCCCCGAAAAGTCACCGGTAGCGAGGACAATCCCCTTTGTACCGGTATACTTGACGTATTTCCCGTCGGTTTCCGCAATAACCCCCGTGACCCTGCCGGTAGCGTTATCGGTCCCCCGCACCAATTGCCTGGCGATATTCTTGTAATGGATTGTTACCCCTGCCTCCGTACAGTATGCGGCAAGGGCCTCTACGACGCTTTGCTGACCACTTCCGGACATCGAACCGTCGCCAAGATCGGGAGGTATGAATCCGTGGGCCACTACCCAGCGGTCAAGGGCCGGTTCGTAATTGTCACGTTCAAGGGCGACTATAATGCCCTTTGCCCGTACCAGATCGATAAGCCAATTCATTGCCTCCGTGGAATGGTTGGCAAACTTTGACCATTTCTGCTGATCCACCCGGTACGACCCGGCAAGCTGTTCGCGGTTGAAATAGTCATTGAAGTTCATGGAGGGGACACCCGCTTCTGCCATAACAGTGCTATGGGTAGCGGAATTGGAGCCGCCCCGTGAAATCGGATTGGAACTGGCGGAGATCAGAATAACGCTTGCGCCTTCCTGCCTTGCCCTCAGGGCCGTTGTAAGACCGGACATCCCGGCGCCCACCACGACAACATCGGCGGTTCCTCCCTCTTCATAATTTGTAATGGGGGGAGGAGCTATCTCAAAGCTCCATTTCTGATTTGCCTTGTCCCCGGTCATTATTCCATCATCCGGATTACCATCCGAAGCGGCCGGATTTTCACAGGCGCTAAGAATCCCCGCTGCCGCAACGCCCACGGCGCCTACCGCCGTACCCTTGAGAAAGTCGCGTCTACTAACTCCTTTGCCGGAACCAGCCCCTTCATCAAGGGGTATGATATTTTTTACCATAAACACCTCCAGTCTACATGTCTTTATCATCAACCCAACGGGTCAATACTGCCGATAGAAAAGCGGACCCTGGATCTTGTCCTTTGAATCCTTATTCCACATTCACACCGGGAATCGTATTCAACGCATTCTTCCCCGCGGCGATTGTTGTAATCCGGGTAATAGTAGCGCGGGTGACCGTATCAATTGCGTCATCATTGAATGAATTCGCTGCTATGATTTGGGCGGGCGCCTGATCCCTTACCTGGGAACCAATGCTAGGCGTAATTCCCGTGCTGCCGCCAAAATCGACGCCGGTGATATACCCTTCTTCCAGGGTAAGGGTTAATTTAATCGTGGTTTGACCCCCACCGTGGGAACCGTTCGCTTCTCCGGTTACCTGCCCGCTATAAGGAGGCGAGCCATAGGGTGCATGCCTGTTGTCCTTCTCTTCCGGCGAGTCATTGGGACAAGCGGCAAAAACAAGGCTTAGAACCGCAAGCGCAGCATAAGGCCGCATTTTCTTTCCTGATAAAACCGGGAATCTCTTCATTATACTAAACCCCTTTTTCATAGTAATAAATGATTCATACGAACCATTTCTGTACGGAATAATCATAGAAAGCACCGGGAATAATAATTCCCTATAAAAAATCAGTCTTTGTTTGAAGGTAGTATAGATCCTAATAGTATCCTTGTGTCAATTGTTCCACAGTCCGTCTGGAACAGCACTTGACAGATGCATATATTTTTGATATAAATATTAATTTATACAAACTCTGTTGAGGAGGAGTTATCATGGGAAAAGATAGGGAAGGTAAGCGATCCGGCAAGGGGCAGGGAATCACCCGGCGGGATTTTATTAAAGGGGTCGCAGGATTTACCGCCGCAGGGACTCTCATGGCCTGCACCACCGGCGGTAGTGTACGGGCCGGGGAAGCGGGGGACGAGGACTGGTACCAGCAGCTCACTGCCTGGCGCAAAAAACCGGATATACCCGCAGGAACCGTAGACGGACCCTCGGCGGACGTGATCGTTGTGGGGGCAGGCTTTTCAGGGCTCAATGCCGCCAGGAGCGCCGCGGAAAATGGAGCCCGGGTTATTGTTCTGGAGGATCACAAGGAGGGGCACAAAAACTGGAATTCGGGGAACGTTTATCCCTACGATGTCCATGGTTTTGACATTGCTACCTTCAACTCCCGCATGGTCAAGGACGCAGGAGCCGCCGAAGATCCCATCGATTTTTTCCGTAACTACACCATGATCTTCAACATGAAGGTGAACAACGATCTGATCCGTACATGGATCGCCGAATCCGGTCCCGCCTTTGACTGGTATGAAGAAATTCTCCCCCCTGCGGGAAAGGATTACCTGCGGGATTACCGTTCCGTTTTGTTCTGGCCCCGGCCGCCCAAGGGAAATTTTGACGGCGAGCAGTGGAAGCAGTACATTGGTACCATTAATTTTTCTTACGAAAGCATGGAGCATGCGGGAACGCTCCTCTACAAAAAATGTACCGACCTGGGGATCGCGTTTCAGTACGGTAGCCGGGGATATCTCTTAACCCAAGATGAGGCCGGACGGGTAACGGGGATCATTGCCGAAGAAGATGGCAGGTACGTCCGTTACGGCGCCAATAAGGGCGTTGTCCTCTGCACCGGAACTTTCAGCGGGGATCACCCCATGGTCAACGAAATTGAAGCGAGCAAGGTGATCCGGGCCATGCGGCAGAGCGACGGGCAGCCCCTCATGTACTGGGCCCTCCAGCACGGCGCCGGAGATGGTCAGCGCATGGCCATCTGGGCAGGGGCGGAAATGGAAGCCTGGACTCAGCATACTTCCATCAGCATGTCCGATATGCAGGCCACCCCGGGTCTCAGCATAAACTACCTGGGCAAGCGCTGGCACAACGAAGATACAAACCTCTGGATCCGGGCGGCGGAATTGGAAAACCAGCCGGGTAAGGGCGCCTGGGAAGTTTTTGACAGCGAATGGCTCAAGGTTTTGCCCTACGCCTCCCAGGGGCATCTGGCCCTGGACTGTGTGGCCGAAACTCCCTGGACCGTCCCCCCTGTGGGGAGTCCCCGGGGTGTAAAGGGAGACAAGACCCCGGTGGATGGAAAAAAGAGGTGGGAAGAACTCATAGATGAGGACTTCCGCCGGGATGTGGACAAACCTTATGTTACCATGGGTACCTACGTGGATCATCCCCAGCCTCCAGGGAGTTCCGTTTCCGCCTGGACCCTGGAAGAACTGGCCCAAAAAATGAAGTTTAACGAAGAACAGACCCGCAGTTTTCTCAAGGAAGTGGAAGAGTACAACCGGATCTGCGATTCAGGGGTGGATACCCAGTACGGCAAACGCCCGGCCCTTCTCCGGAAGGTAATTACCCCGCCCTTCTATGCCGCCCATGCGGGGGTTATGGGAATGAGCTGGGTAGGTGAAGAGGGAGTTGTGATCAATGGAAAAACCCTGTCGGTTCTCCGGGAAAATACGGGCAAACCCATCGGAGGCCTATGGGCTGCGGGGGTTGTGGTAGGGGGCAGGCACGCTAATCAGTACCTTACTCCCATGTCCGGCCTGAACCACGGTTACTGTCTTACCCTGGGCAGGCTGGCGGGCAGATATGCGGCGCTGGGAATTGAGGCGGATACTTAGGACCCGCGCAAGAATAAAATGCCATACATTTTATTCTAATTGCTTACGTAATAAGGAAATAACATGACCAAGCGGTTATGTTGTTTCTGTGCGGGTTCTTGGCTGATTTAGTACCGGTTCCGGATACGTCCTGAACGGATTCGGTTATATCATGTTTAGGAGGCAGAAATGAAATGTTTTCTTTCAAAAATAACTGTACTGGGTATGGTTTTTGCTATTTTGAGCTGCGTAACTTCCAGCGCCCTTAAATTCACCCCCGGCACATACCAGGGAACCGCTCCCGGTTACAACGGGGACATAACCATGGAAGTTACCGTCGATGCGGGGCGTATCCTCTCTATCCGGACGGTGTCCCAGAATGATACCCCGGAGGGTTCGGGACTTGCCTACGAACGGATTCCCCAGGCGATAATTGACGGCCAGACCCTTGCGGTGGACGGGGTTTCCGGGGCGACCTTCAGCAGCGATGGGATCATCGCGGCGGTGACGGCGGCGCTGGAGAAATCCGGGGTTGATATCAATGCTTTACAGACCAAGGGTAAGGCTGCAACGGGGCCGGTTAAACGGAGCCTGGTTGCGGAAAAGGCCGATGTGGTGGTGATCGGCGCCGGCGGAGCGGGTCTTGCGGCGGGTATCAGCGCCAGCCAGAATGGCGCCAAGGTGATTATCCTGGAGAAGATGCCCCGGGCGGGGGGGAATACCATTATTTCCGGGGCAGCCTACAATGCGGTGGACCCTGAGCGGCAAAAACCCCAGGGGATTGAGGATTCCACGGATCTCCACTTTACCCAAACCTACGAAGGCGGCGACAAGGTGGGGGACCCGGTACTGGTGCGTACCCTGGTAGAAGGATCCCTGCCGGCCCTGCACTGGATGGAAAGCATGGGCATGGAATTTACCCCCGATGTATTTACGGTACTGGGAGGTCTCTGGCCCCGGGCTCACAGGCCGGTGAAGCCCCTGGGTACCGGCTATATCGAAACGGATCTGAATTATATCAAGCTTCATTCGGATCAGATTACGATTCTGTATGATACCAAGGCTGCGGAACTGATCGTGAAAGACGGCCGGGTAACCGGGGTTAAGGCTTCCGGCCCGGATAAGGACTACGAGTTTACCGCCTCCAAAGGGGTGGTGATAGCCACCGGCGGTTTTGGCGCCAACAAGGAGCTTAGGCAGAAATACAACACCCAATGGCCGGATTTGACCAACGCGGGAACCACCAACCACCCCGGCGCCACCGGAGACGGCCTTGTCATGGCGGAAGCGGCGGGGGCCAATTTTGTCGGCATGGAATATGTCCAACTGCTCCCCATGGGCGATCCCAAGACCGGGAGCCTTTCGGGAAATATTGAACAGGCCGTGGAGGATCGTTTCTTTGTCAACAAGGACGGCAACCGGTTTGTGGACGAAGGGGCCCGCCGGGATGTGATGACCCTGGCCCTTTTCCAGCAGCGGGACGCTTTTATGTGGGTTATCTGCGATAAGCACAGCTATCCTACCCCGCAGGTAAAAAACAACTTCAACGAATCCATCGAGGAACTTATCCAGCAGGGCCGGGCCTTTGGCGCCGATACCATTGAGGAATTGGCGGGCAAGATTGGCGT
>JAITJI010000015.1 GCA_031279015.1 Spirochaetaceae bacterium
TAGAAGTGCAGGAACCCAGCGACATTACGGTGGCGCCTATCAGGCAGCAAAAGATAATGGAGATGTTCGCCAAATTCAGGCCCAAGGACGCAGACGCCGATGCCCCTCCGCCTTTCCCGATGGAGGATGAGGCGGTGTATAACGAAAAATGTCTGGGGGCCTTTGTGTATGACGGCTGTTCCCCGGAAGAAAACCTGCGCCGCTGGTGCATCCCGCATAAAACCATTAGAGAAGGCGCCTGGGGCAGGGAGTTTTTTCTCATTGGTCCGGATCAGACAAGTTATTTTTCCTTTACCCGGATTGACGTACAGGGCAAGACCGGAATAAGAGATACCGGGTTTCCCCAGGTGGGGATCGTTCTAAAAGGTGAAGGAACCATTGCCTTTGAGGGAGGCGTTCTGCCGATCCGGCAGGGGGATGAACTTTTTCTGCCCTTTAGCATACCCGGTGCGGCAGTAGAAGGAAACGTTTCTCTTGTTCTGTGTCATCCGGAAGGCGTTACCCATGAAAATACCGCTGTGTAGCGGAGGCATGAGGATGCGGGGCCTGGGGATTATGAGTTGATTGATATTCCGAATTTCCTTATCATATTTGTTGAGAACCCGGTTGGTTTTCTCACAAGTCCCGTAGTTTTCTGTGCTGCGGTGGTGAAATTGTAGTATTTTAGCGGAAGTTGTTCAGAAACCAAAGCTTCCGGACAACTCTATTAAATCTTGAGTATTATTTTATCGGGAAAAGGATAGTCGGCATGAAGTCCACAATGAAGGACGTTGCGGTCGTTGCGGGTGTTTCGGTTGCCACGGTCTCACATGTTCTGAACAATACAAAACATATCACGGATACTATACGGCAGCGGGTTTATGACGCCATAGAAACATTGAATTATAAACCAAACATTAATGCACGGAATTTTAAGATGGGGAAACAACAGACCATAGGGTTTGTGGTGCCCGATATTGCCAACAGTTTCTTTTCGACCCTCATTAATGAAGTGGAAGGGGTGGTCGCAAAACAGGATTATTTGCTTTTGGTAGTGAATACCCAGGAAAACCCCGAAATGGAAAAACAGCAGCTACACAGGCTGACATCGGGCCTGGTGGACGGGGTGATTGTGGCATCAACTTTTGACGATTACAACATGATCAGGCATGTAATACCCAACAGTTTTCCGGTTGTTTTTATAGATCGGAAACTCAAAAATTGTAGCTGCGATACGATTGTCATTTCTAATTATAATGCGGTGTACAAAGGGGTCGAAGAATTGATCCTGCAGGGGCATCGCAGGATTGGCTGTATTACAGGGTCCCAGCGCCTGAGCACCCTGGATGAGCGTCTACAGGCATACAGGAACTGCGTCACTGAACATAACATTGAGGTTGATGAGGAGTTGATTTTGTCAGTGGATGTTACGAAGAAGATAGACATGGAAGTACTGGCCCGTTATTTTACTCATAAGATGACGGCGATGGTATTTCTCAATAATACGATTACGGTAGATGCCTTTGGGTATCTGGTCCATAAGGGTGTTGTTTTTAGCAGGAACATGGATGCGGTGGGGTACAGTGACGCCGGATGGCATGAATACGCGATTAACGCTATTGACGTGATTTCCCAGCCGATTGCGGAGATGGGGAATATCGCGGCTGCCCGTATTCTGGAACGGATTGACAACCCGGTTGTCAAGAAGGATGAGATCGTATTGCAGGCGGTCTATGTGCCCAGGCAACAAAGGGCTCCTGTAAGCCCGGTTGAGTTTCCAAAAACTCCCATAAATTGATTGCAAGGAGAATGCGGAATGTCTGAAAACCAGCAACAGAAACCGATTACCGGCAGGATTTTTAACATCCAGTATTTCTGTGTCCATGACGGTCCGGGAATCAGGACCACGGTGTTTCTTAAAGGCTGTCCCCTGCGCTGCCTGTGGTGTCATAACCCGGAGGGTATACAGAGAAGAAACCACCTGTCCTACAATGCACGGAAATGCATTCATTGCGGGACATGCGTACAGGTTTGCCCGGCGGTTCACAAAATGATCGACGGGAAGCATACGGTTAACCGGAATGCTTGTACTAATAAAGGAGATTGTGTTGCCGCATGCCCCGCCAAAGCCCTGGAAACAGTAGGCCGGGATGTCACGGTTCAGGAAATAGTGGCGGAGGTAATGCGGGAAAAACGGTATTATGAAGGCAGCCGCGGAGGGGTAACTGTTTCAGGGGGCGAGCCCGCCATGCAGCCGGAATTCCTTCTGGATCTGGTCAGGGAGATCAAAAAAGAAGGGGTGCATATAGCCCTGGAATCCAGCGGCATGTGCGACTACCGGGTCTATGAATCCGTATTACCCTATGTGGACCTGTTTCTTTATGACTGTAAAGAAACGGACCCGGAGCTGCATAAAAAATTCACCGGCGTTGACAACAGGCTGATACTGGAAAATTTGCGAAGGCTGTATGCGGCCCGTGCCGTCATTCTGCTTCGTTGTCCGGTGGTAAAAGGCCTTAACGACAGGGAAGACCATTTTAAAAATCTGGCCGCCCTTTCCCGGGAACTGCCGGATCTGATGGGGATTGAGATTCTTCCTTATCACAAACTTGGCGCTTCCAAGGCTGAACTCATGGGCCTGGATCCCCAGGAGGAGTATGAACAGATTCCCCGGGAGGAATCGGACAAATGGACGGAAGCGGTGCGGTCTTTTGGAGGGCAAGTGTATGCGGTTTCCTAGGAACCTGTTGCACTTGTAAATTTTTGCATATTCATGCAAAAATTCCCGATTATCGGGGCTCCACGGACCTTCGGTTCGAATGCAGTTTGCTGCTAGGCAACCGAATTCATTAAGCAAGGAGTACAACTATGTATATACTGGCCTTTGATATTGGGACCAGCGCAATCAAATCGATTTTGGTTTCCCATGACGGACGGATAATTGATTCCGCCTCCTATGAATACAGGGTGATAAGCCGGTACCGAAACTGGGTGGAACAAAATCCCGATTCATGGTGGGAAGGGGCGTGCCATGTTACACATGCCTTAATGGAACGCAATCCCGAAGCCGGAAAACAGATTGATATCATCGGAGTATCGGGCCACATGCTGGGCTGCGTACCGGTAGATTCCGGGGGCAGGGCTCTCCGGCCCGCGATCATCCATGCCGATACCCGTTCGTCCGGGGAAGTGGAGCAAATCGGCAAACTCGCCGGCAGGGAAAATTTATACCATCGTACCGGCTGTATCCTCAGCGCCCAGAGTTCCCTGGCGAAAATACTGTGGCTCAAGCGCAATGAGCCTGAGATATTTGCCAAGACCGCCCGGTTTTTACAGTCCAAGGATTTCCTGACGGCACAGCTTGTTGGCGATATTGACAGCACTGATTATTCGGACGCCTCTCACGCGCTGCTTCTTGATATCCATAAGAAGGTCTATCTGACGGACCTCTTTACCGAGCTTGGTCTGGGCACTGAAAAATTTCCCGCAATACACAAGGCCACTGATGTGATCGGCCGGGTGACAGAGACCGCGGCTTTAGCATTGGGAATTTCCCCGGGGGTCCCGGTTATAGCCGGCGGCGGTGACGGGGCCTGCGCCAATGTGGGCGCCGGCATTACTGCCGGTGGGAAGGAAATTTATTGCAGCATCGGTACTACCGCCTGGATTGCCTGCAACGTCCCCAATCCCATAATAGACAAAAAGGCCCGGGTGTTTGACATTATTTCCCTGAACGGTGACAGTTTCGGCGTGTTCGGCACCATGCAAGCGGCAGGTAAAAGTATTGACTGGGCGCGCGGGCTCTTCAATATTGAAAGTGACGATGCTTTTGACAGGGAAGCCGCCCTGGCGCCGGCCGGCAGCAATGGGCTTATTTTCCTGCCCTACATTGACGGGGAGAGATCCCCTATCTTTGATGCCCGCGCAAGGGGGGTGTTTTTTAACATTGATTCCCATCACCAGCGTTCCCATTTTACCAGAAGCGTGTTGGAGGGAATTTCCTATGCCCTGTGCAGTATTCTGGCGGTTTACCGCGAATCCGGCGCTGTATCCGGATTAAGGCTTATCGGAGGCGGGGCAAACTCAAAACTGTGGCGCCAAATTTTAGCGGATGTTTTAGGAGCGGAAATCCAAATCACCGATGCCCATGCCGATTCCATAACTTCCCTTGGAGTGGCTTTAGCCGCCGGAGTAAGCGCCGGGGTGTATAAAAATCTCGACGAAGCCGCTTCCATGGTTAAGGTGGTGGATACGACCGCACCGTTAAAAGAAAATACCGCCCTTTACGAGCGGCTTTATGATATTTACGGGCAACTGTATCAACAGCTTAAATCACTTTATTCGTAAAGAAGTCCAATATTATAATCGAGGAAAACAATGAAAAGAGCTGACGGAATTACCCTGATGGAGAGTACGCCTGTTCCCATCAGTATCCTGCGACTGGCGCTCCCCATGATGCTTGCTTCAGTCGCCCAGATGGTTTATAATATGCCCGATACCTTTTTCATCGGCCAGACCGGGGATCCCAATATGGTCGCCGGGATTTCTCTTGCCATGCCGCTGTTTATGTTCTCCCAGGGCATAGGAAATGTTTTTGCCATAGGCGCCGCCAGCTACATATCCAG
>JAITJI010000060.1 GCA_031279015.1 Spirochaetaceae bacterium
CAATAATGTTACCGACATCACCATCCCCGCGTTTGAAAAAGCCCACCCCAACATCAAAATTGAACGGGTGGTGGTTCCTGCGGCGGAACTTCCCCTCAAGACTCAGCAGAGCCTTGCCGCGGGCCTGGACATGCCCGACATCCTGCTGGCAGAGATCAACGTGCGGGGCCAGATGTTTTCCATGGATATATGGGAGGATCTTGGTCAGGCTCCCTACAATATAAAAAAAGACATCTTTTTTGAATCCACCGTAGGCTTGATGCAGAATGCCAAGGGCCAGATCGTAGCCATCGATCAGACCCTCTGTCCCACCGGAACGGCCTACAAAAAAAATCTGGCAAAACAGTACCTGGGCACCGACGACCGGGCCGCCCTGGAGGGCATGTTCAAATCTCTGGATGACTTTGTAACCAGGGGCGCCGAAGTTGTCAATGCCTCGGGGGGCAAGGTTTTTATGTTCTCTTGCCCCGGCTTTGTCCTTGACTGGGTCAGGCGCACCTCTACCGCCAGGCTGGTGGAAAGTGACGGTTCGATCAACTTTACCGGACACATGCGTACCGCCCTGGACTTTCTTATCAAACTGAGGAACGCCGGCGCCATCGATGTGCTTGAACCCTGGTCTCCCCAGGACAACGCGTCCTACGCGGGGGATAACCACATCTTCTATACCGTACCCAACTGGGGCATCCAGTACATGATCAAGGCCAATGATCCTAACGGCCAGGGCCGCTGGGGCCTGATGATCCCTCCTACCGGCGGGTTTAGTTGGGGCGGTACGGTCCAGGGGATCTACAAGGGCAGCAAGCATAAGGCGGAGGCATGGGAATACCTCAAGTGGTTCTCCTTTACCAAGGAAGGGACTGAAGTGGTAAAGAAGGGCACCGACTACTTTACCCCGGTAAAGGAATTCTACAACGATCCCGCCTATGTGAGCAACGTGGATCCCTACTTCGGCATTGATACGGGGAATTACTTCTACAAGGAACTGATGCCCAAGGTGGTGCCCCCCACCTTCACCATCTACGACAACTACCTTGCTGAAGCCTCCAACGCGGTGGCGGCTTACGTGATGTCCGACAGGAGCGTTACCCTGGAACAGGCCCTTGCAAAGGGTATAGAGGAAATGAAGAGCCGGGTGGACGTACCGGTTAAATAAGACAACCGGGGACTTGGTGTTTGTAACATCAGGTCCCCATACTTTTGTTTGGGGGTGTACCCATGAAAAAATCCGCCGCCGCAAAGAACAACCTGAACCGGAAGTATGAGGTCTTTTGGCCTATTTTTTTTCTTGCGCCCTTTTTCATCTGCTTTATGGTCCTCAGTATCTACCCTGTTTTTTATTCTTTCTTTATCAGCCTTACCGACTGGACCGGTATCAATGAAAAGACCTTTATCGGTTTTCAGAATTATATAAAGATCATCACCGGGGATGTTAACTTTCGCAAATCCATAGGCAACACCTTTTATATCATCCTTATCGCCAACTCCCTTACCCTGCTCCTGGGGCTGCTGCTGGCGAATTTCCTCTTTGGCCGGAAGCGGGGCAGGACGGTTTTTCAGACCATCAATTTTCTGCCCTACGTTACCACCCCGGTGGCCCTGGGGTTGCTCTTTAAGCTCCTCTTTGACTGGAAATACGGTACGGTTAACCGGATTTTAATCTCCCTGGGGATTCTTAAAGAAGGCATCTACTGGCTCGGCACTCCCCGGACAGCGCCCTTTGTTATCATATTCCTGATCGTCTGGAAATACGTAGGCTATTATATGGCTATTTTCCTTGCGGGTCTCACTTCGGTACCGGAGGAACTCTACGAGGCCGCGGTGGTGGACGGCGCGGGAAAAACAGCGACCTTTTTTTATATCACCATTCCTATGCTGCGGCCCATCCTCACCTTTGCCTCCGTTACCAGCCTTATCGGAGGGCTCCAGCTTTTTGACGAACCAAATATTATTTTTTCGACCTTTGGCGGCCCGGATCGTTCGGTGTTAACCATCGTATGGAACTTCTACGACATCGCCTTTCGCAACCAGTTCCGCATGGGCTACGGTTCCGCCATCGCCTTTCTCCTCTTCCTCATCATCGTCAGCGTTTCCGCTGCCGGTACCCGGATCATAGGCGGGAAAGGAGAGGGGGTATGAAAAAGCTCCGTAACGCCGTCTCCTTTATGGTCCTCATCGCAATTTCAATCATCTCCCTCTACCCTTTTTATATGATGGTCATGATGTCCACGTATAAGGCGGAGGATATCTTTACGGGGATAAAACTGCTGCCGGGAAATTACTGGTTGATAAATTTGCGTGAGGTGATCAAGGGCAACTTTGCCCGGTCCATCCTGAACAGCCTCCTGGTTTCGGTGATCGCCACCTTTGTGTCGGTGCAGTTCAGCGCCATGGCGGGGTACGCCCTCAACATCTACCGCTTCAAATTCCGCAAGGCGGCCTTCAGGATCATCCTGGCCACCATGGCCATACCGGGACAGATCTCCCTGGTGGGCTACCTGACGGAGATGCGCTTCCTGCATCTTACCAACACCCTGGCGCCCATCATCATCTGCCACTTCGCCAGCGCCTTTGGGGTGTTCTGGATGACCAAATACATCGAAGGCTCCCTCTCAAAGGAGTTGGTAGAAAGCGCCCGGATCGACGGCTGCCACGAACTGCGGGTGTTTTATCAAATTGTCATTCCCTGCATACTCCCTGCGGTTACCACCCTAACCCTCCTGAGTTTTCTCGGTTCCTGGAACAGCTATCTTCTGCCCCTGATATTCCTCAACAGGCCGGTCCTGATGACCATTCCCCTCTTTATTCAGAGCCTGGCGAATGTGTACCGCACCGATTACGGCGCCCAACTCACCGCCCTGGTGCTCACCACCACACCGATCCTGGTCCTGTTCATTTTCGGTTCCAAGAGTTTTATTAAAGGCTTAACCGCAGGCGCGGTAAAAGGTTAACCCGTTCATAGCGCAGAAACAACATAATCATTCGGCATATTGTACAGGGGGACTCATTGTCTTTCGGGACAGAATCATGCTAAACTTCTTTTAAACGACAAAGGAACCTGAAATGCCTAAAATCGAAGTGAACGAAGCAGCTTTTTTTGCATTGGCTGATCCGGAAGGCCGGGGAATCTGTCCGGGGCGGAAAGGCCCGAATGACAGGGAACTATTGGAAGAGGTCCTTACCTGTGCAAAGGCGGAGTTGGATTTAGACTCCTGGTCCGCGGATGCCGCCCGGGCCCTGACCCCGGAGGAGCGGACCCTGAAGATCGAGCTGAATGATACCAACCGGCCGGATCTCTGGGCTACTGCGGGCTGTGCCCGGCAGCTTCGGCTCTACAACGGCGGCCGGCGGCCGGAGTATCCCTTTTTCTCATACCCCGGTAATTTCCGGTCCGCGGCCCGGAAACTGCGGGTAGAGGTTTCCGTAAAGCAGGTGCGGCCCTACCTGGCAGGGTTTATCGCCACGGGAAAGGCCATCACCGATGCGGCCCTCCGGGATATGATCCAGACTCAGGAGAAGCTGGCCTGGAATTTTGGCCGGAAGCGGCGGACCATCTCCATGGGGCTCTACCGGATCGCCATCATCCAATGGCCCATCATCTACAAGGCTGTGGACCCCGACAGCGTTTCCTTTGTACCCCTCCAGTGGGATGCGCCCCTTACCCTCCGGGAAATTTTGAAACAGCACCCCAAGGGCAGGGAGTACGGTTTTATCCAGGAACATGAACCCCTGCACCCCCTGCTGGTTGACTCCAAAGGCGCGGTCCTCTCCTATCCGCCGATCATCAACTCCGCGGACCTGGGGGCAGTGCAGGTTGGGGATACGGACCTCTTTGTGGAACTTACCGGCACCGATATGCCTTCGGTCACCCTGGCAGCCTCCATTATGGCCTGCGATCTGGCGGATCAGGGTTACACTATTGAGCCCGTGGAAATAGAGTACGAATACGATACCCCCTTTGGCCGGAAATTCACCAGCCCTTACTACTTTCAGGAGCCGGTGTTTTGTTCCCTCGCCCGGGTGGAGAGATTCCTGGGAGAAAAACTCGACGCCGATACCTGTATTGCCGCCCTGGAACGGATGGGTTGTAGGGCCGAAAATACCCGGTCTGTCGAAAAAGGCCAGGAGGCCGCCGGACCGGGCGGAGAGGTGGAAACTGAAGGCGTCCTGGTCTGGCCGCCGGAGTACCGGAATGATTTTCTCCACGCTGCGGATGTGGCGGAGGATGTGATGATAGGCCGGGGGCTTAGCTCCTTTAAGCCTGAACGGCCCCGGGACTTTACCGTTGGACGGCTCAAGCCAATTACGGTGTTCAGCCGGAAGGTAAAGGAGCTTCTGGTAGGCATGGGCTACCAGGAGATGATCTACAACTACCTGGGGTCCCGGAAGGATCTGGTGGAAAACATGCGGGGGGATGGCTCGCGGATTATCCGTATAGCCAACCCCATGACAGAAAACTCTGCATACCTTCGGGATTCGGTTTTAGCTTCCCTCTTGATGAGCGAAGCCGTGTCGGGACATTCGGTTTATCCTCATCGCATATTCGAGATTGGCAAAGTGGCCTACCGGAATCCGGCGGAAAACTACGGCGCCAGCACCCGGCAATACGCGGGACTGCTCCATGCCGGTGGAGATGCAAACTTCAACACCGTTGCGGGACAGATACAGACTCTCTTCTACTATATCAGCCGGGAATACGAGGTGGAGGAATCCCGGGACAGCCGGTTTATCCCCGGCCGGGCTGCGGAGATCCGGTATGGAACCAGGCCAATCGGTGTGTTTGGGGAGATTCACCCGGAGGTTCTGGAGAACTGGGGGATCATCGTACCCTGTACCGCCGCCGAAATAGACCTGGACGCCCTTATAGAGGCATAAATCCGGGTGCAATACGCAAACAGGGCTAAGGCTATGCGGAGGCTGGTCCCGGCGGCTTCGAGGCGGAGCGGACCGGCATTACCGGCCCCGGAGATGCGGGCATAGAAAAAGCCGTTAATTTTCCAAAACCGCTTCGTACATGGCGATGATTCCATCCATGCCCAGTTTCCGGTACGCTTCTACACTGACGGTAAAAGGGTCCGCCCGGAAGGCGTCTTACCCCTATTGCCCGGGTAAAGGTACTTGTCTTCTGTTACCGCCGGCTTTGTATAATTGTGAAAGGTTACGATGCTGGAAGGTGATCATCACGGACATACCAGCCTCTTCAGCCAGGGTCATAAACCATTTGAAACCGGCCTTTGCCGCCTGCCACTGTCCGCCTTCCTGATATGACAATTACCACAGTAAAGATGGGGATCGGCGGACAGGATGGACAAGTCCCCCTGCAAATTTTATACGGTGCTGGTTCATTATAATTTTCTTGCAAGCCTTGAGGATGATGATATACAACAAAAGTATATACTTCCCTAATAATTACCGGGTTTCCCGTTAGACCCTGGACGATAAACGATGCGGGGGTATTCAACGGCGGAATAAAATACTAAATCCGCCCGTTGACCCTTGCGTAAACATGACGCTAAACAAGTCGGGTCTTCCGGACAGATGCATCCCTGACAGCTTATTTTGCGGGCTGACAGGCCATAGCCGTACTACGGGCTGGCGCGGGCCTTGCAGGGACTTTGTGCTTGGGCGCCGGTTTTGCCGGGACTTTAGATTTTAAAAGCTTCCTGATCTCCTCTGCAGTGGCGTTGGTGTGGATCTTTTCGCCATCAACTTCCATCCAGGCTCTCACCGCAGTGATCAGGGGCGTTTCAAGTCCTTTTTTTGCCCGTTGTTCGTCCGCCGGAGCCTGATACTCCTGCTCACAGGAAAATACCTGCCGGCCCTTCAGCAACGCTGCTTTTTCGGGGACCATCTTTTCATAGTCCTTTTCACCAAGTTTCACCTTCTTGACTTTATTTTTATGCCCATCGACCTCTAACTTGCTGTAATAGGCTTTATTTTTCGCCTTTTCTTCGCTGGTCAACCGTTCGTTTTTTTTGAGCCGCGCTACTTCGGCCTCAACGTTGACTTCTTTTCCGCAGTGTGGACATTTCATAGTTAACCTCCCTGGTTATGATTCCAGGGCACCCTGTATAACCTAATCTTATAGAGGGGCCCTCTTATAAAATACTAATATCTGATACCGGCTCAAATCTGAAGCGCAAAGATATTGGAAGAATTCTACAAAGAATTTGAATTCTGTCTCAATACAAATATTTTCCGTTGAAAAATGACTTTACCATCCACACTTTATGGAAGGATATCTGTCCAAAAAATGATTTTTGTCTGAAAACGATTGACTTAGGTATATAGAATCAGCATATTTGTATATATGTTTTGTTTGAAATCGTCTAAAATCCACTTGATCCACCATCGATACTTGGGATAATCTGCATTTTTATGCCGCTGTCCAAACAACTCTTTGGTCCTTTAAGTTTTTACCGTGAAGCCCTCAGCATTGCTCTGCCGGTCATGATTCAACAGCTTATCATGAGTCTGGTGTCACTGGTGGACAATTTTATGGTCGCCGGTCTGGGGGACATCAGCATGGCCGCAGTGAATGTGGCGAATCAGCTTAACTTTATTTTTATCGTGGTGGTCAATGCGGTTTGCGGGGCGGGGGGCATCTATCTGGCCCAGTTCAGAGGCGCCGGTGATGACGATGGGATGCGCCACGCATACCGGTTTAAAGTTATTTTTTCTTTGTTCGCATCCATCATTTTTGGCGTTCTCTGCTGGGTTATACCGGAGAATATGATCGCTGTGATGACCAGGGGAAACGCTGCCCAAAGTGAAATCGTGGTCATAGGGGCGGCTTATATCCGGCTTACCTCTTTTACCCTGATCCCCCTGGTACTATCCAGCGTTATCGGTTCCTCTTTCCGGGAGATAGGGCAGCCGAAGATCCCCCTGGTTATTTCCGCGACAGCAACCTTAGTGAACACTGCCGGAAACTGGTTTCTGATTTACGGCAATTTGGGAGCTCCCCGGCTTGAGGTGTCCGGGGCTGCCATAGCAACCATCATTGCCCGTTGTTTAGAGATGGTCCTCTTTTTGGCATACGTCAGGAAGCAGGCGACCCCTTTCTATGTCAGGTTCCGTGAAATCCCTGCAATCAACAAACATCTCATTGGGGAGATTCTTTCCAAGTCAGGGATGATGTTCCTGTCCGAAGCTTCCTGGATATCTTCGGAGACCATCATGACCGCCCTGTATAACGGCCGGGGTGGGGCGGAGGTGGTGGCGGGCATGGCTGCGGGCTGGACCATTGCGAACCTTTTCTTTCTGCTCTTCAACGGTATCTGGACTACCGCTGCGGTCATTGTGGGCGGCACCTTGGGGGCAGGCAAGCTGGATGAGGCCCGCATCCGGGCGAAGTGGATTCGATCCGGTTCCGTGGCGGCGGGGTGTATGATTACCATAGCAGGGGTTATTCTCTCAACCCTGCTTATCCCCCTGGTGTTCTCCAACCTTACCGTTGCTGCCCGGCACATCAGCCTGGGGCTGGTGTATGTGATTCTGGGCTACATGCCCCTTTGGGCGCTGCTCAACGCCTACTTCGCCATTTCCCGTGCGGGGGGGGATACCGCCATGGGCATGTGGGCCGATGTTTCGGTGAATACGCTGCTCTTTATTCCCGGCGCCTTTATCCTGGCGCTCTGTACGCCCCTGGACCCGGTGACGATGTTTGCAATCCTGAAAGTCTGTGATTTTGCAAAGATAGCGGTGGCCCGGTATTTCTTTAAGAAAGAGCGATGGGTACGTAATCTGACCAGGAATAATTTGTCCGCAAAACCAATACCGTAGCAATTCCCGCCTATGCCGGGGCTTCCCAGGCGGCAACCAGAGCCTCAATATCGACCCGGTCAAGACTGCCATCAAGCTCCACCGTATTTTTGCTGCGGAGGTAGAAGATGCAGGTCTTGACGGGTTTCCCAAAGATATCCCCCGCAGCCCGGGCGTATACCGCAAGCTGCCCCAGGTGGCGCTCCGGATCTTCAACACGGTCGGTTTTGAAATCCACTACATAGATGGCGCCCGCCTCTTCAAAGATCAGATCGATTTGACCGGTGACGGTAGTGATTCTGTTGTTTACCCTGACGGTGGTAAGGATCGGGAACTCCGGTTCCAGCCACGCCGCGGCGCGGCTTCGTCTTCCCAGATCGGACTCAAAGAATCCCTCTGCCATGAATCGGGCGGCTTCCCTGATTTCGGAAAGTTGTTTTGCGTCAAGCCGGGCGAGGAGCCGGGGGGGCATGAGGGGTTCGCGTCCGCCGGACATGGCCTCCAGGCAGCCGTGTACTATGGCGCCGAAATCCGTGTTTTCAAGCCCGGTTTTTTCCAGGAGGAGATCCAGGGGATCGGCAGTTTCAGCTGCGCCGGTAATACCGGACGTGAAGGCAGAATCCATGGCAACAGCAATACTGCCGCCGGTATCCGGGGCTCTGTACCGGAGGCTGCTTGCGGGAATGACATCGGGTTCTTGTTCCGGAGTGCTGATAATTTCGGCAGCGGCGTACAGGGGAACGGCCTGCTCCGCCGCTGCTGCCATGGAACGCCCCCGGTTCCCGGACCGTCCCCGGTTACGGAGATCGTACAATTCCTGCCGGGTCAGGATGGGGATGTGCCGAACGGAGAAAGGCGCCTGTTCATCCCCCCCGGCCTCCAGCGCCGGGAGCAGGAGATCGAGGAAGGAGGATGTTTTTCTGTCTTCCCCTCTTACGCTGTTGAACAGTCCTATCCGCTCACGGATAAGGGCATCACCGTAGGGTTCATTTTCCAGATTCCGGAATCTCTGTTCTTCTCTGGTTTGGGCCGGCAGGGTGGCGGTCAGGAAGAGAGCGCTTCCGGCCCGGGTCATGGCCACGTAGAGGAGCCGGCGCAATTCGGCAATCCGCTTCCGCTCTTCCTCTGCCTGCTGGAGCTTAAAGAAATAGTTGCCGCCGTTCCGGGGCAGTTCCTCCGCCTGGGGCAGATTAATGGTAAGCCCCCATTTTTCGTGAAAGTATACTGCTTTGGTATTGGCATCTCTGACGCCGGCGGAGGCGCAGCAGTACACAAACACTATCGGAAATTCCAAGCCCTTGCTTTTATGGATAGACATGATCCGCACACCGCTTTCCCGCTCTGCAGTAACCGCAATATCCTCAATCCGCTCATCCCGGTTGATGAGGTCCGCAAGATAATCAAGAAAGCCGGACAGGGTTTTCCCCCGGGCTTCCACACCCCGGGCCAGTTCAAAAAACAGGTCAAAGAGCTCGGCGTAAATCCGGGATTCAGGAGACCATACCGTTTCATACCGGTAACCCTCATCATACCAGAGCTTTGTGAGAAGAGCCGTTAGCGGCAGGGTACGGGCATCCTCCGCCAGCGTCAGGTATCGTTCCCGTGCCCTGCGGTAGCGTTCCTGTTCTTCCGGTTGGAGCAGTGTTTCTGCCGCTTCATCAAAGGGAAGATTCCGGTAATTCAGCATGCATATTGCAATGCCTAAGTCGCTCAGCCGCACAAAGGGAGATCGGAGGAGAGCGGCATAGGCGATACGGTCCTCAGGGTAGACGAGGAGCCGCAAAAAACTACAGAGGTCATTAACCGGAGCGTCACCAAAGAGTCCTGCAGGCCGGTCCGCATTATAGGGGATATCGAAATTCTTGAACTGTTTTTCCAGGGAATATTGATGGGTATAGGAACGCTGCAGTACGGCAAAATCACCGTAGCCGCAGGGACGGCTGATTAGCTCTGCCCCGCGCCGCTCTTCCACAGGATACCCCGAGTTGATCAGTTCCCGGATTTTCAGGGCAATCCAGACCGCCTCAAGGTCGTATGAGGAAAGCCCCTGGGAATCGTTTTTTTGCAGCCTCCCTGCATCAAGAAAATAAAAACAAACCGGCGGATCGGTAAGGTCCCGGGGGTCGATTATCCGGGGAGAGTACACCGGGGCATACCGGGCTTCAAAGTCATCACCTGCGATCTCTACAGGGAGAAACACCCCGGGGAAAATTCGGGCCTGGTCCGCATCAAGGCCGCCAAAGATCCGGTTAAAGGCGGCGATGAGGATGGGCTTGGACCGGTAGTTTATCAACAGCCGGAGGGTATCACCGGCGGAAACCGCAGGGAGGGTTTCTGTAAGGCTGCGGAACACCGATACATCGGCTCCCCGGAAACGATAAATAGACTGTTTTTCATCCCCCACAAAGAACATCTTGTTCCGGCACAGTTCCTCCGGACGGGGGATCTCCGGCAGTTCCCGGCGGTCTTCTTCGGCGAGGAGGTAGATCAGGTCTCGCTGGAGGCTGTTGTTATCCTGGAACTCATCGATCATGATGGCCCGGATCTCACCCTTGTAGACCTGCCGTATGTCGGGGTACTGTTTGAGGGCGTCCACCGCAAGATGGGCGATATCGTTGAAGCTGAGTAGTCCCGCTTCCCGTTTCTGTCTGTTGAACCGGCGCTGAAATTCGGCGACCAGGGGGAAAACTGCCGCAATAATATCCGCCTGGAGGCCGATGTTGGCGATAGATTCCAGTTCCCCGCAGAGTCTTTCCTTGAATTCCCTCAGGCTGTCCTTGATGACATTAAATTCGTCGCTATGTCTCCCGCTGCGGTTGACCGAAGCCAGTTTGGTAAGCCGGGCGAAATAAGCGGCTATCCGCTGCCGCAGGGCCGATTCATCTGCCGGGACCATTGAGGCGCCGCCGGAATCCGCCGGGATCGCTGTTGCACCGGGACAAAGGCCGTTCTTCTCAAGCAGGGGTCTGATATCCGGAACCGGAGGCAGGGGCTCCGCCAAAACATCGCAGAGCGCCGCATAGAGTTTGCTGTCCCGTTTTGATACCCCTTGCAGTTCCTGCCTGATGGTCTCCACAAGATCTTCCACCTGAGCTGTCCTGTCTTTCCACCGGGAGAGAAGCTCCCTTCCCTGATTCTCCCTGAGGGCATCAAAATTGATGGGATCACTTATGGGGCTATGGCGCAGGATCGTTTCAGCCAAGAGTTCCTCCGCCAGGATTTTGATCTTTCTGTCCGCCAGGAGGAGCTGGAGACTGGAGTTGTCCCGATGATCAAGCAGGAAGGGAAGGGCCGCTTCCAGGGCCATGTCCCTGACGGCCCCTTCATCGCTCTTAAAATCCGGGCTTATCCCATATCGCCGGGCGGCGGTACGGGCTACGGCAGCACAGAAGGAATCCAGGGTTGCGATCTTTGCCTGATGAAAATTCTCTACCGCTTCCCGGGCTCTTTTGTCATCCCTTTCTGCAGAAAGGAGCCCGTAGATGCGGCTGTACATCTCACTCACCGCCTTGTTGGTAAAGGTCAGGGTGAGGATCTCATCCACCCGGAATCCCTGTTCCATGATGAGCCAGGCATAGCGGGCGGCCAGGACCTTTGTTTTTCCCGAACCGGCCCCGGCGCTTACCACCACATTGTTTACAGCGGTGGCCGCTTTCAGCTGCTCCGGGTTCAACCCGGCGAGAATCCGGTCACAGCTCATCGGCCTGCCCTTCCCCGGCGTTCAGCCCGTAGGTGGTCCGGCATATAGTCCTGAAATCGCAGGTGAGACAGGTATTGTACCGGATCTCCGGGGACGAAAAATCCATATCCGCCACAGCTTCAGCAAAGCGCCCGATGTACGTTTCCAGGGCTTCGATGGTGGGCTGATAGGCGTCCCGGCTCAATCCCCGCTTTCCGTTTGGGGAGCCCACCACAGCGGTTATGTCGTGTTTATTGACACTCATAAAGAAGGCGCCCCCCACCGCCGCTGCGTATTTATCTTCATACAATTTGATGTACATGGGAATCTGAAAATTCTCCAGGGGGGAATCCTCTTTTTCTGTAGAGGCCTTTGCCGAGGGAGTGGCGCCGGTCTTATAATCAATGATACAGGGCTCACCATCGGGAGAAATAGAGACCCGGTCGAGTTTTCCCTTAAAGAGGATCCCTCCCTGCACCGATTCAATAACCGCTTCCAATTCCGCCACAGTATAACCGGGAAAATAAGCGGCCTCAGTTTTCAAAACCTCCCGGAGTTTTTTTGTGATCGCCGCGGACTGGGATACCAGGAGGGGAACCGCCAGAGGTCCCTGAAAGGCAGGATATCTGCGGGCAGCCTCATCAGTGCAGAGCCGCAGCCAGGAATAGTATTCCTCAAGATGGCGGGGGTCGAAAATCCGGTCCGTATCCCGAATCCGGGCAAAGAGATTCCGCAGGATCTCGTGATAGAGATTCCCCAGGGAGGCATCGTCCAGCAGTCTTGCCTCCAGGGAAAACACCTCAAGGCCAAAGATCTTCCGGTACAGCCAGAAGGCGGGACAGACAAAAAAATCGGTTAGATCCGTGGCGGAGACCTTTAGCCGGAAATCCGGCCTGTCCGGGGAGACGGCGTCATCATTTTCTGACACGGCGGCCGGCTTTTTGGGGCTCCGCTGCACCCGGGAGATCCTCTCGTCCAGCAGCCGGTACAGGCATCCCGTCCGGGGAAAGCGGTTTTTGAGGAGATTGAAACCCGTCCCCGGCGCACGGAGCTTTACCCGCCACCGTTCAAAACCTTCCCGCTGAACCAAAAAGAGCCGGGCCGGAAATGCTCCGCCGTTCCACCAGTCCCGTTCCATGAGAAAGGGATCCGGCAGCGCAGGGTTGCCGGGATCAGCGCCTTCTCCGGCAGAATCGCCGGACTCGCCGGCAGCAAAAAAACTGTGGGGAATTGCCCAGCCGGTAAAGGTTTCATCGGAGGCGCTGATTCGGATGCGGGGCTGAAAATCCCCCTCCCCCGCAAGATGATACAGATGAAAAAAAACCGCTGAGGCATCGGTATCGCCAATGTTGAGGGCCTTCCGTTTATCCTGCCGCAGAAAATTCAGGGGCCGGTACAGCACCGTGGCGGTCCCCTGGGCCGCATTAAGCACAAAGTGGCAGCTAAAAGGGGCGGCGGCGGCGACACGGTAGGGGAAGATGTTCAGTCCCGGTTTCTGCTGCTGGGGTACGTACTGTTTTTCCTGCAGCACCGAGAGGTAAAAGGTAAAGGGCGAAGGGGGAATCAACCCGGGATACTCCGTCTCAAGCTGAATCAGGGTGGAGAGTTCTTCGATACACCGGGCCAGTACGGCATCCGCCCCGGCGGTACAGACTTCCCGGGAGAGGAAACCCCGCTCCGTTTCACCTGCTTCCCAGGGGCCCCGGAATGCAAAATACCGGTTCCGCAGTTCGGTAAATGTCCGGGCGCCGGTGAGGGAGAGGATAGACGATTTCAGGGCCCTGTAGTAACCCTCAAGGCCCCCTCCCCCCTTCCCCTGAAAAGCTTCTATCCAGACATCCACCTCCCGGTTATTTTCACGGTACCCGGAAACACAGTTATTTTCGATACCGAATTCAATCAAAGCCCGGTTCAGATCCGGGCGGCGCCAGGGGATGCGTTCGTTAAGAATCAGGGATTTGAGGGAGGCAAAGGAAAAATTATTTGCCCCGCAGGTTCCAATAAGGGGGAAAAGCCGCCCCGCCCCATGGTCCGCCAGGGGTCGTCCGGACCGGCGGCGGATGGGGATGCTGTAGAGGGCCAATTCACGCAACAGATAGGGCTCCATATCTTCAAGGCCGGGTACACTGATCGCCATATCACTGTAGGGGATCCCCTCTTCCTCATGAAAGCGGCGGAGTTCCAGGACTGCGGACCGGATCTCCGCCCGGGAAGAGGTGAAACGCCGGAGGCTGATCTGCCTGTCCGGTTTTTCGGTAAAAACCAGGTGAATGACCGGTTCCGCCCGGAGGGTGGCCTCGTATTCGGTAAAATCTTCCATGGCTTCGGGAAAAAAGATGTAGTAGTCATGATCCCGGTCCTTCAGGGGCGGACGTTCCCAGGAGGGTTCAAAGAGACCGCTATGGTCCAAAAAGGCGGTGTAGGCCCCCTCCAACACGCTAAAATCCTGATCCTCATCATCAGGCCGGTAGGATCTGTTCTCCGCCGCCGTGGCAGGCCCGGCCGCACCCCCCGCAGTTTGGGCGGCTTCCTGCCTGGCCCTGAGGAGTTTGAGAGACGGGAGGAGGGCTGCGATTTGGGCGGCAAAAACAGCGCCCTCTTCGGCAAATTCCCGGGGAATTATGGCCTTAAAGGGAAGCCCCTCCGCCCATTGCCTCCCTGCCGGGTTCAGAACCGCCCGGGCGTTCTCCCGGATCAGCTTTTCGGCAAAGAGCCGCCGCGTAACCCCGTTTATGGGCTCCCGGTCCTGTATCGCCGCCCGGATAACCTCTTCCTTAAACCGGTCCCAGGCAAGAAAACGGCGGCGAACCAGGGAACGGACCCCGGTGAATATACAGGTTTTTTGGGCCCACAGAGAGGCAGCCGCCTCGGAAGGAAACACAAAACGGCTGTCCGGGTGATGGATCTCCCGGCTGATGATCCGAACGACAGGATTCGTCAAACTATCCGTCGAATTACAATTCATTACATGTAAAGCCTTCGTAATGCCATGCTCATTGAACACCAAAACCATTAAACCAAGCCCGTTCCGAAAAGGGCTTATAGGAGGGACGTTTGCCTTCCTTTTCCGGTATGCCGATGGGGAGATACGCCACCACGGTATATTCCGCTGGGACACCCACGGCCCGGGCAATATTTTGCTGAACCTCAGGATTTTCGGTTACCTGGCCTTCCACCCAGCAACTGGCATAACCCAGGGCGGTGATGGCCAGAAGGCAATTTTCAATGGCGGCCGCATAATCCTGAATGTTAAAATACACATCGCCGTATGCGGGGATGCGCCGGGTGAGGACACAGACCGCAGCTGGGGCGGCGGCAAAACCGGACTTCTCCAGCAGGCCGCCTATAGTCTCAATCAGGGCCGGATCATCCAGTCCTATAAGGCTTGTAGTTTGGGTATTACAACCCGATGGGGCGGCAAGGCCGGCATCCAGAATCTTCCGCAGATCCTCACGCGGTACCTGAACCGGCCGATACGCGCCCCGGTAACTGTACCGTTTTTGAATAGCCTCGAAAAGAGTCATTGCGTTACCTCTATATATTTATAATCTGAACACAAAATCTATTCTACCGGACACGCCTGCACCGGCAAGTCCGGAACGCCACGGAGGACTTCACCGGATCAGCCCCTGCGCCAAAGCGTCTTCCACTGCGGCAAGGAAACCGGCGCCGGATTCCGTTGCGCCGGATACCAGGTCAAGGTCCGTCGTCCCCCAACTGAGGGTGCATTCCGCCAGTTCCTCCATGGCTGCGCCGCCAACCAGGGCGTCATCCCGGTGTTCCAGAATTTCGATGCTCCGAATCCCCCCGGAGTCCAGGGTGACTGCCACACGGACAGGCCCCCGGAAACCCTGACCTTCTCCCTCATAGACCCCCGGCGTATACCGGGCGGCGGTTCGGGGCAATCCGGCGCAGCCCGCGGAAAAAACCGCTCCACAGAACAACAAAACCGGAATTTTGACGAAGCCCGGCCATTTTGATAAAAAGTCCTTATTCACCGTTAGTATACCTCCGTATAGACAACGGGTACAAGGATCCGCGGCGATTCTATGAAAATCCTGCAAAATCCGGTTATTTGGAAAATATGCGGACCTCCGGGTATCCATCATACCCTTTTTTCAAATTCCTTTCTTTGCCTCCGCCTTTTGTACAAACCGTTCGTTTTCCACAATAAATCGGCTATGGACACCTTCGCCGATCTTTCCGGCCTCGTCAAAGGCCTCCACCTTGAAGAGAAGCCGCCGGCCTTCGGCTTCGGTAAGTTCCGCCGCCGCCCGGACCTCCATGCCCGGAGGCGTGGCGGCGAGATGTTTGATGGTGAGTTCCGTACCGACGGTGGAAAAACCTTTGGGGAGTTCCTCCGCAACCGCCGCCGCCGCCGCCTTTTCCATAAGGGCCACCATCGCCGGGGTGGCGTATACGGGAAGGCCGCCGCTGCCCCATGCCTGGGCAGTATTCTCATCGTTTACCATCTCCCTTTCTTCACTCCTGAGGCCGGTTTTCAAAATTATTCTGTTTTCCATACTTTCTCTATACCATAAATCTTGAGAATAAAACAGATTAATCCTATCATTTAAGTATGGACATTTTTGAATCGATACGGAAGCGGTATAGTGTCCGTTCTTTTAAGGATAAGCCGGTAGAATATGAAAAATTACAGGCTATTTTTCAGGCGGTCAGGGAAGCGCCATCGGCCCGGAATGCCCAGGAATGGCGGTTTATCCTGGTAACCGACCGGAGTTTGCGGAAACAGGTCGCCGCCGCCGGAGGCCAGCCCTTTCTATCCCGGTGTCCGGTTATCGTGGCCGCCTGTGCGGAAACGGATCGCCGGGTCATGCGCTGCGGGGAATTGGCCTATCCTATTGATGTAGCCATTGCTATCGATCATCTGACCCTGACGGCGGTGCATCTGGGCTTGGGAACCTGCTGGGTTGCTTCCTTCGATCCTGTCCCGGTAAAAACCGCACTGCGTATTCCCCCGGACACGCCGGTGGTTGCCCTGGTTGCCCTGGGTTATCCTGAGGAAGGGGAAAAGTCGGGGGCTGACAAACCCCGGCTGCGTACGAGCGACTTCCTCTGGGAAAACGTCTGGGGAACGCCATTCTTGAAATGAAACCGGAAGAGCCGGAACAGGCGCCGGCATCTGCTTCAAGGGGCGGAGATCTTAACAGCCGCTGATCGCCTCTTTCATTTTTTTTACGTACTCGAAGATATGGGGTCCCGCCTTGTTCCGGTGTTCCTCGATGATCCTGACGATGGCGCTCCCTACGATGACCCCGTCGGCGTCTCTGGCAATAGCCGCCGCCTGTTGGGCGGTATGGATACCGAAGCCTACTGCCACGGGTACCGGGGTTTCCGCTTTTACCGCAGCGACCATGGAGGGAATATCCGTAATTATTTCGCCCCGTTCCCCGGTGACTCCCAGGGATGAAACCAGGTAGAGGAAGCCCGTGGCGGTCCGCCCGATCTCCCGGATCCGTTCCCGGGAAGTGGGAGCGATCAGGGAGATGAGGTCCACTCCATGCTCAGCGGAGAAGGCCCGCAGCTCCGGCTGTTCCTCAAAGGGGAGGTCCGGGATGATCACGCCGTCCACCCCCGTGTCCCGGCAGCGCTTAAAAAAAGTATCATAACCGCAGCGGAATACCGGATTCAGGTAGGTTAAAAACACCAGGGGCGCCGCGGTTCTGCGCCGTAGTCTTTCTGTCATGGTAAAGATCTTCCCAAGCCTGGTCCCCGCCGACAGGGCCCGGATGTTGGCCCGCTGGATCACCGGCCCTTCGGCGATAGGATCGGAAAAGGGGATGCCAATCTCTACCAGATCCGCTCCGGCCTCAACCATGGCAAGAACGAATTCCTCGGTTCTTTCGATATCCGGGTCTCCGCCGGTAACGAATCCGATAAAGGCCTTGCCCCGCGCAAAGGCGTTGCCGGTATTACTCATGAAGTTCCGCTCCCCGGTAGCGGGCAATGGCCGCCACATCTTTGTCTCCCCGCCCGGAGAGACAGATGATGATGCTTTTATCCTTATCCAGCTTCGGCGCCAGCAGGCGTGCGTGAGCTACCGCATGGGCGCTTTCAATAGCGCAGATGATCCCTTCTGTACGGGCCAAATACTCAAAGGCGGATACCGCATCTTCATCGGTAACCGCTACGTACTCCGCCCGGCCCGTATCGTGGAGGCTGGCGTGTTCGGGACCTATCCCCGGATAGTCCAGCCCTGCGGAGATCGAATAAACCGGAGCGATCTGCCCCTCATCGTCCTGACAGAAATACGACTTCATGCCGTGGAAGATCCCAACACTGCCCCTGCTGAGGGTTGCCGCGTGTTTTTCCGTATCGATTCCCAGCCCCGCAGCCTCACAGCCGATGAGCCGCACAGCTTTATCGGGTATGAAATGGAAAAATATTCCCATGGCGTTACTACCCCCTCCCACGCAGGCGATCACCGCGGCGGGGAATTTTCCCTCCCGCTCCAGAATCTGCCGCCGGGCCTCCCGGCCAATAACGCTTTGAAAGTCACGGACAATCGTGGGAAAGGGGTGGGGTCCCATGACCGACCCCAAAACATAATGGGTATCGCCGGAACGGCTAACCCATTCCCGCATAGTTTCATTCACCGCGTCCTTTAGGGTCCGGGTGCCGGAAGTCACGGCGTTTACCTTCGCCCCGAGGAGCCGCATCCGGTATACGTTCAGGGCCTGCCGTTCCGTGTCCTCCTGACCCATAAAGATTTCACACTCCAGCCCCAGCAGGGCCGCTGCCGTGGCCGCCGCCACCCCATGTTGACCCGCCCCGGTTTCGGCGATGACCCGGGTTTTCCCCATCTTCTTTGCCAAAAGAGTCTGCCCCAGGACATTGTTGATCTTATGGGAACCGGTATGATTCAGATCTTCCCGCTTCAGATACACCTTTGCGCCCCCCAGATCCCGACTCATCTTTTCGGCATAGTACAACAGAGAGGGCCGCCCGGCGTAGTTTTTGAGGAGATCCTCCAGTTCCGCGGTAAAACCGGGATCAGCCTTGTAGTGATTGTAGGCCCTTTCCAGGCTGCCGATTTCATTCATCAGGGTTTCGGGAATGTACTGCCCTCCATATTCACCGAATCTGCCCTTTTTCATACTCCCATTCTCCGTACCCTCCAAACCAGTTCCGTCATCTTTTCCCGATCCTTTACCCCGCCGGTTTCTGCGCCGCTTGAGACATCGATCCCGTAGGGCCGGAACAGCAGGGCAGTTTCTATAGTATACCGATCAATACCCCCCGCAAGGAAGCAGGGGGTCTTCAGATTTTCAAGGATGTTCCCTATAGGTCTCCGGTCCGCCCGTTCCGGCCCATCCGCTCCGCCGCCGGTCTCCAGGGTGCCCATGAGGTCCCAGTTAAACCGGGTCCCCGTTCCCCCGGGACCGTTGTCCAGGAGCAGAAAATCCGCTCCGCTCCGATCCCAGGCGGTGATAGCATCCCTACTCCACACGGATACCGCCTTGATCACCGGCGTTGCGCAGCGTTCCCGGAGGGCGGCTATGTAAGGGGGATCTTCGGCGCCGTGAAGCTGGACCAGGGCGATTACCCCATCCCGGCAGAGCGCGGCGATTCCGCTTATGGGGGTGTTCACAAAGACTCCCACGGGCAGAATCCCTGCGGAAAGGCCCTCCCGGAGTTTGGCCGCCTTTACCGGCGATACCTGCCGGCGGCTTTCGGCGAACACAAAACCCACATAGTCCGGCATGGCCTCATTGGCAAAGCCGATATCCTCTTCCCGGAACAACCCGCAGATCTTGATCTTCATCTTGTACCATCCCCCTGGGGAACCGCCCCTGCCCGCAGTCCGGTGAGTTCCGCCTTTTTATCCGCCGCCCGCATGAGGGTTTCGCCGATCAGGACCCCGTCGATCCGCTGTTCCGCCAGAAGCCGGATATCTCCGGGCGAGCCGATACCGCTTTCGGACACCGTGATGATCCCCGGGGGGATACGCTTCCGCAGCCGGCCCGTGACACCGATATCAACGGTAAAGGTTTTCAGATCCCGGTTGTTTATCCCGATGATCCGGGCCCCTGCATCAAGGGCAATTTGCAGCTCCTCCGGGGTATGAACCTCTACCAGGCAGGAAAGCCCCAGGGATGTACCCAGGGCGATGTACTCCCCCAGGGTCTTCCGGTCTAAAAGGGCACAGATGAGGAGTACCGCCGCTGCGCCAAGCAGTTTTGCCTCATAGATCTGATAAGGATCAAGAATAAAATCCTTACGGAGAACCGGAAGAGCGATAGCCGCCGCAATTTCTCTAAGGTAACCGTCCTTCCCCATAAAATAGTCCGGTTCGGTAAGCACCGAAACCGCCGCTGCCCCCGCCTCTTCGTACTCCCGGGCGATTTCCAGGTAGGGAAAATCCACCACAATGATCCCCCGGGAAGGGGATGCCCTTTTCACCTCACAGATAAAGGAGATCTCCGGCGCGGACAGGGCCTTTTCAAAGGGAAAATCCGCCGCCCCGGCCTTTGCCAATGCAGCTTCCCGGATCTTTTCAAGAGATTTTACAGCCCTGGCGGCGGCAACCCGTCTCCGGGTCCCCGCCGCAATATCATCCAGAATCACCGGGTCCCGCCTTTGGTGTCGATCATCAGCATCGATCAATGGAAGGTTGTGGGCGAACTTTCCCGGGAAAGGCTGATAAACCGTTCCAACTGGGCCAGGGCCTTTCCGCTGTCGATAACATCCTGGGCGATCCCAATCCCCTCGGCAATGGAGACCCCGGGTCTTGCAATATGGATGGCCGCCGCTGAATTGAGGAGCACCGCATCCCGTCTGGCCCCCTCTTTTCCGGAGAGGATATCCCGGGTAATGACGGCGTTTTCTCCCGGGTTGCCCCCAACAAGATCTCCCTTACTGCACCGTTTAAAGCCAAACTGCTCAGGCTCCAGCACATAGGATTTGAATTGCCCATCCCGAACTTCGCAGACACTGGTAGGGGCGCTGAGGGAAATTTCGTCAAATCCGTCCTGACCATAAACCACCAGCGCGTTTTTTACCCCCAAGTTCGCCAGCACCCGGGCCATGGGTTCGATGAGCTCACCGTCGTAGACCCCCAGGAGTTCCATGTTCGCCCCTGCGGGATTAACCAGAGGGCCGAGAATGTTAAAAATAGTCCTGATCCCCAGTTCCCTCCGTACCGGTGCGACATACTTCATAGAGATATGGTAATTCTGGGCGAAGAGGAAACAGAGACCGATGGTCTTTAACAGGTGGAGGCTCCCTTCCGGGGGAATGGTGATATCCACCCCAAGGCTCTCCAGGACATCCGCAGCGCCGCTTTTGCTGGAGGCCGCCCGGTTGCCATGCTTTGCCACGGGGATTCCCGCGGCAGATATCACCAGGGCCGACGTAGTAGAAATATTGAAGGAATTGGAATGATCCCCGCCGGTACCGACTATCTCAAGGACATCCATATCGTGGAGGATCCTGATACAGTGCTTTCGCATTCCCGCCGCTGCGGCAGTGATCTCTTCAATAGATTCGCCCTTTACCGACATGGCGGTGAGGAAGGCCGCCATCTGAATTTCGCTGGCCTTCCCCCCCATGATCTCATCCATCACGGACTCAACCATGTCGTAACTGAGGTTTTCCCGGTTTGCCGCCTTGACAATCGCTTCTTTAATCATTCGATACACTCCTGTTATAGTTAAGCTCCGGAATAACAATGCTCCGGCCACAAAGTCTCAGAGATGAATTGCCAGAAAATTCACCAGGATCCTCTTCCTCCCCCATGTATACTGGAGGCCATTTTCACCTGTGTTCAACCCTTTGATTGGAAGGCGTGGTCCATGCCACAATATCTACATCCAATTTTCTATTTTTAATTTTTTAACTTTCTTGAATTCCCTAATATTATTTGTTACAAATACATAATCTGCCCTCAAGGCTTGTGCGACAAGCTGCATATCGTATGGTCCAATGATATTTCCATTCCGTTCTAATTCAGCTCTAATTATTCCGTAAATTTCCGCATCTATAGAATCAAAATTAATTATTTCAAAAGGAGACAAAAAATTCTTTAGCGCTCTTCTGTTTTTTTCTCGATATTTACTTTTTGATGCCCCATATTCCATTTCTGCTACCGTTATTGAAGATATTTTAATTTCTGAAGGTTGATATTTTTCCAGCCTGTTTATTGTTTCGGCTGGATGCTTGTTAACAATGTATATACAGATACTGGTATCTAATAAATACACTATTTTTGCTTCCTCTTCTGTATTTTTGGCTGATCTCTTCCATCCATAAAATAATCATCTGAAAAATCTGTAAGACTTTTTTTAAGCAAGTCCCATGGATCGTTTTTAGGAAAAATAACAATTGCGTTCCCTATTTTATTTATATATAACTCTTCTCCATCAATTTGGTATTCTTTAGGGATACGTATTGCCTGGCTGTTTCCGCTTCTGAAAACCTTTGTTGTCAACATCTGTTTAGTCTCCTATAAAAAGTCAACCAGCGAGCAGGCCGTTAGCCGGCTTTTTTTCTTTTTTCGCTGGCTACGCCAGTTTTTTTCACTTCTTTTTTTCCACACCCCGTTGCCGCCGGCTTTTCATGCCCTTCAGCCAGGGCTTCTTTCGCCAGCTTTTCCGACATACTCATGGAAGCCGCTTCCTTCCCCGGCTTCCCTTCAACCATTTTATCTTCTGCAAACTCAGCTTCTTCGTTCAGCATATGCCCTATGATTACCGCCGCTTTCCTCGCCGTCGCTATTATCGTCCGCCCGCTCCCTTTATTCTTCTTCATCCCTTCGTACCGTTCCATCAGCCGCCAGCTTACCGTCTTCCTCTTTAATCGACGCCAGCCCATCACCACCTGCACCAATGCCGTCCTCAGCTCTTCCGGAC
>JAITJI010000001.1 GCA_031279015.1 Spirochaetaceae bacterium
ACGATACCCCGGGACAGCCGGAGCAATATTCCGGAGAGGAAGGCGGTATTACAACTGCGGTACGCATCGTATTCGGTAAAACGGCCGCATATTCTCAATCCGGTTAAGGCTCTGCCTGACGCGATTGATTTGCAGGTTATCTATGTGAAAGAAGAAAAGCCGCCCCGGGGGAAAGAGCCAATAGAATGGTTGTGGAAACTTCGTTTCCTCGATGACCAGCGAACCGGTGGATACACCGGAAGAAGCGTATGAATATGTCGGGTATTATATGCAGCGCTGGAAGATAGAGCGGTTTCATTATGTGCTTAAGAGTGGATGCGTCATTGAGAAGCTACAGGAGCGGAGCATGGACAAAACCACTGCGCGTATCCTGATGTACTCAGTTATCGCGGTAATGATACTGAACATGACGCATGCGGCGCGGCTTACGCCGGATCTGCCTTGTTCTCTGCTTGTGGGAGAGGATGAATGGAAACTTCTGAATTGTGCGGCGAATAAGACGAAGAAGGAGCCGAAGAAGCCGTATACGATAAAAGAAGCGGTAGATTATCCGGGGCGGCCGGGAGGGCCGAAACGGGCGCCAAGTGATGGGCCGCCTGGAGTGAAGACGATATGGATAGGGCTGATGAAACTGTATATCCTGCTGGCGTATCGGGATTACCTCGCGTGATTCTGTGGGTCAAGTTTAACCCTTGGGGCGGGGATTTTTTATTTTAAACACTATTTTTAATCCGTCTTTCTTATATTGTGTCAATGTATTATCAACACTTAACAATACAAGATCATTCTTTATTGATTCCCATATCAGAAACCTGTCAAATGGATCTTTATGGTACATGGGTAATTTATAATTTGTTATTATGTTTTCATTGTCTATTTCTTTGCAAATATAATAACTATTTTCCAATTCTTCAAAAAATTCCTCCGGAGTTAACCCATTTAAACATAATTTTTTTAATCTATATTTTATAGATATTTCCCATAGATTGATTGGACTATAATAAATATCATTATCTTCATTTAACAATAAAGACCTTATATTTTCAGTTAATTTTCCCGGATCGATAAATGACCATAATAAAATATGAGTATCCACAAGATATTTCATGAATTTATTAACGCTTCATCGGTTATTGAAAAGTCCTTTGAAAACTTAACGGTAACCTTTCCTTCCAGGGTACCAAGCTGCCGTTTCTTTGATTTTTTCCATGTTTTATATGGAATTATAACTGCAATGGTTTCTTTTTTTTTGCCATAAGCTATGGCTACTTCATTTCCTAGCCCCACATCTTTTAGTATGGCGGAAAAATGGGTTTTTGCCTCTGCCAAAGATACTGTTTTCATAATTATATAATAGCCTATTTGTCCACATTGGTCAAGTTGACTATTACAGACCGGTTCAGGATTTTGCAGGCCGGGGAGTCAAGTGTTTTAGGACCCGGGGATGGAAGCCCCTTTGAAGCGGCGCCGGGCTGCGATGTGGTACGGATGGTAAAGGAATACCCGGATCTGCTCATCCACGGGGGCTTTGACAAGCGGATACTCGATTATGCCCTCTGATCCGGGAGGGCTGTACTGCCCTCCCGGGGCGTATCAACGGGGAACCGGGAGTGTTCTTAGCGTCCCGCCGCGGCCTTGAAGGCGGTCCAGATCCGGGCATGCTCCTCATCCGCCTCCGGACCGATGTTTCCGATCATCTCCATGTTAATATTAAAGCCCTCAGGCAGGGTGAGAAACTCTTTAAATTCCGGGTTGATGTAGGGGTCTGAGGCCGAATAGGTGCTGTAATACCCCAGGAATTCAAAACACCGGGCCCCCCGTTGGGGATCCAGAATGTAGTCCAGGAAAGCATAGGCCGCATCGGGGTTCGGCGCCTTGCTGGGGATAAACCCGGCCATGATGCCAAAACCGATGCCTTCCCGGGGGAATATCACCTTCAGGTCGGGCCGTTCCAGTTTGGCCATGGTCACCTGGGATGTGTACATCACTGCGGCGGATATCTCGCCGGAGATGAGTTCGTCCTGGAGGTTGTCGTCCCGGATAAGGCGGATGTTTGGCGCCAGGGCGATGAGCCGTTCCCCGGCGGAACGGATCGTCGGAATATCTTCGATGTTGTAACTCTGCCCCAGCACCTTGAGGGCCATGCCGTTGATAACCCGGTAGTTTTCGATGAGCCCCAGGCTGTTGGCCAGGGAGCTGTTCCAAAGGTCAGCGTAGCCCCGGATGTCTATTGTCACCCGGGAGGGATCGTATGCGATGGTCTGGACCCCGGCGCCGTAGGGGATGGTGTACTCATCCCGGGGATCGTAGAACTGTTTCTGATAGATGGGATTGATGTTGCGGTAGTTCGGGATGCGGCTCTTGTCGAGCTTCTGTACCAGCCCTTCGGCAATGGCGGTTTCGATGATGTAATCATCGGCTATCACCAGGTCGTAGTCCCCTCCCCCGGCGGTTTTCAGACGGGTAAGCATGGTTTCGTCGTAATCAAAGTTGACATAGTTGATGCTGATTCCCGTCTCCTTTTCAAAGCCGTCGAGGATCTCCTGCGGGAACATTTCATCCCAGGTAAAGAGGGTAAACTGCTTTTTGGCTCCCCGGTCCCGGGAAGCTCCCGCCTGTACTTCCACCGGAAGCAGGAGGATAAGGATCAGGGCGCTTGTCATAAATCCGTTTTTCTTCATGTTGCTTCTCCTTCTATTGATCTATGTTGATGCCGAAGTTCCCTCTGCGGCCGGGCAAGGTACGCAGAGAACAGGCATAATACCACGGTTATGATAAAAAGCAGGGTGCAGAGGGCGTTTGTTTTCGGAGTGACCCCGGTTTTCATCTGGGAATATATCTTGATGGGCAGGGTGTTGGTTTGGGCTCCGGTGAGGAAAACGCTGATGATCACATCGTCAAAACTCATGGCAAAGGAGATGAGCATGCCGGAGATGACCGCCGGCAGGACCAGGGGGAGGGTGATGTCACAGAAGGCCCGCCATTCCCCGGCCCCCAGGTTTTTCGCTGCCTCCACATACTCCCTGTCCAAGCCCACAAGCCGGGCCTTCACCAGAAGGTACACATAGGGTACGCAGATGGCGGTATGGGCGATGATCAGGGTTACCATACCAAAGGGGAGACCCAGGAGGGAGAAAAAGGCCAGAAACACCATACCCAGGATTATCTCGGGGATCATGATGGGCAGGGTAGAGAGGTACTCCATCACCCTGCCAAAGGCTTTGCCTGCGGCCTTACCGGCGGGAGGCCGTGGTCCGGCGCCTCCGATCCGGGCCATGCCGGCTGCGCCCAGGGTACCCAGTACCGCCGCCCCGGAACTGGCAAGCGCCCCCAGGATCACGCTGTTCCGCAGGGCCGTAAACATGGCGTGATCCCTGAAGAGCTCCCCATACCATTTGAGGGTAAACCCGCTCCACACGGAACTCAGACGTGCCATATTAAAGGAGTAGATGATAACCAGGAGGATCGGCACGTACATCAGCGCCAGGATAAGGGCGATGTAGAGCCGCCAGAGGGGACTTTTACGGGTCATACAAGGCCCTCCAATTCGTCGGACCGGGTGAACCGGCGGTATAGGTAGAGGAAGAGGCTGGTCATCGCCATAAGGGCCACGCTCAGGGCGGCGGCAAAGGGCCAGTCATGGGCCTTGAGGAGTTGTTCCTGGATCAGATTCCCCACCAGGACCACCTTGTTTCCCCCCAGAATATCGGCGATGAAGAAGAGCCCCATGGAGGGGATGAAGGTGAGGACCACCCCGGAGAACAGGCCCGGCATGGTGAGGGGCAGGGTAATGGTGAAGAAGGCCGATACCGGGGACGCCCCCAGATCACGGGCCGCGTCCACCAGTTCCCAGTCCATTTTTTCGGCGCTTGCGTAAACAGAGTAGATCATAAAGGGCGCCAGGGCGTATACCATGCCGGTGACTACCGCAGGATAGGTATAGAGAAGCTTCAGGGGTTCACCGGTCAGACCGAGCCTCAGGAGAACCGTGTCCAGGATGCCGTTAGCCCGGAACATGATGATCCAGCCGTAGAGCCGCATCAGGGAACTGGTCCAGAAGGGGATGATCAGGAGCAGCATCACCCGGTTCCGCCAGACCGGACTGAGGCGGGCCATAAAGTACCCGAAGGGGTAACCGATCAGGACCACCAGGGACGTGCTGAGCAGGGCAAGCCGGGTTGACTGGACAAAGGTCTCCAGGTATTCAGGGGTGGTGATTCGGACGTAGTTTCGCAGGGTAAAGACCGAACTCACCCCCCAGGCCCCCTCCCGGCGCATAAAACTAAGGATCAGCATGTAGATCAGGGGTCCCAGGACAAAGGCTAAGGTGAAAAGGTACAGGGGTAATACCGTCAGCGCCGAAGAAGGAACCCTGTGCCGCAGACTCCGGACCTTGGAGGAAAGGGGATGACTGTTCACGGTTTTTCATCCTCCGCCGGTTCGCTATCCTCCACGATGACCGCGTGTTCCGGGGCATTCCAGCTTACCCGGACCTCTTCCCCTGCAAGGAGGGGGGAATCGATCCCGTGCCGGCTGGCGATGATCTCTTCACCGTTCCGTAGGAGTGCGGTTATCCGGAGCTGGCCTCCGGCAAAACTCTTGTCGGTGATCACCGCCGCCAGACCCATGCCGGCGCCGGATTGATCCGCGGAACCGGACGCTCCGGTATCCGCCGGGGTTATGGAGAGGCGCTCCGAACGTACCGCAATGGTTACCGGTTCGCCATGTTGTACAAGGCCCCCGGGGTTGGCGATGAGGCCCCGGCCTGCGGGGTGTTCAAAGATCACTGCGCCCCCGGGAAGATCCCCGGCCCGGGCCCTACCATGCAGGATATTTGCGTTTCCCACAAAACGGGCGACAAAAGCCGTCTTTGGGTGGTCATACACCTCCAGGGCCGAACCGATCTGTTCAAATAACCCGTTCCGCATCACCGCAATACGGTCGGACATGGTCAGGGCTTCCTCCTGATCGTGGGTAATATAGATAAAGGTGATCCCCAGTTGTTTCTGTAGACGTTTCAACTCAAGCTGCATCTGCCGGCGGAGCTGTAGATCCAGGGCTCCCAGGGGTTCGTCCAGAAGCAGTATCTTTGGCCTGTTGATCATCGCCCGGGCAACCGCCACCCGCTGGCGCTGCCCCCCGGAGAGTTCCCCGGGCATCCGTCCCTCATACCCGGAAAGCCGCACCATCTCCAGGGCATCCCGAACCGCCTTTTTTATTTTCTCCCGGGGCCAGCGCCGCAGCCGCAGACTGTACCCGATGTTCGCTTCAACGTTCATGTGGGGAAACAGGGCATAGTTCTGAAAAACCATGTGTACATCCCGTTTGTTGGGCTCCGTCTCCGTTACATCCTGTCCGTCAAGGAAAACTCTCCCTTCACCGGCCCTTTCAAGCCCCGCAATGATCCGCAGGGTGGTAGTCTTACCACAGCCTGAGGAACCCAAGAGGGTGATGAATTCACCGGCATTGACACTCAGATCCAGCCCCTGTAGGACCGGCATATTGCCGAAGCTCTTTGTAATTCCCTCTAAACGTAACACTTCCTGAGCGCTCACTGGTCTCCTCTACAAATCCATACCATGTTATTCCTGCACAAGGCCTGACCGCCTCCTAATAAAATACCCATTTTCAACAACTAATTGAAGTGAAATTCCTTCAAATTGATCAATCCTTGAATAGGGTTTAACCGTTCGTTCCCTATAATAATTCTTATAAACACAGCGAACTTAGTATGTTTTTCCGGGTAAGTCAAGACCGGTTTATGGCGAAACAGGTGATTTTAAAAATATCTTCTTTACTGTATCCTGTCCCTATGAAATCCTTTACAAAAGAACTGTGGTTTAACACAAAAAAGAGCCGGGAATTTATCAACATCACCGGTGAAGTGGAAAGACTGCTCACCGAATCGGGCATACAGGAGGGGCTTTGCCTGGTTAACGCCATGCATATTACATCCAGTGTTTTCATCAACGATGATGAATCGGGGCTGCATCAGGACTTTGACGTATGGCTTGAAAAGCTTGCCCCCCACGAGCCCGTGGCCTCCTACCGGCACAATACCGGTGAAGTCAACGCCGACGCCCACATGAAGCGGCAGATCATGGGCCGGGAGGCGGTAGTGGCCGTAACCGGCGGACGGCTCCATTTTGGTCCCTGGGAACAGCTATTTTACGGTGAATTTGACGGACAGCGGCGCAAACGGGTGCTTGTTAAGATCATCGGAGAGTAAAGAGGCCCGGCAGGGAGCCGCAATATGGTCGCCGCCAATAATTTCCGGGGATTTTTTGTGTCCGCCCGGCGGAATGAAAGCCGTATTAATTCGCCCCTTGTCCGCGGCCTTAAAAGACCGCTATACTGAACCATGATTCCGTGTAATCCTGTAACAGTAGACGAAAAATACCGGCGCCTCCTGGAGATAATCGCCGCCCGGGGGGCTGTGGCGGTGGCCTTTTCCGGCGGGGTGGACAGTTCCTTTCTGTGCCATGCCGCGGCGGCGGCCCTGGGGGAAAAAGCCCTGGCCGTTACCATCGTTTCTCCCATGCTGCCAAAGTCGGAGCTGGACTGGGCTGCAAAGGTTGCCGCCCGGGTGGGGATAGAACATATCCTCTTGGAGGAAGGGGAGATCGATGAGGAGGTGGCGGCGAATCCCCGGGAACGTTGTTACTACTGCAAGAGGATCGAATTCAGCAGGATCATCGCTGCCGCTGAGGAGCGGGGCATCCGGACGGTGCTGGATGGCTCCAATCTGGACGATCTGGGGGATTTCAGGCCGGGGCTCAAGGCTCTGGAGGAGCTGCGGATCCTCAGCCCCCTGCGGCTGGCGGAGATGACCAAGGCCGATGTCCGGGTTCTTTCCCGGCGTTTCAACCTGCCAACCTGGGATAAACCCGCCTTTGCCTGTCTTGCCTCCCGGATCCCCTACGGCGAGCGGATCAACCGGGAAAAACTAGCCCGGGTGGAAAAGGCTGAGGATAGCCTGCGATGCTGGGGCTTCCGGCAGTTTCGGGTCCGTTCCCACGGGGATATTGCCCGGATAGAGGTGGCCCCTGAGGAGCGGCGGCTTTTTTTCGATGAGCATACCCTGGATTCCATCAGCCGATCCCTCAAGTCCCTGGGTTTTCTCTATGTTTCTTTTGAACTGGAAGGCTACAGCCTGGGCAGTATGAACCGGGTTGTGCCGGTGGAGCATGCCGTTGCAGGAGGGAAACCATGAAGACGCTTCATTTTGACTGTTTTGCCGGAATCTCCGGGGATATGACTCTGGGCGCCCTGGTGGACCTGGGACTCGATCCGGAGGATCTGCGGCGGGAGTTGGAAAAGCTGGGGCTGCCGGGCTGGAAACTGGACTTTCGCCGGGAGGAACGCCGGGGCATCAACGGTATGCGGGCTGTGGTCGATCTTGAAGGGCGGCGGGATCACGAAGCCTGGGATGACGGGCCGGAGGAACCCCGGGGATACCATCACCATGATCACGAACATTCCGGTGAACATCTTCACGAACACTCCCGGGATCATGATCGTTCCCATGAACACCCTCATGTACATTCCCACGGCCATGAACATTCCGGGGAGCATAGCCACCGTTCCTGGCGGGATATCCGGGATCTGATAGAACGATCAGGGATCGGTGATGGGGCAAAAAGGCGGGCCCTGGATATTTTCAGCAGGGTTGCGGAGGCCGAGTCCCGGATACACGGGACTCCGGTGGAGGATATCGGATTCCACGAGCTGGGAGCCCTGGATTCGATCATCGACATTGTAGGGGCGGCTATAGGGCTGGAACTGCTCAAGCCTGACCGGATCACCGCCGGTGAAGTTGAGTTGGGCGGCGGAACGGTCCGTTGCGCCCATGGAATACTCCCGGTGCCCGCCCCGGCGACTCTGATCCTCTGTCAGGGACTGCCGGTACGGACCGGGGGTTTTGACAGGGAGATGACCACCCCCACAGGGGCGGCGATCCTGGCGGCCTCTGTAGATGAATTTATTACCGGTCCCCGCGGATTTACCGAAATCAAAACCGGTTACGGCATCGGGACCCGCAAAATGGATAAGCCCAATGTGCTTCGGGTGTCCTGGCGGGAGGAAAGGATCGCGGACGCCGGGATGGATCTTATTGCCGAAGAGCTGATCCTTATTGAAACCAATATCGATGATATGAGCGGTGAGGCCCTGGGATTCCTCATGGAACGGCTCTTTGAAGGGGGAGCCCTGGATGTAACCCTGAGCCCCTGTGTCATGAAAAAATCCCGGCCCGGCACCATCGTATCCGTGCTCTGCCCCCCGTACAATCCGGAGGTTCTGCGCAGGATCCTCCTGGCCCACTCCACCACTATCGGCTTCCGGGAGATCCCGATCCGCCGCCTGTCCCTCCGGCGGGAGGCCGGGACCCTGGCGGGGGAATACGGTGAAGTCCGGACCAAAACGGTGTTCCGGAACGGACAGTCCCTCCGCACCAAGATCGAATTTGAGGACCGGGCCCGGCTTGCCCGGGAGCGGGATATCTCCCTTGCTGATGCGGAGGAACTGATGAAGAAAGGAACCCCCGGATGAAGCGGGAAAGCCCTGGAGAACCCACCGGCGCGCCGGAAGACAGGGCTGGTTTCCATCCATCCTCCGCTTCCGGGGATATCGATCTGGGATTCGCGGTTATTGACGCCCGGCGGGAGGAACGGACGGGTTATCCCGAGGTGGTGTACTGTTCGGGGAAAAGCATCGACCAGGCGGAGGCTATCATCGTCAGTATGCGGGAGCGGGACATCCCGGTCCTGGGGACCCGGGCGGAACCGGCCCTGGCGGACCGGATAGTTTCCCGTTTCCCCGACACTGAATACGATGCCCTTGCCCGGTTTCTCACGGTGGGTTCCTTCCGCGCCCCCGCGGACCGGCAGGGCCTTGTGGTGGTGGCTGCCGCAGGAACCTCGGATCTCCCGGCGGCCAGGGAGGCGGCCCTGACCGCCGCCTTCTTTGGCAGCGTGGTGAAGCTTATTACCGATGTGGGGGTGGCGGGGATCCACCGGCTTTTTTCCCGGCTTCCGGAGATACGGCAGGCCCGGGTTATCATCGCCGCGGCGGGGATGGAAGGCGCCCTGGCAGGGGTTATCGCCGGGTTGGTTTCGGTCCCCGTAATCGCCCTTCCCACCAGCGTCGGCTACGGAGCCTCCTTCGGCGGGCTTTCGGCCCTCCTGGGGATGCTCACCTCCTGCGCTCCGGGGATCTCGGTGGTGAACATAGATAACGGCTTTGGGGCGGGATACCAGGCGAATCTCATTAATCAACTGGTATCATCCCGCAGGTGTCATGCCAAGGGTTCTTCCTGACGCAGGAGCCTTGTCTGACAGGCCTTCTCATAGTATCGTTTGGTATGGAACTTACGATTATTAGTTATGATTCCGCCAACTCATGGAGCCGGTCTGCGGATACGGTGGATGAGCTTTTGGCTTCCGTAACCTCTTCCGGCATAACCTGGATAAACGTTGTCGGTCTTGACAACAGCGATGCCATCAACCGGCTGGCGGAGCTATACCGGATTCATCCCCTGACGGTGGAGGATATTCTTAACGCTGAACAGCGGCCCAAGGTGGAGGAATTTGACAATTATCTTTTTATCACCATGAGATCTATCCGGTTGCATGAAGGGGAAGATCTGATTTTTGAGCGGATAAGCTGGATTATTGAGGGGAATACGGTGATCACTTTTCAGGAGATCCCTGGGGATTCCTTTGACGGCATCCGGAGGCGGCTCATGAACAACGGCGGCCGGATACGGAGGATGGGGTCCGATTATCTGGCCTATATCCTCATCGATTCGGTGGTGGACGCCTTTTTCATTGTGCTGGATTTTCTGGGCTCGGAGATTGAGGGAATAGAAGACCGGGCAATGGATGAAAAGGACAAGACCCTTATTCCGGATGTCCAGAGGATTAAACAGCGGCTTTTGCAGGTGCGGCGGACGGTATGGCCTCTGCGGGAGAGCGTCAACCTCCTTCTGCGGCTGGAATCGCCCATTTTAAGCCGGGAGATGACCCCCTTTCTCACGGATCTTCACGAAAATGTGATCCAGGCCGTAGAAACCGTGGAAACCTACCGGGAACTTCTTGCCGGGGTAATGGAAGTAAACCTTTCGGCCATGTCCAATCGGATGAACCAGGTGATGAAGGTCCTTACTATTATTTCCACCATTTTTATCCCCATGACCTTTATCGTCGGGGTTTATGGTATGAATTTTACCTATATGCCCGAATTGGGGTTCCGGTATGGTTACCCCATCACCTGGGGGATCATGATCCTTATCGCCCTGGGGATGATCATTGTCTTTAAGCGCCGCCATTGGCTGTAACGGCGCTCCGTTTTGGCCTTCCGGGGGATTGCTGGCAGGGTTTATATGCAGTTTTTATCTATAGAAGATGACAATGCTGTCCGGATTGCTGCGGAGGCCCTCAGCGCGGGCCTCCTTGTGGCATTTCCTACCGAAACGGTCTACGGCCTTGGGGCGGATGTTTTTAACCCCAAAGCCCTGGCCGCGGTTTTTGCAGCCAAGGGCCGGCCCCGGTTTGACCCTCTAATCGTTCATATTGCCGATCCGGCCGCCCTGGAGCGGATCGCCCGCCTCAGCCTCCTTGAAAGGGCTTCCCGGGAACGGGCCGCCGCCCTGATGGCCCGGTTCTGGCCGGGCCCCCTGACTCTGATCCTTCCCAGGGGAGGGGAAGTTCCGGATCTGGCCACCAGCGGCCTTCCTACCGTGGCAGTCCGGTTTCCCGCACATCCGGGGGCTCAGAGGCTTATCCGCCTTTCCACCGGGGCAATCGCCGCCCCCAGCGCCAACCCCTTTGGCCGCCTCAGTCCCACCCGGGCAGAGCATGTGCGGGAGGGGCTGGGGGACAGGGTGGATATCATCCTTGACGGCGGTCCTGCAGAGGTAGGGGTGGAATCCACGGTGCTGGACCTCTGCACGGATCCCCCCCGAATCCTCCGTCCCGGCGGAATCTCCCGGGAACGGATCGAGGAGATCGCCGGCTCCCTGGCTGCGGAGTCCTGCGGCGCCGGTTCCCTGTTGTCCGTCCCGGCGGCTTCTCCGGGGATGCTGAAGAGTCACTATGCGCCCCGGACGCTCCTTTCGGTACATTCCCGGGAAGAGATGCTGGCCCTGGACTACAGACCCGGGGAAGGCATTCTCTTTTTCGACGGGACTTCCCGGGACGCCTGGTTTGCGACTCAAAAAATGCCGGTTCCTCCCCCCGTTCCGCCTGCTGTTTCCTCTGTCCGTGGTATGCCGCTGTCGCCCGGGGCGGCGCCGCAGGCGAAACCGGAGACCATACCGGTGTACCGGGTCTTTTCAGAAGGGGGGGATCTTTCTGAAGCTGCGGCTAAGCTTTTTGAACTGCTTCATGATTTTGACGGTCTGGGCCTGAGTCGTATCCGGGCTGAATTGGCTCCTGATACCGGCCTGGGAGCGGCTATCAATGACCGGCTCCGTAGAGCTCAGGGTGTGTAGAGCCTCCGGCATCCGAAACAAATTTATTAAATATTTTTTTCTATATGTTGACAAGAATATTGAGTTCGCTAAGATTTAAAGAAGGAACAGTTTTGGTGATGTGTCTTCAAAATTTGTTTTGAGTTTTTATGGAAAAAGAGAGTATTCAAAGGGAATTGGAAATTCCCGGTAATTAAAAAAAATGATCCGCCATTTATTCCATAATATATTTTAATTTTACGACGATTTGTATTCTGTTTTTAGATTGCTGATGATTGTACCGTATTGCCGAGTTTTAGTATCTCTGCATTCCGGGATTGCAATCCGGAGCCCGGTTTTAAAAAAAAACCGGCGAATTTATAGATCCAAAAAAATCGAATCGTCTTATTTACAGGAGGAACCTGTATGAAACTAAGATACCGTTTAAGTCTCATCGTTATTTTTATTGTGGTTAGCATCATAGCTGCCTTATCTATCATTCTGTTAACCCGAGCCTCTTTCCTGCAAATGGATACCTCACAAACAGCCCAGGAACGGCTTGCGGCGGAACAGGCCCGGGTTATTCAAACGGGGTATGAAAAATATTTGAGTACCATCAATGCGCTGGCCGACACCCTGTCTGATTTTGATAAGACCGATGTGGGTGGGCAGCGTATCCGCTTTGATCAGTTTATGGAGTCGGTTTTACGATCCGAAGAACGGTTCGTCGCCCTCTTTGTAGTCTTTAAACCCAATACCATCGATCCCGGCACAGATGCCTCTTTTGCGGGAATTACCGGCAATACAGAAACCGGCCAGTGGGCCAGCTGGTACACCCGGCGGTCCGGAGAGATTGAACACCTTACCTATAATGACATAGATACGGTGATGAAAAACCTCACAGGAGAAAACGCACGAAAAGAGATGCTATACGATCCGGTACCTCAGATCGTGGCGGGCAAAAAAACTCTGACCGTAAAGATAACCGTGCCGGTTATTCATCGCAGGACCAACGAAGTAGTAGGCCGGATAGGGGTGAATGTCAATACGGCTTATACCCAGTTGGTGGTGGACAATCTCATTAACGACCAAACCCTGAGAGACATCTCCGCCATGACGCTTTATTCTAATAACGGTACGATTCTTGCCAGCTATAGTGAAGAGCATATCGGTAATCTCCTCAAGGACGCTCAAAAAATCCTGTACGATAAGGAGATTAACATAGCCCAGGAGACGGTACAGCAGGGGAAGAAACACCGTTTTTCGGTATATTCGACAGTCATTAAAAAAAATCTGGAACTTATCCTCTATCCCTTTTCCATCGGTCAAACCGATACCAAATGGTCCCTGATGATGGGCACGGAAAAGGATATCATTCTGGAGGATGTCAACGCCTTAACTGTTTTTACCATCATCCTTGGAATGATTGCGGTGATTGTTTCGGCGGTTATTGTTTTCTTTGTTTCCGGAAGCATTGCTAAACCTATCGTCAATGTGGCCGGTACCCTCAAAGATATATCTGAAGGTGAAGGGGACCTTACCAAGACGGCTGTCATCCATACCAAAGATGAGATCGGTGATCTGGCCCGGTACTTTAACGCTACCCTGGGAAAGATCAGGGCCCTGGTGACCACCATAAAAAAACAAGCCATTATTCTATTCGATGTCGGAAACGAGCTTGCCGGCAACATGACCCAAACCGCTACGGCGGTCAACCAGATCACTGAAAACATTCAGAGCGTCAAGGCCCGGGTTGTGAATCAATCCGCCAGCGTTTCCGAGACCAACGTTGCCATGGAACAGATCACCTTCAACATCGATAAACTCAAGGGGCATGTAGACAATCAGGGCGAAAGTGTGGCCCGGTCCTCATCGGCCATTGAGCAGATGCTTGCCAACATCCAGTCGGTTACCCACACCTTGGTTAAAAATGCCGATAATGTTAGAGAACTGCTGGATGCCTCCGATGTAGGCCGTGTGGGTCTGCAGGAAGTAGCAACGGACATCCAGGAGATCTCCCGGGAATCCGAAGGGCTTTTGGAGATCAATGCGGTAATGGAAAACATCGCCAGCCAGACAAACCTCTTGTCCATGAACGCTGCTATTGAAGCCGCCCATGCCGGAGAGGCGGGGAAAGGCTTTGCGGTAGTTGCCGATGAGATCCGCAAACTGGCGGAGAATTCCGGGGAACAGTCCAAGACTATCAGTACGGTACTCAAGAAGATCAAGGACTCTATCGACAAGATAACCAAGTCTACCGACAATGTACTCAACAAGTTTGAGGCTATAGACAGCGGGGTAAAAACCGTTTCAGACCAGGAAGAGAATATCCGGAATGCCATGGAGGAGCAGAATACGGGAAGCAAGCAGATTTTGGAGGCTATCGGCCAGTTGAACGAAATAACCCAGATGGTAAAGAACAGTTCGGAGGAGATGCTTGAGGGAAGCAAGCAGGTAATTGAGGAAGGCCGGAATCTGGAACGGGTAACCGGGGAGATAAGCGGCAGGATTAACGAGATGTCTATTGGGGCGGACCAGATCATCGTGGCGGTAAACCGGGTTAATACTATCAGTGGAAAGAACAAGGAGAACATCGAGGTACTGGTGAAAGAGGTATCGAAATTCAAGACGGAATAGGAGCTTGTAAATTTCAACTTTTACGAGTACCCTCTATCCATGATCGTAGTGCTTTCCAAGGGTATTTCTCCCCATGACAAGGAAATAGTTGGGGGTTTTCTTCGGGATCGAGGTTTTTCCGTCAGGGAACAGGCCCTGGGGGATGACCAATTTATCAGCGCTTCCGGTAAAGGTTCCGCTGATATCGGGGAACTGACCCTGCTCCCCGGGGTCGAACGGGTGGCGGCCACCTCCAAACCCTATGAACTAGCCTCCCGGGAGACCAGGGCGGAGGACACCATTGTTACCGTGGGAGGATACGATTCGATTCCGGCGGTCAGTGTCGGCGGGTCCCGGATATCGATCATCGCCGGGCCCTGTGCGGTGGAGAGCCGGGAGCAGATCCTGGAGACCGCATACCGGGTCCGGGAGTCCGGGGCGGTGATCCTCCGGGGTGGAGCCTTTAAGCCCCGGACCAGTCCCTACGCCTTCCAGGGTTTGGGGATGAAGGGCCTTGAGTTTATGAAGGCCGCCGGAGAAACCTGTGGGATGCCCATCGTTACCGAGGTGGTGTCCCCGGAGCTGGCAGATCAGATGAAGGATCTTACGGATATGTTCCAGATCGGCGCCCGGAATATGCAGAACTTTGAGCTCCTCAAGCGGGTAGGGGCCATTGGCAAACCGGTGCTTCTCAAGCGGGGACCCTCGGCTACCATCGAAGAATGGCTGCTCTCCGCTGAATACCTCCTTGCATCGGGTACCCGGGATGTGGTGCTCTGCGAACGGGGGATCCGGACCTTTGAAACCTATACCCGGAATACCCTGGATATTTCCGCTATACCGGTGGTGAAGGGACTCTCCCATCTGCCGGTGATCGTGGATCCCAGCCATGCCGTGGGGATCCGGGCCAAAGTGACCCCCGCAGCTTTGGCGGCTGTTGCCGCCGGGGCGGACGGGCTCACCGTGGAGGTTCACCCCCGGCCGGATGAGGCCCTCTCGGACGGGCCTCAGTCGCTCTACCCTGAACAGTTTGAGCGGCTTTTGCGGGATATCGAAGCCCTGGCCCCGGTGGTGGGGAAGGAACTGCTCCGGACCCCTCTGCCCCATCAACACAGCGGACGGAAGGAGGGCATTGTGTTCCTCTCCAGCGCTGCAGAACCGGTTCCTTCCCCCGGAGCCGTCTCTGCACCGGTGGCCTTTTCAGGGGAAAGCGGCGCCTTTGCGGAACTGGCCCTGATGCGGGCCTTTGGGGAGGAGGTCCCCCGGCTCTCCTGTCCGGGTTTCGGCGCGGTCTTTGATGCGGTTCTTGACGGTTCCGCCGCGGCGGGGGTGGTGCCGGTGGAAAACAGCCTTGCCGGTTCGATCCACGAAAACTACGACCTCTTTCTGCGGTATCCTGATGTGGCTATTGTGGGGGAATTGAAGCTCCGGATAGTCCACTGCCTCATTGGCGATGAGAAAGCGGAACTCGATTCCATCCGGGTGGTGCGGAGTCATCCCCAGGGCTTTATTCAGTGCCGGGAATTTCTGGATAAACACCCCGAATGGCATCCGGAACCCTACTACAATACCGCCGCCGCAGTGGCCTCCATCCTTAGGGAGAGCGGGGACCGGACCCGTGTCGCGGCCATTGCCGGGGAAGCGGCGGCCACGGCCCATGGACTTAAGGTGCTCAAGACGGGGATTGAAACCAATCCTCTCAACTATACCCGGTTTGTGATTATAACCCGCCGTGTGGGTTACGACATATCCGGCCGTATGGGTTGTGATACATTCCGGCGGCAGGAGACCGGCAGGGCGCCTGTGCCCCCCAGCCTGGGATCGGATAAGCCGAACAAGGCCAGCCTGGTGTTTTCGGTTTCCGATGAGCCGGGCAGCCTCTTTGCCTGCCTCAAGATCCTCTCTGAACGGGGGATCAACCTGTCCAAGCTGGAATCCCGGCCAATCCAGGGCCAGCCCTGGCGCTATCTCTTCTACGTGGATGTCAGTATTCCCGATAAACCGGAGCTTTTTGATGCGGCGATGGATGAGTTGAAGACCAAAAGTGAGGATTTTCATTCCCTGGGGATATATCGGGCTTCCCTGTAGTCTTTTTTGTATTTTTTATTGACTTTTACCTGAAGCGAATTAAAATATAACTATTGGCAGGATATTTTGAAAAACAAAAGACTTCAGGTCTTTCACAAAGTATCTTTATTGGATCGTTGTCTTGACCGGTAGCGGAACAGAGTATTTGTCCATCTTGTCATCTCTGCAGGTGTTGTTTTCACCGGGATTTTCCACGGCGATCCCTGTATAAGGGTATAATACCGCCCTTTATCATGGCGGTGTATTATAAAAAAGTGTTTTGGAGGACAAAATGAAAAAACTGAAAACGATTGTGATGGTTTCTCTCTGCGGGATGATGATCCTTGCCCTGGGAACTTGCGCAAAGAAAGACGCCTCTTCCGCTGCCGGCGATGGAGTATCCGGTACGCTGATGGTATGGATGGACAGCAATGACTGGGCTAATGCGGTGATTGAAGGATTCAACAAACAGTATCCCAATGTAACCGTCAGTTTTGAAAACGTCGGTAATGTTGATTCCCGGCCTAAAGTTTCCCTGGACGGTCCTGCGGGTATCGGTCCTGATGTGTTTCTTATGCCCCACGATCACATAGGCAATGCGATCATTGACGGGATCTGCGAGCCCTTCCCGGCGGAGTTGCAGCAGAAGTATAACGAAATTCTGCTTGATGCGTCCATAAAAACCTGTACTGATGTTGACGGTAAGCTCTATGCGGTTCCCATATCCACGGAGAACATCGCCTTCTTCTACAACAGGGATCTTCTGGGCGATACGCCGCCGCCTAAGAGTTTTGAGGAGATAAAACAGTTTGCCGAAAAGTGGAATAATCCTTCGGCCAACAAGTACGCCCTCCGCTGGCAGGTAGACGATTCCTACCATAATTACTTTTTCCTCACCGCCTACGGCATGAAACTCTTTGGGGAAAATATGGACGATTACAAAAACCCCGGCTGGGACAGCGAGGCGGCGCGGAAGGGGGTGGAATTCCACCACAGCCTGCGGAAGTATTACAACGTTAATGTGGCCGATGCCATCTGGGATTCCACGGTGGCTGCCTTTCAGCGGGGAGAAGTGCCCTTTACCATCACCGGTCCCTGGGCGATTGAAGACGCAAAGAAGAACGGCATCAATTTTGGGGTGTCAAAACTGCCGGCCATAGAAGGCAAACAGCCCCGCTGTTTCAGCGGTAATATTATCGCCGCAGTTTCCAGTTATTCCCAAAATCCTGAGGCTGCCTTTGCCTTTGCGGATTACCTGACCAGCGTGGAAGGGGTGACCATCCAGTTTAAGGCGACAGGTAAACTGGCGGCTTATAAGGATATCAGCGACATTGAGGGACTCCGGGATGATCCCTATCTGCGCGGGATCATGGAGCAGGCGCCCTTTGCGGACCCCATGCCCATCATTCCCGAAATGGCCCAGGCATGGGACGCCCAGAAGGCTCTTTTCACCTTTACCTGGGACAACCAGCTTTCGGTTCCTGACGCCCAGAAGAAGGCCATGGAGACCTACGATACGGCTCTTATGATGGCGGGTAAGTCAAGATAGGTGCAGGCCGGGGATGTCCGGAAGGGATGCGGACTCTTATCTGTCCTTCCGTACATCTCCGCCTTTATATTCAAAGGGGGGTGTACGGATGAGTATTGTTGTTACTATATGTTCCGCCCTTGTATGGGGAAGCGGACAGTTATTCAATAAACAGAAGATCAAGGCCGCAACATTTTTTGTGTTTCAACTGATCCTTGCCGGTATTGAACTGTTTACCGGCAGCATTAACATTATCACCGGTAACGCGGAAGCCCAATTCCGCAACGCCGGTTTTTTTATCCGGGGGATTTGGGGTTTGATAACCCTGGGGACTATAGCCCGGGAAAACTCAAGCGTAAAGGTCTACGATCACTCGATCATGCTTATGCTGGGGGGTATTATCTCTGCCATGGTCCTTCTGATCTTTCTTGTAATCTGGATATGGAATATCCTGGATGCCTACAGGACCCGGAAGTGTATTGAAGCAGGAGAACGGATCACCAGCATTCAGTACTTTAAGCATCTTTGGACTGCCTCTTTTGAGTATATCATGATCACCCCGGGCATACTGTTGGTGATCTTTATCTCCATAGTGCCGATTGTCTTTGCGGTCCTGGTGGCCTTTACCAATTACAACATGAATTTTATTCCCCCCCGGCGGCTGGTAGAGTGGATAGGCTTTAACACCTTTGCCGATATTGTACGGATCAGGATCTGGGGCAGTACCTTTGTTCAGATATTTATCTGGACCGTGATTTGGGCTTTCCTGGCAACCTTTTCTGCGTATGCCTTTGGCTTGTTCCAGGCGCTGATCCTGCGGGCTAAGGCAGTAAAACTGCGGCAGGTCTGGCGGGCCATATTTATCCTGCCCTGGGCGGTTCCGGGGATCGTTTCAACCATGGTTTTCCGGGCCATGCTCCACCAGGACGGGGCGATAAATCAGCTGCTCCTCAAGATCGGCCTTATTCACACGGCGATTCCCTTTTTGTCCAATACTTTTTGGGCGCGGCTCTGCCTGGTGTTGGTGAATGTCTGGCTGGGATTCCCCTACTTTATGGCCCTGATCTCCGGAATTATGACCACCGTTCCCCAGGAGCTCTATGAGGCCGCCCAGATAGACGGGGCCAATTCCCTCCAGCAGTTCAGGTCCGTTACCCTGCCTATTGTCCTGACCTCCACGGCCCCCCAGCTGATGATGAGTATCACCTTTAACTTTAACAACTTCAACATGATCTACTTTCTCACCGACGGCGGACCGCCAAACCCGGCCTTTCAGATGGCCGGCTTCACGGATATCCTTATCTCATGGATTTTTAAATTAACCATTGATCAGCGGATGTACAACTACGCTTCGGCCCTGAGTATTTTTATTTTTATTGTGATCGCTTCCGTTTCCGCCTGGAATCTGCTGCGCACCCGCGCTTTCAAGGAGGATTAATATGAAGGCATATAAGATTAAAAAAATAATCACCGGGATGCTTATCTATATTGAACTTATTATCGTGGTAGCACTTGTACTCTATCCCCTTCTTTGGGTAATCGGTTCATCGGTAAATCCCTTGAACGGCATTGCCCGGAGCAGCATGATCCCGAATAATCCGACCTTTGCCAACTACCTCAGGCTGTTTCAAAAAACAAAATACCTGACCTGGTATCTCAACACCCTGTATGTGGCGGTGTTAACCACGGTATTTTCGATAATCCTGCATACCATGACGGCTTTTGTTTTTGCCCGGTTCCATTTCCGGGGCCGCAAGATGGGGCTCCTCTTCGTGATGATCCTCCAGATGTTCCCCAGTTTTATGGGCCTCACCGCCCTATACATGGTGGCCCTGAATTTTGGAATGTTGAACAACCTCAACATGCTGATCATCATCTATGTGGCCGGGGG